>JBBWZW010000131.1:0-19735 GCA_039649305.1 Burkholderiales bacterium
TACGCGATTTCCGTGGTGTGTCTGGTCGGTCGTTCGACGGTCGTGGTAATTACAATATCGGTGTGAAAGAGCAGATCATTTTCCCCGAAATTGAATACGACAAGATTGACGCGTTGCGTGGTATGAACATCAGTATCACGACGACAGCCAAAACCGACGACGAAGCAAAAGCGCTTCTCGCCGCATTTAAATTCCCGTTCAGAAACTGAGGTTGCCATGGCAAAACTGGCACTGATTAACCGTGAACAAAAGCGTGCAGACCTGGTGAAGAAGTATTCAGCCAAGCGCGCCGAGTTAAAGGCAATCATCGAAGATCAATCGAAGTCGGAAGAAGAGCGCTATGAGGCGCGCCTGAAGTTACAGGCGCTGCCACGCAACGCGAACCCGGCGCGTCAACGCAATCGTTGCGCGCTGACTGGTCGTCCACGTGGCACTTTCCGAAAGTTCGGTCTGGGTCGCACTAAGCTCCGTGAAATCGCCATGAGCGGCGAGATCCCGGGTATGACTAAAGCCAGCTGGTAATAGGAGAATAAGCAATGAGTCTGAGCGATCCTATCGCCGATATGCTGACCCGCATTCGCAATGCGCAAGGCGTGCAAAAAACTACATTCGCCATGCCTTCTTCGAAAGTGAAGGTCGCGATCGCCAACGTCCTGAAGGACGAGGGTTACATTGAAGATTTCGCCGTGACTGAAGCTGCGGGCAAAGCCGAGCTGAAGATTGGTTTGAAATATTATGCCGGTCGTCCGGTTATCGAACGCCTTGAGCGCGTGTCCCGTCCGGGCCTGCGCATCTACAAGGGCAAGAACGATATCCCGAACGTGATGAATGGACTGGGTGTGGCAATTGTTTCTACCCCCCAGGGCGTCATGACTGACCGCAAAGCGCGCGCGACCGGTGTCGGTGGCGAAGTTATTTGCTACGTGGCCTAAGGAGTGCAAGATGTCTCGTGTAGGTAAAATGCCGATTGCACTGCCGAAGGACGTAGAAGCGACCGTCGCGGCAGAGTTGATCACAATTAAAGGCCCTCTGGGCACGCTTACCCTGCCGCTTACTGGCTCGGTAAAGATTCATAACGAAAACGGCACCTTGACGTTTGAGCCGGCCAACGACAGCCGCGAAGCAAATGCAATGTCCGGAACAGTTCGTGCATTGGTCAATAACATGATCAATGGCGTCACCAAAGGCTTCGAGAAGAAGCTGAATCTGGTCGGCGTGGGTTATCGTGCTCAGGCTCAAGGCGACAAGCTCAACCTGTCGCTCGGTTTCTCGCACCCGGTGGTTCATCAGATGCCAGCTGGCGTCAAGTGTGAAACTCCGTCGCAGACCGAGATCCTGATCAAAGGGATCGACAGGCAAAAAGTTGGTCAGACCGCCGCTGAAGTTCGTGCATACCGCAGTCCTGAGCCATATAAAGGCAAGGGCGTCCGTTATTCGGACGAGGTGGTAGTGCTTAAAGAAACCAAGAAGAAGTAATAGGGGTTGACGATGGATAAGAAACAATCACGTCTGCGCCGCGCACGTCAAACCCGTGCCAAGATCGCAGAGTTAAAGGTGACCCGCCTGGCGGTGCATCGTACCAACCTGCATATTTACGCAAACATTATTGGGCCGGATGCGACAATACTTGCTTCCGCCTCCACGCTGGAAGCGGAAGTGCGCAAAGAGCTGGCTGGTCAATCCGGCAAAGGTGGCAACACCGCAGCTGCGGCACTGGTAGGCAAGCGTGTGGCAGAAAAAGCGTTGAAGGCAGGAATTGCTGAAGTCGCGTTTGATCGTTCCGGATTCCGCTACCATGGCCGTGTTAAGGCAGTAGCAGACGCGGCACGTGAAGCCGGTCTGAAGTTCTAAGGAAGAATCCTCATGGCAAAAATGCAAGCAAAGCCGCAGCAGGGCGAAGAGCGCGATGATGGCATGCGCGAGAAAATGATTGCGGTCAACCGCGTGACCAAAGTGGTCAAGGGCGGCCGTATCATGGGTTTCGCAGCGCTGGCGGTGGTTGGTGACGGCGATGGCCGCATCGGCATGGGCAAAGGCAAGTCGAAAGAAGTGCCGGTGGCAGTGCAGAAGGCGATGGAAGAAGCGCGTCGCAAAATGATCAAGGTCACTTTGAAGAACGGGACGCTGCAACATACCGTGACCGGTAAACACGGCGCCTCTTCGGTAATGATTTCGCCTGCCAAAGACGGTACTGGCGTGATCGCCGGCGGACCGATGCGCGCGATTTTTGAAGTAATGGGCGTGACGAACGTGGTGGCAAAGTCCAATGGTTCGACCAACCCTTACAACATGGTGCGCGCTACACTGGACGGCTTGTCCAAGATGAACACCCCATCGGAAATTGCTGCCAAGCGCGGCAAGTCCGTTGAAGATATTCTCGGTTGAGGTGATCAGAATGGCAAACACAATCAAAGTGCAACTGGTCAAAGGCTTGATCGGCACACGTGAATCGCATCGCGCTACCGTTCGCGGTCTGGGCTTGCGTCGCGTGAACTCGGTCTCGGAACTGGAAGATACGCCGGCAGTGCGCGGCATGATCAACAAGGTTTCGTATCTCGTGAAAGTGGTGTCGTAAGCCGCAAGGCTTGCGAACGGAGCAAATCATGGAATTGAATAACATCCAACCAGCTGACGGCGCGAAGCACTACAAACGCCGCGTCGGCCGTGGTATCGGGTCCGGCCTGGGCAAGACCGCCGGCCGCGGCCACAAAGGTCAGAAGTCGCGTTCGGGCGGTTTCCATAAAGTCGGCTTTGAAGGCGGTCAGATGCCTTTGCAGCGTCGTCTTCCGAAGCGTGGTTTCAAGTCGCTGGCAACTCCTTTCAAGGCGGAAGTTCGTTTGTCCGACCTGGAAAAATTGCCTGTTGCTGAAGTTGATATTCTGGCGCTGAAGCAAGCCGGTATCGTGTCCGAACTGGCACGCGTGGTACGCGTGATCAAGGCCGGCGAGATCACCAAGAAAGTCACGATTAAAGGTTTAATCGCGACCAAAGGTGCGAAGGCTGCTATTGAAGCTGCTGGTGGTTCGGTTGCGTAAGCAACCAATTTGTTCGGAGCAATAATTGGCAACCACTCCCCAACTCGCTAAGAGTGCGGCAAGCGGTTTTCCCTGGGGCCGTCTGTGGTTTTTGCTTGCGGCCTTGGTGGTTTATCGAATTGGTGCCCATATTCCTGTGCCGGGCATCGACCCGACGCAGTTAGCGGAATTGTTCAAGCAAAACCAGGGCGGTATCCTGGGAATGTTTAACATGTTCTCAGGTGGTGCGCTGTCGCGATTCACGATTTTTGCGCTGGGGATCATGCCGTATATTTCGGCTTCGATCATCATGCAGCTGATGTCAATCGTTTCGCCGCAGCTGGAAGCGCTGAAGAAGGAAGGTGAAGCCGGGCGCCGCAAGATTACTCAGTACACGCGGTACGGTACGCTGGTCCTCGCAACGTTTCAGGCACTTGGCATTGCGGTTGCGCTGGAATCGCAGCCTGGATTGGTATTGGATCCGGGTCTCGCGTTTCGCTTTACCACTGTCGTGACTTTGGTGACCGGTACGATGTTCCTGATGTGGCTCGGTGAGCAAATCACGGAACGAGGCTTGGGCAACGGTATCTCGATCATCATTTTCGCTGGTATTGCTGCAGGTCTGCCCAGTGCTGTAGGCGGCTTGTTTGAGTTGGTTCGCACCGGCTCTATGAATGCGTTGTCCGCGATTCTGATATGTGTGATCGTCGCAGCGGTGACATTCCTGGTGGTGTTTATTGAACGCGGCCAGCGCAAGATACTGGTGAATTACGCGAAACGTCAGGTTGGCAACAAGATTTACGGCGGACAGAGCAGTCATTTGCCGCTGAAGCTGAATATGGCCGGGGTAATTCCTCCAATCTTCGCTTCGTCGATCATCTTGTTTCCGGCCACGATTACCAGCTGGTTTACTTCTGGCGACACGAGCAACCCGGTTGTTCGTTTCCTGAAGGATCTGGCGGCATCGATGGCACCAGGTGAGCCGATTCATGCGTTGTTATATGCCGTTGCAATTGTATTCTTCTGCTTCTTTTACACTGCGTTGGTGTTTAACAGCAAAGAAACAGCCGAGAACTTGAAGAAGAGCGGTGCATTCGTTCCGGGTATCCGTCCGGGTGACCAGACGGCGCGCTACATCGACAAGATTTTGATGCGACTGACATTGGTTGGCGCGGTCTACATCACCTTGGTGTGTTTGTTGCCGGAGTTCTTGATCGCACGCTGGAAAGTACCGTTTTATTTTGGCGGCACTTCGTTGTTGATTATTGTTGTGGTTACGATGGACTTCATGGCGCAAGTGCAAAACTACGTGATGTCCCAGCAATATGAGTCGCTGCTCCGTAAGGCGAACTTCAAGGGCGGCATTCCGACGCGATAAGCGCTTGGGAGGACGAGCGGATCGAATGGCAAAAGACGACGTAATCCAGATGCAGGGCGAGATTCTAGAGAATCTTCCCAACGCGACGTTTCGAGTGAAGTTGGAAAATGGGCACGTTGTACTCGGACACATTTCCGGCAAGATGCGCATGAACTATATTCGCATCTTGCCGGGAGACAAAGTAACGGTGGAATTGACGCCGTACGATTTAAGCCGGGCACGTATCGTGTTCCGAACCAAATAAAAGTAACCAAGAACTGTAAGAAAGAGGGCAAAAATGAAAGTGCTCGCATCAGTTAAGCGGCTATGCCGCAACTGTAAGATCATCAAGCGCAAGGGCGTTGTTCGTGTCATCTGTACCGAACCACGTCATAAGCAGCGCCAGGGTTAATTAACGTTATTGATCGAGGAATAACGAATGGCACGTATAGCAGGGGTGAATATCCCCAATCACCAACACACCGTGATCGGCTTGACAGCGATTTATGGTATTGGCCGTCCACGCGCAGAAGAAATTTGCGAGCAGACCGGTGTTTTGACAAATAAAAAGGTCAAGGATCTGGACGATAACGAACTGGAAAAGCTGCGCGACGCGATCGGAAAGTTTGTCGTCGAAGGTGACCTGCGTCGTGAAGTTTCGATGAACATCAAGCGCCTGATGGATCTGGGTTGCTACCGCGGCCTCCGCCACCGTAAAGGTTTGCCGGTCCGTGGTCAGCGCACTCGCACCAATGCACGTACCCGCAAGGGACCGCGCAAGGCCGCTCAGTCGTTGAAGAAATAATCCAGCTCAGTCGGATTCAAGGAAATCATCATGGCAAAAGCCCCCAGTAACGCCGCAGCAGCACGCGTGCGCAAGAAAGTTAAAAAGAATGTTGCCGAAGGCATTGCGCATATCCACGCATCCTTTAACAACACCATCATCACGATCACGGACCGTCAGGGCAATGCGTTGTCCTGGGCGACTTCCGGTGGCGCAGGCTTCAAGGGGTCGCGTAAGTCGACCCCCTTTGCGGCTCAGGTGGCAGCTGAAGCTGCAGGCAAGGTTGCTGTCGAGTGCGGCGTGAAGAACCTTGAAGTCCGCATTAAGGGCCCGGGGCCAGGTCGCGAATCAGCTGTTCGCGCGCTGAACAACCTTGGTATCAAGATTACCCAGATTCAGGACGTGACACCGGTGCCGCATAACGGCTGCCGTCCGCCGAAGCGTCGCCGTATCTAAGCATTTTGCTTCGGCTTGCTGAGGCATGATGTAGCTGTAATTTGCCCGCCAGAGATCTTGGCGGGCTTTGTTCTTAAGACCACCGTCTGATCGCATGCAGATCAGACTAGCGCCTGACGAATCCGCCTTCATGTGGGTTCTACTCTGGGGCGTCATATACTAAAAGGAAATTAACGTGGCACGTTATATCGGACCAAAAGCAAAACTTTCCCGCCGTGAAGGCACTGACCTGTTCCTGAAGAGCGCCCGCCGCTCGCTAGATTCCAAGTGCAAGCTGGATTCGAAGCCAGGTCAGCATGGCCGTACTTCCGGCGCCCGCACTTCGGATTATGGCAATCAGTTGCGCGAAAAGCAGAAGGTAAAGCGTATGTACGGCATTCTGGAGCGCCAGTTCCGCCGCTATTTCGCTGAAGCCGATCGTCGTAAAGGCAACACTGGCGAGAACCTGTTGAAACTGCTCGAATCTCGTCTGGACAACGTTGCCTATCGCATGGGCTTCGGTTCGACCCGTGCGGAAGCACGTCAGTTGGTCAGTCACAAGGCGCTGACGGTTAACGGCGAGGTGGTCAATATCGCTTCTTACATGGTCAAAGCAGGCGATGTGGTCGCTGTGCGCGAAAAGGCCAAGAAGCAGACCCGCATTGCGGAAGCGTTGTCCCTGGCAGAACAAACCGGGATGGCATCCTGGGTTGCAGTCGATTCCAAGAAAATGGAAGGCACCTTTAAGGCTATGCCGGACCGTAGCGAAATCGCCAACGACGTCAACGAATCCCTGATCGTCGAATTGTATTCGCGTTAATTCTGCGTATTGAGTCTTATCCCGGCCCATCCCAGGTAATCCTTGAGGTGGGTTTTTCCGTAATGCCATCAGCCTTATCGGTGTAACGAGCCGAGGGTATTGAAAAGGACATTTCATGCAAAACAGTTTGTTGAAACCCCGTATTATCGAAGTCGAGGCACTGGGTGCCGGTCACGCCAAAGTCGTGATGGAACCGTTTGAGCGCGGCTACGGCCATACGCTCGGCAATGCGCTTCGCCGGGTGCTGCTCTCCTCGATGGTCGGCTACGCGCCGACGGAAGTGACAATTGCGGGCGTCGTTCACGAGTATTCATCGCTTGACGGTGTGCAGGAAGACGTCGTCGATATGCTGCTGAACCTCAAAGGTGTCGTGTTCAAGCTGCACAATCGGGACGAAGTGACGCTGAGCCTGAAGAAAGAAGGCGAAGGCGCCGTATTCGCTTCCGATATCGACCTCCCGCACGATGTGGAACTGGTTAACCCGGATCATGTAATTGCTCACCTGACCGCCGGCGGCAAACTGGACATGCAGATCAAGGTCGAGAAGGGCCGTGGCTACGTGCCTGGCAACGTCCGCCGTCTTTCTGAAGACGCGAACAAGACTATTGGCCGCATCATCCTTGACGCTTCTTTCTCACCCGTGCGCCGCGTGTCCTACGCTGTCGAATCCGCACGTGTTGAACAGCGTACCGACCTCGACAAGCTGGTCATCAACATCGAAACGAATGGCGTGATTTCCCCGGAAGAGGCAATTCGCCAGTCGGCTCGCGTGCTGGTCGATCAACTTAACGTATTTGCCGCTCTGGAAGGCACCGAAGCCGCTGCTGAAGCGCCGTCGCGCGCACCGTCGGTGGATCCGATCCTGCTGCGTCCGGTCGACGATCTCGAACTCACAGTGCGTTCCGCAAACTGCCTGAAGGCCGAGAACATCTACTACATCGGCGATCTGATCCAGCGCAGCGAAAACGAACTGCTCAAGACGCCGAACCTCGGCCGCAAGTCCCTGAACGAGATCAAGGAAGTGCTGGCGTCCCGCGGTTTGACCCTGGGCATGAAGCTGGAAAACTGGCCGCCCGCCGGTCTGGAGAAGTAATTTGGCCGGGAGCGGTTATAATGCCGCTCCTGTGTCATAGAGCAGTAGCTGTACCGTAACAACGAAAAGTACCGGCCCGCGACAAACCAGCGTGTTTGATCGATAGAAGAGCTGGACCTAAAACTGAAATCTGAAAGGAATTACCATGCGTCACCGTCACGGCCTTCGTAAATTAAACCGCACATCGTCACACCGTCTGGCAATGCTGCGCAACATGACTGTTTCCTTGCTGCGTCACGAAGCAATCAAGACGACACTGCCGAAGGCAAAAGAATTGCGCCGGGTAGTCGAACCTATCCTCACACTGGGCAAGACTGACAGCCTCGCTAACAAGCGTCTCGCATTCAGCCGTCTGCGCGACCGCGAAATGGTCCTCAAACTGTTCGCGGAACTTGGTCCGCGTTATGCAGCTCGCAATGGCGGTTACCTGCGCATCCTGAAGATGGGCTTCCGTCAGGGCGACAATGCTCCGATGGCATTCGTTGAACTGGTTGACCGTCCGGAAGTCAGCGACGAGGCAGAAGTGCCTACCGCTGAATAATTTGAGCGGAAGCAGTAACGCTGAAGTCAGAAGCACAAGTAAAAAGCCAGGCCGATCGCCTGGCTTTTTGCATTTTTATCCGTGCGTTTTGTTTGTGGCAAGATGGGCGTTTGTGTTTGCGGAGGGGTAGGTTTTAGCATGCCTGAATCAAGCATCCTGTCGGTTTCCAATCTGTATAAGTCCTACAGCAACGGCGCAGCGAGGAATGTTGTTGTCAACGGCTTGTCGTTTGCGCTTCGGCGGGGCGAGTGCTACGGCTTGCTGGGTCCGAACGGTGCGGGCAAAACGACAACACTGCGTCTGTGCCTCGGGCTGACTGCGCCTGACAGCGGCGAGATCCGGTTAGCCGGCAAACGCATCCCGGAGGAGGCGCGGCCGGCCCGCTTGCGGGTCGGGGTAGTGCCTCAAAGCGATAACCTGGATCCCGACTTCACTGTAGCGGAAAACCTGCTGGTGTTCGGACGGTACTTCGGAATCAGTGACGAGGAAATCGAGTCGCGGATTCCGAAATTGCTGGAGTTCGCCAATCTCACCGCAAAAAAAGACGCGCGTATTGCGGAATTGTCGGGTGGCATGAGGCGTCGTCTGACGCTGGCACGTGCTTTGGTCAATGACCCCGATCTGATCTTCATGGACGAGCCGACTACCGGCCTTGATCCACAAGCACGGCACCTGATCTGGGACCGCTTGAAGACTCTCCTGGCGCAAGGGAAAACGATTTTGCTCACCACCCATTTCATGGATGAAGCGGAACGCTTATGCAACCGACTGGCTGTCATCGATCATGGAGAAATGATCGCGGAAGGAACGCCACGCGACTTGATCAGGCAGCATATCGAAGCCGAGGTGGTCGAAGTCTACGGTGACAATGCGCTCCGATGGTGCGAAAGTGACGGAAGGCAGAAGGCGGCTCGCATCGAAGTGAGTGGCGAGACGGTATTTTGCTATACCAACAATGCCCGTCCGATCCTGGACGGCTTGCACGCGACGAACGGCGTGCGTTACCTGCACCGTCCGGCGAACCTGGAAGACCTCTTCCTGAAACTCACCGGGCGGGAAATGCGAGATTGAAATGATGGCCGGCGCCTACGCATTGCCTCAGTTTTCCCTGCGCTTCCTTCCCATATGGCGGCGCAATTTCCTGGTCTGGAAAAAACTCGCTGTCGCCAGCGTGCTCGGCAACATCGCCGAGCCGCTGATTACGCTGATTGCGTTCGGATATGGACTGGGAAGCCTTCTACAAAGCATTGAAGGCATTCCCTATATCCAGTTTCTGGCGTCAGGTTCGATTTGCATGTCGATCATGATGGCGGCCTCGTTTGAAACCTTGTACTCCGCCTTCTCGCGCATGCATGTGCAAAAAACCTGGGAAGCGCTGATGAACGCTCCCCTGGCGTTGGACGATGTCGTTCTTGCTGAAATGCTGTGGGCGGCAACCAAATCCCTGTTCTCCGGCGTAGCGATTCTGGCGGTAATATTCCTGCTTGGGATCGGTTTGAATACGCACACGCTGCTGGTGCTACCGCTGCTGTTCCTGATCGGAATGACGTTCGCATCCCTGGGTCTGGTGGTCACCGCGCTGGCCCGGAGTTACGATTTTTTTACCTATTATTTCACCCTGGTGTTGACGCCAATGATTTTCCTGTCGGGCGTGTATTATCCGACTTCACAACTACCGTCCTGGCTGCAGGCATTTGCGCAGGTACTGCCGCTGACCGCCGCAGTTAATCTCATACGGCCGCTGGTACTCGGCGCATGGCCTGATGCGCCAGTGGCTGATATCGCGACCCTGGTGGCCTACTGTGTTGCCGGATTCTATCTCGCGACCGTTTTGACGCGGCGGAGATTATTGAAATAATGCCATCTGAATGGAGTGCCGACATGGAACAAGCGATCCTCGTCTTCACCAATGTGCCGGATGCAACGACGGCCACGGCGATCGCGCGCAAGCTTGTCGAGCAAAGACTGGCGGCCTGTGTCAACGTGCTGCCGCAGGTGCAATCGATTTATCGCTGGCAGGGTATGATCGAAGAGGCGGGCGAGCTGAGTCTGTTGATCAAGACTACGCAGGCGCGCTACGCTGAACTGGAGGCAGCTATCAAGGCACTGCACCCCTATGACGTGCCTGAAGTAATTGCCGTGCCAGTCGTTCAGGGATTGCCGCACTATCTGGACTGGATTGTCCAGGAAACAAAAAAAGATGTGAAGGTTTGAGGGAATGAAGCAAGTCAGTGTTATTTCGATGATGTTTGCAACGTGGCGAGCCGTGGCAGTGGTCTTTTTTGCTCTGCTCGTCTCGTTTTTTACGCCGCTTGCGCAGGCTGCCGACGACTTCCTCGACCCCGAGGAAGCGTTCAAATTCTCTGCACGAATGGCCGACCCGGCGACGGTAGAGGTCACTTATAAAATCGCCGATGGTTACTACATGTACCGCGAGCAGTTTTCCTTCAAGGCTGAAGGAGCAACGCTCGGCGACCCGGTCATCCCACCGGGCAAGGTCAAATTCGACGAGACGTTCCAGAAAGAGGTCGAGACCTACCGGAACTCTGTCTCCATCAAGTTACCGGTCGCAGCGAGCGGCGCATTTACACTGATCGCAACCAGCCAGGGTTGTGCGGACAAGGGCCTGTGTTACTCGCCGATGGAGTCGCAGGCGAAATTGTCGCCGAACGGTGGTGGCCTGCTGGCCGCAATCACCGCGGCCCAGGGCGTAATCTCCATAGATCGACCGGGCGCCTCGTCGGGCAGTCCGGCCGTCGCGGGCCAGCCGGTTGCCGCAGCCACGGCCGACTCCGATATGGGCGCTATTGAAGCGTCGCTCAAAAGCGGGAAGCTGCTGGCGATCGTTCCTTTGTTTATTTTGCTGGGCCTCGGATTGTCATTCACGCCATGTGTATTGCCCATGGTGCCGATCCTGTCGTTCATCATTGTCGGTGAAGGCACGCAAGTGCGGCGCGCGCGCGGCTTCGCCTTGGCCCTCGCATACTCGCTGGGCATGGCATTGGTCTACACCGCGCTCGGTGTTGCAGCCGGCTTGGCCGGAGAGGGGCTGTCCGCAGCCTTGCAGAACCAATGGGTCCTGGGTGCATTCGCGTTGCTGATGATAGTCCTGTCGCTCTCGATGTTCGGCGTGTATCAGCTACAGGTGCCGGCATCGATCCAGACGAAATTGACCCAGCTATCGGAGAGGCAATCGGCAGGAAAGCTGGCCGGGGTGTTCGTAATGGGCGCGATATCCGCACTGATCATCGGACCCTGCGTCGCCGCTCCACTGGCCGGTGCACTCCTCTACATCAGCCAGACAAGGGACGTGCTGGTGGGCGGCAGCGCATTGTTTGCGATGGCCGTGGGCATGAGCATACCGCTTCTGCTGGTCGGTCTGTCCGCAGGGTCCTTGCTGCCGCGCGCCGGCGCATGGATGGAAGCGGTCAAGCGCTTCTTCGGAGTACTGATGCTGGCGTTGGCGCTATGGATCGTTTCACCCGTGATTCCCCACGGAGCAGATACGCTCGGATGGGCTGCATTGGGTGTGGGTTATGGTGCGTATCTGCTGTGGGGCATGCGTGGGCACTGGTTGTCCAAGGCATTTGGCCTGGTCATGGTTGCGTTCGGCCTGGTGCAACTGGTTGGATTTTCCACCGGCGGACGCGACGCGCTGGCACCGCTGGCACATCTTGGCAGCGACAAGAAGCACGTCAAGTTCATCCGGGTGAAATCCCTTGCCGAGCTTGAGTCCGCAGTTGCGCAAGCCAAAGGCAAAACGGTCATGCTCGATTTTTACGCTGACTGGTGCGTGTCATGCAAGGAGATGGAAAAGCTGACCTTTACCGATGCACGCATCCAGACGCAGTTTGCGAACATGGTGCTGTTGCAGGCGGATGTGACGGCCAACAATACGGACGACAAGGCATTGCTGAAACGCTTCAGGCTTTTCGGACCGCCGGGAATCATTTTCTTCGACAAAGAGGGCCGGGAAATCCAGGGCGGCCGCGTGATAGGTTATCAGGATGCGGACAAGTTCCTGCGCTCGCTAACGCTCGCTACCAGTCTTTGATCCATGTCTCCTGACCCGTGATCCCTGTAATTGATATACTGGAAGTTGCATAAGAAACCAACTTCTCTGTCGTTGAGTAGTCTGCAGGGAGCCGCTATATTATTCGTTGGATAACTTTTTGGGAGAAGGATATGAGTCTGCATCTTGGTGATACCGCCCCCGATTTTGAACAGGATTCCTCCGCCGGCAAGATCAAGTTTCATGAGTGGGCCGGTGACAAATGGGTCGTCCTGTTCTCGCATCCGGCTGACTTCACTCCGGTCTGCACGACCGAACTCGGCCTGACCGCGAAACTGAAGCCTGAATTCGAAAAGCGTAATGTCAAAGCCATCGCGCTGTCGGTAGATCCGGTAGACAAGCATGCGCAATGGGTCAAGGACATTGAGGAAACGCAAAACACGGTAGTAGGCTTCCCGATCATTGCCGACGTCGACAAGAAAGTCTCTACCCTGTACGACATGATTCACCCGAATCAGTCGGAAACGGCAACGGTGCGCTCGCTGTTTGTGATCGACCCAAAAAAGAAAGTGCGCCTGACCATCACTTATCCGATGAGCACCGGACGCAATTTCGATGAAGTGCTGCGCGTAATCGACGCGCTGCAACTGACCGACGGGTATACCGTTGCGACACCAGGCAACTGGCGCGACGGCGACGATGTGATCATCCCGCTTACCGTGCAGGACGAGGCGGTCATCAAGCAGAAATACCCGAAAGGTTACAAGGCGCCGCGTCCGTATCTGCGTATTACACCGCAGCCGAACAAATAAACGGCCTTGCTTAAACAAGAAGCGCCCTTTGTTCAAAGGGCGCTTTTTTATGCGTGTATAGCTGCGTGCAGCCTATCCGTCGCTATCGGATGACTGGTCGTCGAGATATCGTTTGCGTCGGAAGAATGCCAACATGCCGACCACGATCAGCGCCATTGCCCCCATCGTGATCCAGAAACCGTTATGGTCCTTCAATAGCGGAAGATAGTCAAAGTTCATGCCGAAGATCCCGGTGATCAGCGTCAGCGGCATGAACAGCGCGGTGATGACGGTGAGCGTACGCATGATTTCGCTTGTACGGTGCGCCATGGCGGAGAAATGAATCTGCACTGCGGATTCGATGGAAGACTCAAGCCGGCGGGCGTGATTCACTACCCGTGTGATGTGTTCCATTACATCGTTGACCCGCACCAGCAGCAAGTCGTTGGCGCGGTTGTGCGTGCTGCCGTCCTCATTGTCCACCAGGTAGTCGCGCAATTCCTGCAACGCGTCGTGCTGTCCTTCGCTCAGGTGGTCGAGCTTGTGTAACTCGTTGCGGGCATCCAGTAGCGCCTGCCAGTCGTTAAACGGGCGGCGTGGATTGAGCAACGCGCGCTGCCAGCGATCGATTTGTGTGGTGAGCGGCTGACGTAACTCAAGGTACTGGTCCACCATCGCATTCAGCAGTCGCAGCATCAGCTCTTCCGGCGACGATGGCAGGCGGCCTGAGGCGCTTCCGTCGCGCTTCGGTCTTTGCTCGAGCAAACGGTTGCGAGTCGCTTCGATCGTCCGGCTGTTCGGCGCATGAACCGTTACCAGTGCGCGCTCCGTCAATAGAAAGGTCACTGGCTTGGTGGCTAGCCTGGTCAGTGCCGGAGGAATCTTGCGCTTCGTCCCTGTGTCGGCGGTATCCGCAAGGTCATCCGCGTCACTACTTAGCGCCAGCTTGCGAAACACGACCATAGCATAATCGTGGGTCGAATCGAAGTAAGAGGGATGGGACAGGTTGGTCGCGTCTGTCAGGTGCGGGTCGTAAACATGAACGCCAGTGATGCGCTCGATCGTGTCGCGCCATGCGCCGGTATTGGCGGCGACTTCCTCGTGCGTCGCGTCCAGCCAAACAAAGCCTTGTGCCGGGATTTCGGACGGTGCTTCCTTCGCCAGTAGGGCCTGGCTGCCATTGATGACAAAGATATCCATGCGAGGGTCAACTTTTCCCATTGTTTCCGCCATGGTAGCGGAAACAATGGGAAATGAAATGGCGGAATGATGCCGAGTGCCGGAGTGGTCAGTACTCCGGACCCGCAGTTCAGCAGTTCGGTTTACGCTCCGTGCTGCTTGAGGCGCCGCGCGATATCGCGGGCGAAGTAGGTGAGCACGCCATCGGCGCCGGCGCGTTTGAACGCAAGCATCGCTTCCATCATGGCCTTGTCGTGGTCGAGCCAGCCATTTTGCGCGGCCGCCTTGATCATCGCGTATTCGCCGCTGACCTGATAGGCGAAGGTCGGGACCTTGAACTCATCTTTCACGCGTCGCACGATATCCAGGTACGGCATGCCCGGCTTGACCATCACCATGTCCGCGCCTTCGTCGAGATCCAGTGCCACTTCGCGCAATGCCTCGTCGCTGTTGGCTGGGTCCATCTGGTACGTGGCTTTGTTACCCTTGCCCAGATTGGCGGACGAACCGACCGCGTCGCGGAACGGACCATAGAATGCCGACGCATATTTCGCGGAATACGCCATGATGCGTGTATAGATGAAGTGGTGTGTTTCCAGGGCAGTGCGAATGGCTCCTATGCGTCCATCCATCATGTCGGAAGGCGCGACGATATCGACGCCGGCTTGCGCTTGCACTAACGCCTGTTTCACGAGCAGACCGAGGGTTTCGTCGTTAAGCACGTAGCCATCGGAGTTCAGCACGCCGTCTTGACCGTGGCTGGTATATGGATCCAGCGCGACGTCGGTGAGGATGCCCAGCTCCGGAAATCGCTTCTTGAGCTCGCGCACCGCACGTGGCACCAAGCCGTCAGGATTGCCCGCTTCGATACCATCAGGTGTTTTCAGCGCCGGATTGATGACCGGAAAGAGCGCCATCACTGGTATGCCGAGCTCGACACACTCCTCAGCCACTGTCAGCAACAGGTCCACCGAGAGCCGCTCGACATCAGGCATCGACGAGATTTTTTCGCGCTGGTTCTTTCCATCCAACACGAATACCGGATAGATCAAATCGGATGTCGTGATTACGTGCTCACGCATCATGGCTCTGGAAAACGCGTCCTTGCGCATGCGACGCATTCTGACGGCAGGAAATTTCGCTGACGGTAAGGTATGTGGCATATCAATTCGGAAAAATAATCGCTATAAATAAATAAATTTTGTGTAGAAACCTGAAACTTTTGAGGTGCACCTCTATCTCAGCAATAGGTGATCACTCACCTCCCGCTTCTCCTCCCTGAGCGGGGCCGTATCGTGGCATTAGCGATAAGGCGTTACTGCCCTGGAGATCCTCCCCTTTCTCCAGGGTTTTTTTTGTCCTTTCGATGCGTGCGTGGCAGTGTAGGTCGCACGGTTATTCGCGGCTGTCGTCCGCATGCTCGTCGGCGACGTCGGGATTCTCATCCAGTCCCAGCAAGTTCAGAATGCGGTCATCCGCCTCTTCGAGGCCCGTGCGTTTCAATGCTGAAAAGAGTTGGACTGTGAATGGCAGCGGCTGGCCTTGTTCATCAACATAGCTGCTGAGCACGGACCGCGCAAGGCGCAGCGCGTTAGTGGAGTCGTTCCGGTTGAGTTTGTCGGCTTTGGTGAGCAGGCAATGAATCGGTTTTCCGGTCGGCGCAAACCACTCCAGCATCTGCGTATCGAGTTCAGTAAAAGGACGGCGCGAATCCATGATCAGGATCAGTGCGGCTAACTGCTCGCGGGATTGAATATAACTGCCCAGCAGTTCGTTCCAATACAATTTCGCAGCGCCGGGCACTTCAGCGTAACCGTAGCCGGGGAGATCGACCAGCAGGGCGCGAATTTCATCGACCCGTGTTTCGTCTTTCCTGTGCTGCCCGACGTGCGCTCCGCCGATCGAAAAATAATTGATGTGCTGGGTGCGCCCGGGCGTCTTGGAAGCGAACGCCAGTTTTTTCTGGTTGCAGAGGATGTTGATTGCCGTCGATTTGCCGGCGTTCGAGCGCCCGGCAAAAGCGATTTCGGGGACTTGCGTTTTTGGCAAGTCACGGAGATGGTTTACCGTAGTGAAAAAACGGGCCTGCCAAAGTAGGGACATAGGGATATTGGGGGAGCAGAAAATGCAGAGGTGAGAGCGAAAATGCTCGAAAGCTATTGTACAATAAGCGGTTATGTGTTGTTGCGCCGCAGAAGTCACGTACAGTCCGCCGCCGACAGGCCAGAATTTTAATATCAAGTCCCAGGGTGTTTGAATGAATCGTGCGTTTTTACCGTTTGTGAAGTCCGTGTTTGTTGCGATGCTGGCTGTTTCTTCCATCGCATATGCCGCAGAAGAGAAAAAAGCGCCGAAGGCGGATCTGGCCAAAGGAGAAACGCTTTATACGAATGGCGACGCCTCCCGCAATATCATTGCGTGCGTATCGTGCCATGGCGCTGCCGGCAATTCTTCTATCGTGCAAAATCCGAAATTGGCCGCCCAGCATGAAGCTTATATTTACAAGCAGCTCCTGGATTTCAAGACCCCGCAGCGTAATAATCCGGTGATGAGCCCGATCGCCAAGGCAATGACCGATGAAGATATGAAAAATATCTCCGCCTATCTCGATAAGCAGGCAATCAAGCCGGGCGCAGCGAAGAACAAGGACACGGTTGAACTTGGCAAGAAGATCTTCCGCGGCGGTATCGCAGAAAAAAATGTGCCTGCCTGCGCAGCTTGCCATGCAGCGAACGGTGCTGGGATTCCCGCCCAGTTTGCTCGCCTTGGCGGTCAGCATCAGGATTACACTGCGGCACAGTTGGTTGCATTCCGCTCAGGTGCTCGCAAGAACAGCCCCCAGATGACCACGATTGCAAAGCGCATGGCCGATGATGAAATCCAGGCCGTCGCCGACTACATCGCAGGTTTGAAGTAATCAAAATAGCAGCAAAATAACATAATGGAGGGGGTGGCTTGAGCCACCCCCTTTTTGCTTTCTGACGAGATGATGGACACAAGTACAAGTACCGCCGGGTGGCAACTCAAGACCGAACGCCGTTGGCTCGCCGACGCTGTAGAACTGCTGTCGTCGATGCGGTTCGCGATCAGCCTGTTGACGCTGATTTCGATCGCGTCGGTAATCGGCACGGTCTTGAAGCAAAACGAGCCGATGCCGAACTACGTGAACCAGTTCGGTCCGTTCTGGTTCGAGGTTTTCGGAAAACTCGGTTTATATACGGTCTATTCGGCATGGTGGTTCCTGCTGATTATGGGCTTCCTGGTTTTATCGACGTCGCTTTGCATCACGCGTAACGCGCCGAAGATGCTGAAGGACATGCGCAGCTGGCGTGAAAATGTACGCGAACAGTCGCTGCGCAATTTCCACCACAAGGCGGAATGGAATTCCGCGGCGCCGCGCGCCGCGCTCACGCAGCATCTCGTGAATCACATCGCTGGCAACGGCTATAAGGTCAAGATCGTCGAAAAAGAGAACGCGACACTGATCGCGGCGAAGCAAGGCGCGGCAAACAAATGGGGCTATATTTTTGCCCATAGTGCGATCGTGATCATCTGCGTCGGCGGCTTGCTCGACTCCGACCTGCCGATCCGCATCCAGCAGTGGATTTACGGTAAGACGCCGTTTGCCGGCAATGGGGTCATCGCACAAATTCCCGAACAGCATCGGCTGGGCCTGGGCAATCCGACCTTTCGCGGCAACACGCTGATTCCGGAGGGTGCCAGCAGCAACACGGCGATCATTTCTCAACAGAGGGGCGTGCTGATTCAGGACCTGCCTTTTACGATTGAGTTGAAGAAATTTATCGTCGAGCACTACTCGACTGGTATGCCGAAATTGTTTGCGAGCGAAGTCGTGGTCCGTGACCACGAAACCGGCAAGACATTCCCGGCGACCATCAAGGTCAACGAGCCTTTGATCTATAAGGGGATTGCGGTTTATCAATCCAGCTTTGACGACGGCGGCAGCAAGCTGAAACTGGCCGGTTATCCGATGATCGGGGCGCAACGCTCCGCGTTCGATATGGAAGGCGAAGTCGGCAGCTCAACGCCCTTGGGTGCCGACAAAGACGCTGAATTTACGGTGGAGTGGTCGGGCTTTCGGCCGTTCAATGTCGAGAATATGGCGCAGCGCGGGCAGGATTTGCGCGCCGTGAATAGTAATCAAAGTTTTAACGAAAAGTTCGCCGCCGGCCTGGACAAGCGCCTGGGGTCCGCCGCCAAAAATCCGAAGAACAAGGACCTGAGAAACGTCGGCCCCAGCGTACAGTACAAATTGCGCGACAAGACCGGACAGGCGCGTGAGTACCATAATTACATGGTGCCGGTGCTGGTTGATGACGCATATGTTTTCCTCACCGGCATGCGAAATTCGCCTAGCGAAGAGTTTCGTTACCTGCGCATCCCCGCCGATGACAACGATTCGGTGGAAGAGTGGATGCGCCTGCGTGCTGCGCTCACGAATCCCGATTTGCGAGCGCAAGCGGCCCGGCGTTATGCAATGCGGACAATGCCGGACGCGCGCAACGATGCGGAAAAGCTGCGCAGTCAGTTGCAGCAATCCGCGCTCAAAGGCTTGATGATCTTTGCCGGCGACGAGAAGGAGTCGGGCTATCTGGCAGTGTCCAGATTCATCGAGCAGGTGCCGGCTCCCGACCAGGAAAAAGCCGCTGATATCTTCATGAAAATCCTGAATGGGAGCTTGTGGGAGTTGTGGCAAGCTGCGCGGGAAAAAGAAGGACTGAAGGCGGTCGAGGGCACTGAGAAGCATGCGCGCTTCCTGCAGCTTGCAACCAACGCCTATTCGGATGCTTTCTTCTATGGCGCCCCGGTCTATCTTCAGTTGAAAGAATTCAATGAAGTCAAAGCATCGGTGTTCCAGGTAACCCGCTCGCCGGGCAAGAACGTGGTCTACTTCGGTTGCCTGTTGCTGGTGCTCGGGATTTTTTCGATGTTCTATATCCGCGAGCGGCGCTTGTGGGTGTGGGTGAAGTCTGAAGAGGGTGGTCAGTCGCGCGCGTTGATGGCGATGAGTTCACAACGCAAAACACTGGATTTTGAGAAAGAATATGAAGCACTGAAAGCGCGTCTGATGCAGTAGTTTTGGGGACAACAAGGTCGCCTATACTGCAGCAAGTTGGAGAAAATCATGGAACTGACACAAACACAAACCTACGTACCGCCCCCGGGCTTTTTTAAACGCCTCACAGTAATCGACTGGCTATACGCAGCGACGCTGATGGCCGGAGCATTGTTCGCGCTTAACCGCTTCGGCGCATACATGGACGTTTATGAGAAAGCGATCCTGGTACTGACCGCGCCGACGTTCGCATGGCTTGGATGGCACTGGAAGCCGGTACGCTGGCTGATTCCGCTGCTTGCCATTTTGGCATTGTCCGCAGTCTCTTTCTACGGAGGCTCGCTGGAATCAGCCAACACAAAGTTCTTCCTGAAGTACGTGTTGTCGAGCCAGTCCGCCATCCTGTGGATGTGTACGCTGTTCTTCCTGTCGACATTATTCTATTGGGGCGGATTGGCAGCCAGGTCGGACTTCGGCACCGCGATTGGCAGTACGTTGTGCTGGGCTGCTGTCGTGCTCGGTTTCACCGGCATGCTGGTGCGCTGGTATGAGTCCTACCTGGTTGGTGCCGATATAGGCCATATCCCGGTCTCCAACCTGTACGAAGTGTTCATCCTGTTCTGCATGATCAC
>JBBWZW010000132.1:0-16935 GCA_039649305.1 Burkholderiales bacterium
ACCTTTTGGCGGACGGGTGAGCTTGCCCTCTTCCTGCAGGCCGCCGAAAGTCTCTTTGAGTTTCCGGTTCTTCAACAGCTTGCCGAACCCCGGCGCGTCGTCAATCACTTGAAGCCGTATTGCCTTCAGCCGGTCGGGTGGCGGCATATACTCGCCGCCCGCAACCAGCAGCGCGCCATTCGCGTCAATGTGGAAATAGTAAGCAGGCCCGCCGCCCTGGCTCGGCTTTTTCAAGCCGCTAGCAGTAATCGCGGCCGAGAAGGTCGTCTTATACGGACTCTTGTCGTGCGAGAAGCGCATATCGCGATTGATGCGAAACAGCGCCTTGTTAGGATTGCACGCCGCGACTGAGGGGTCGAACTTGCTGATGTCCGCGATCAAATGCGTCACCAGATCCAGGAATTCCGCGCGGAGGATGTCATAGCGCGGCTTGTTCATCACAAACCACGCGCGATTGTTATTTCCAGAGAGTTCGGCCAGAACTTGAATCAGGTCACGCGTATGCATGGTTAACGGACTTCCTCCGTCGCTTCCCTGCGCGGCCGCGGCCGCTTGCCAACCACGACATCAAGCGTCGCTTCCTGGCTCTTGCGCAAGACCGTCATTCTGGTTCGATTCCCCGGGGTCAGTTGCGCAATGATGTTGAGCATATCCGTGGTATCGCTCACCGGCTTGCCTTCGACCGCAACGAGGATATCGCCGGGCCGCATGCCGGCCTTGTCAGCCGGGCCGCCTTTCAGTACGCCGGCGATGATTGCGCCGGACTTTTTGGAGAGTCCGAAGCTTTCGGCCAGTTCGGGGGTGATGTCTTGCGGCTCGACCCCGATCCATCCGCGCACCACCTGGCCGGTGGCAATGATGGACTCCATCACAGTTTTCACGGTAGTGACCGGGATCGCGAAACCGATACCAAGCGAGCCGCCGCTGCGCGAATAAATTGCTGTGTTGATTCCGAGCAGATTGCCGTGCGTATCGATCAGCGCACCACCCGAGTTGCCAGGGTTAATAGCCGCATCAGTCTGGATGAAGTTTTCGAATGTATTGATGCCGAGATGATTGCGGCCCAGCGCGGAGACTATGCCCATCGTGACAGTCTGGCCGACACCAAACGGGTTGCCAATCGCGAGTACGACATCGCCGACCCTGGATTGCTCGATATGGCCCAGCGTGATCGCGGGGAGATTCGGCAAATCGACCTTGATCACAGCCAGGTCGGTTTCCGGATCGGCGCCGACGAGTTTGGCGACGCCTTTGCGGCCGTCGGCCAGCGCCACCTCGATTTCGTCCGCGGTTTCGATTACATGGTTATTGGTCAGCACATACCCCTTGGGGCTGACAACCACGCCGGAGCCAAGGCTGAACTGCTTTTCTTCCTGCTGCTCGCCGAAGAACTTCCTGAACAGCGGGTCCTCCATGAACGGATGTTTTGGTTGCTGCGAAGCTTTTGTAGTGTAGATGTTGACCACTGCCGGCATTGCCCGCTTGGCGGCATCGCGATACGAGCCTTGCGCCGGGGGCGCGTGTGCTGGCGCTTCCAGTAAAGGCACTGAAGACGAAATGGCGCGGGCGCCGCCGCTGGCCCATTCTGGCTTCATGCTAGCTACAATGAACCAGAGCGCCAGACCGACCGTTACGGTCTGCGCAAACAAAAGCCAGAGACGTTGCATATTACGAAGAAGAGTTACGAAAATGAATACGAAAAAAAAGGCGCAAAAGTGAGCCAGGGAACAATAAGCAGGGACACGATAGCCCAATATCTGGAGCAAGCTCTTGATATTACCCGTTTTCGCGACTATTGCCCAAATGGCCTTCAGGTCGAAGGTCGATCGACGATCAGCACACTGGTGAGCGGGGTGACCGCCAGCCAGGCACTCATCGAGGCTGCGGTTGAAGCTCAAGCCGATGCCATCCTCGTGCATCACGGTTACTTCTGGCGCGGAGAGGATCCGCGCGTGGTGGGCACGCGGCAGAAGCGATTGAAGTTGCTCCTGGCGCATGACATCAATCTGTTCGCTTACCATCTGCCGCTCGACAAGCATGCTGAGTTCGGTAACAACGCCCAGCTCGCGCGACAGCTCGACCTGCTTGCGGACGGCCGCTTTGGAGAGGACGGACTGGGCTGGATCGGCGTCGCCGGCGATGCTGCGGTAAAGACAGTAGGGGATCTGGCGCAGTTGGTCGAAGCGCGCCTCGGCCGGAAGCCGCTGGTGATTGGCGATCCGGCACAGTCGCTCGGCCGCATAGCCTGGTGTACGGGTGCTGCGCAAAACATGCTGGATGACGCGATTGCGGCTGGCGCAACCGCTTACCTGAGTGGTGAAATTTCGGAGCCTACGGTGCATCTGGCGCGGGAAACGGGGGTCGCCTATCTCGCTTGCGGCCATCACGCCACCGAAAGATACGGCGTTCAGGCGCTCGGATCGCATCTCGCCGCTCAGTTCGGCATCGCACACCGATTTATCGACATTCCCAATCCGGTCTGACCGGTTGGATAATTTGCCCATGAAGGCTTGTCGAATTCCCTATATGATGGAAGGCGGATGGATATCCTGGCGAGAAAGAGACTATGTTCGATGAAGCATCGCATGAGCCGATCGGCGTTGTGATTGTCGAAGACGACGCCGTGACGCGCAGGTCCCTGAGCTTGGCAATCGAAGCCGAACCTGCGTTGAAACTGCTGGCCACCTTCGACAGTGTCCGGCCCACATTGGAATGGCTTGAGACCGGGTCGGCGGATGTACTGCTGACCGACCTCGGCTTGCCCGACGGCTCTGGCCTTGAAATCATCCGAGCGTGCGCACGGCGCCATCCGAAATGCGACATCATGGTTGTCACCGTCGCCAGTGATGAAGTCAACGTACTTGGCTGTATCGAAGCCGGCGCCTCGGGGTATGTACTCAAGGATGCCGGGAGAATGAACGTTTCGCGCGCGGTGCTGGATATGCGTGCCGGCGGCGCCCCTATGAGCCCGGCGATTGCGCGCATGGTACTGGCCAAAGTCCGGGACGGAAAAAAGGCGGCGCCCCGCGCAGCCGAAATCGCACCGGCCAGCCTTACCAAACGAGAAGCAGCAATACTGGACCTGATCGCGCAGGGCGACAGCTACGGCGACGTCGCCAAGTTGCTCTCGGTATCCGTCGGCACGGTACAAACCCACATCAAAAACATCTACGGCAAACTGTCCGTGCATTCGCGAGGCGAAGCGGTGTTCGAGGCGCATCGGCGCGGCTTGCTCCAGATCGGGCGGCCACGAAAGAAGGACAAGTGAAGCGATCGGCATACGTCAACCGGCCCACGCCGGTTTTTTATTGCCCGTTGCCGCTACTTCTTGAGCGAATCGCGTATTTCACGCAGTAGAACGATGTCTTCCGGCGTCGGTGCCGGCGACGGTTCCTCCTTCGGTTCGGTCCGCTTTGCCTTATTGATGGCGCGCACCATCTGGAAAATGATGAATGCCAGTATCACGAAATTAAGCAGGATCGTAATGAAATTGCCGTAGGCGAAAACCGCCCCCGCTTTTTTCGCTTCAATCAACGTCATGTTCGCTGCCTGACTATTCAGGGGCAGGTAGTAATTCGAAAAATCGAGTCCGCCAAATATACGGCCGGCGACCGGCATGATGATGTCCTGCACCAATGAGTCGACAATCTTGGCAAACGCGCTGCCGATAATAACGCCGACCGCCAGGTCGATCACGTTCCCCTTGACTGCAAACGCTTTGAATTCCTTGAACATCCCCATGATCAAAACTCCCCGAGTAATTTGTAAAAATGGCAATACGTGACACGGCCGCAAGGCGAGCCGTGTCCGAATGAAAGCTGCGCAGCATGCACATGGACCGCTCCACGCGTATTGGGCTGGATCAAATACTCGCGGAAATTGCAGGGCAGTCACATGTATTCCCTTTAAAACAATTCTGCCGTCCGTTATAATCTAAGGTTGCAAGAAGTTTAGTCAAGATTTGTATTTTCACGATTGGGGTTGGTATGAGTAACGAAAAGCAGGTCGATTCCGGTCGACGTGGCTTGCTCGTCGCCACATGTGCGGCGGGCGGCGTGGCTGGATTGGCCACTGCGGGGGCGTTTGTGTCGACCTTCCAGCCGTCCGAGCGAGCAAAAGCCGCCGGCGCGCCGGTTGAAGTGGATATTTCCGGCCTCGCGCCGGGTGAACTGAAAACAGTCGAATGGCGTGGCAAGCCGGTGTGGGTCCTGAAGCGTTCGCCCGAAATGATTGCCTCGCTGAAGAAGACCGAAGCCCAACTCGCCGATCCGAAATCGGAGCGCAATCCAAATGAGCTGACGCCGGAATACGCGCGCAACGAGTTTCGCTCGATCAAGCCGGAGATCCTGGTTGCGGTCGGCATCTGCTCTCACCTCGGTTGCTCGCCGACCACCAAGCTCCAACCCGGTGCCCAGCCATCGCTGCCGGACGACTGGGCGGGCGGCTTCCTGTGCCCCTGCCATGGTTCGACCTTCGACGTCGCCGGTCGCGTCTTTAAGAACAAGCCCGCGCCGGACAACCTGGAAGTGCCGCGCCACATGTTTGTCGGTGACGGCAAACTGGTGATCGGTAAAGACGAGAAAGGCGAGGCGTAATCATCATGGCATATCAAGAAAAGAAAAATTCTGCCGCCGCCAGAGTCAACGAAGCACCTGCGCCGATGTCTGCGCGCGCATTGCACTGGATTGATGAGCGCTTCCCGGTCACTTCGACCTGGAAGGCGCATCTGTCCGAATATTACGCACCGAAAAACTTCAACTTCTGGTACGCGTTCGGTTCCCTGGCTCTGCTGGTGCTGGTGATCCAGATCGTCACCGGCATTTTCCTCGTAATGCACTACAAGCCGGACGCCACCCTCGCGTTCGCGTCTGTCGAGTACATCATGCGCGACGTGCCCTGGGGCTGGTTGGTCCGCTATATGCATTCCACCGGCGCATCGGCGTTCTTCGTCGTGGTTTATCTCCACATGTTGCGCGGCCTGTTGTACGGTTCTTATCGCAAACCGCGTGAACTGGTATGGCTGTTTGGCGTCGGCATCTTCCTGTCGCTGATGGCTGAAGCGTTCTTCGGCTACCTGCTTCCATGGGGCCAGATGTCCTACTGGGGCGCCCAGGTAATCGTCAACCTGTTCGGTGCGATTCCGTTCATCGGTCCGGACCTGTCGTTGTGGATACGCGGCGATTATGTGGTGTCGGATGCAACCCTGAACCGCTTCTTTGCATTCCACGTTATCGCAATTCCGCTGGTATTGCTGGGCCTGGTTGCGGCGCACATCGTTGCCCTGCACGAAGTCGGCTCCAACAACCCGGACGGCGTCGAGATCAAGTCGAACAAGGACGCCAACGGCATACCGCTCGATGGCATTCCATTTCATCCGTTCTACTCGGTGCATGACGTGTTTGCCGCTTCGATCTTCCTGATCGTGTTTAGCGCAATCATCTTCTTCGCCCCGGAAATGGGCGGTTACTTCCTTGAGTACAACAACTTCGTCCCCGCTGACCCGCTGAAGACTCCGTCGCATATTGCGCCGGTCTGGTATTTCACGCCGTTCTATTCGATCCTGCGCGCAACCACAACGCAGTTCATGTACGCGCTTGAGGTTGGCGTCGTGGCCTTCGTCGCACTGATCCTGCTCAAGTCCAGGCTGAGTGGTTTCCTGAAGGCTGTCGCGGCCGTAGTCGGACTGGTCGCAGTCATTGGCATGTTCATTTTCGATCCGAAATTCTGGGGCGTTGTGCTGATGGGCGTTTCGGTATTGATCCTGGCTGCATTGCCATGGCTTGACCATTCGCCGGTCAAATCGATCCGCTACCGTCCGGATTGGCACAAGTATGTTTACTGGGTGTTCGGTATCGCGTTCGTGATCCTCGGCTATCTCGGCGTGCTGCCTCCGACCGACGCTCGTACGTTGGTTGCGCAGATCTGCACCTTCATTTACTTCGGCTTCTTCCTGTTGATGCCGTGGTGGAGCACGATGGGTCGCTTCAAGCCCGTGCCCGACCGCGTCACGTTCCACCCGCACTGAGCCGAAAAGGGATATGAGAACCATGAAATTGCTGAAAAAACTGATCGCGGCCCTGGTCCTGATCCCGGTGCTTGCATTGGCTTCCGAGAGTGAGTATCCGTTGGACCACGCGCCTGACCGCACGAGGGAGTTGCCTGGACTGCAAAATGGCGCGAGACTGTTCGTCAACAACTGCCTGAACTGCCACTCCGCATCCGCGATGCGTTACAACCGCCTCAAGGATATAGGCCTGACGGAAGAGCAGATCAAGAACAACCTGCTCTTTACGACTGACAAGGTGGGTGACCTGATGAAGGTCAGCATGCCGGCCAAGGATGCGAAGGACTGGTTCGGTGCGGTTCCGCCTGACCTGTCGGTGATCGCCCGCGCCAAGGCGTCGGGGGCAGGTTCCGGCGCTGACTGGCTTTACACCTACATGCGTACTTTCTATAAAGATGATACGCGGCCGACAGGCTGGAACAACCTTGTGTTCCCGAACGTTGGCATGCCGCACGCGTTGTGGGAAATGCAAGGCGTCCGCACCGTCAAGTACGTCGATGAGAAAGATCCGCACGACCCATCCAAGACTGTGCATAAATTTGCAGGCTTCGAGCAAGTCAAACCAGGCAAGCTGAGCACGCTCGAATACGACAACGCGACTGCTGATCTTGTCGGCTATTTGCAGTGGATGGCCGAGCCTGTGCAAAACGAGCGGAAGCGTTTGGGTGTATGGGTATTGTTATTCTTGGGAGTCTTCGCGTTTCTCGCCTGGCGCTTGAATGCCTCCTATTGGAAAGATATCAAGTAAGGTATTGTGTCCGCGCCTCTTAAAAAGGCGCGGGCGTTTGTTTCGGGGTGAGCCGTCCGCGTCTCACCCCCTTTGTTTCTAAGGAACTACAAAATGATGGTTCTCTATTCGGGCACAACCTGCCCATTTTCGCAGCGCTGCCGTCTTGTCTTGTTCGAAAAAGGCATGGATTTTGAAATCCGTGACGTCGACCTGTTCAACAAACCGGAAGACATTTCGGTGATGAACCCATATGGACAGGTTCCGATCCTCGTCGAACGCGACCTCATCCTGTATGAATCCAATATCATCAACGAATACATCGACGAGCGCTTCCCGCATCCGCAGTTGATGCCGGCAGACCCGCTGATGCGCGCCCGTGCGCGGCTGATGCTGTTCAACTTCGAGAAAGAATTGTTCATCCATGTGCATACCCTGGAGAACGACAAGGCGAAGGGATCGGAGAAGGTCCATGAAAAGGCACGCGCGGAGATTCGCGACCGCCTGACCACGCTGGCGCCATTGTTCCTCAAGAACAAGTACATGCTGGGCGACGAATTCTCGATGTTGGATGTCGCGATCGCGCCGCTGCTCTGGCGCCTTGACCATTACGGTATCGAGCTGTCGAAGACGGCTGCGCCTTTGATGAAATATGCCGAGCGTATCTTCTCGCGTCCTGCATACATCGAAGCATTGACGCCTTCCGAGAAAGTCATGCGTCGTTAAGAAGTATCCGTCATGTGCGCCGTCGCGCGCCATGATGAGGGAGTGCTCGACGCGTTGTCGGGCACTCGACCGCAAACTGTGGCGTGTGCGCCGCTGGTGTGACGCAAGCCTTGGAAAAGGCCTATTATCATGTCGGAAATTTCTACCAAGCCCTATCTACTCCGCGCAATCTACGAATGGTGTACAGACAACGGTTACACACCGTATCTCGCCGCCATGGTCGATGCCAAAACGCGCGTCCCGCGTGAGTTCGTCAAGAATGGCGAAATCGTCCTCAATATCAGCTTCACTGCGACCAGCGGTTTGAAGTTGGATAACGATTTCGTACGGTTCAATGCGCGCTTCGGCGGCGTGGCGCGTGAAATTTCAGTCCCGGTCGAAAATGTCGTCGCAATTTATGCGCGCGAAAATGGGCAGGGCATGGCATTTGAAGTGTCGAAAGCGCCCACGGGCGAAACCGAAACCGCGCCGGCGTCTGAGGACAAAGGCGCTGTGCCCTCGCTTGCGGCGGTTCCGCCATCGACGGATGAAAAGACATCTGCACCGACCGAGCCGGACGATAATCCTGAACCACCAAAAAAAGGTGGCCGTCCTACACTAACTCGCATCAAATAAAGTACAATACTGTCTTCCAAGTTTTCGCCGGCTTAGCTCATTTGGTAGAGCAGTTGACTTGTAATCATCAGGTGGCCAGTTCGAATCCGGCAGCCGGCACCAAAAAGAAAGCCCATGATCAGAAATGATCATGGGCTTTTTTCTTTTAGTCGAACATTAGTCTGCTGTTTGTTTGCCGCCTTGGTGCCATCCCAGTGTGGGCTTAGCGCATGCGGCATCGAGAAGAGATCGACCGTCCTACTCCTACTGTATGGTGGTCGACCATAAGGACAATCGTCTGGGGCTGATGATTAAAGCCGGGAAGTGGCGGATAAACGATCTCGCCCATTTCTGTGACGGCCGTCATATTGCGTACGTCTCACGCGCCATGAGTACCAGGTGCCTGCGCTCCTTCAATACGACGTCTGCAGCCCGTGTAATCAGTGTGTCGGAGAGCCCGTGCGCCATTGCGGCGAGTGTTCTCATTGAACAAGGCGCGACTATATTGCCTTCTGATTGGAAAGAACCGGTTGCAATGGAACCGCCGACATCACACGTTATGAACAACATGCGCCCATGCCAAGACTTCGTTGCGGTGCATGTCGAGTTCCTGATGCAGGTTCAATACACCTGTATCGGGAATCAGTAGCTGGGTTCGATGCCGCGCATCTCACCCAACACCTGCAACAGGCGGACACCATAGACCGGGCCGGTGTTGCCGGTAATGGCAATGATCAATCGTTTGTCGACCGGGATCGAACTGGCGGAGCGTCGTTACGACGCATCCACCTCAGGGTTTCAGTAAGCCCTGCAATTCGCCGGACTCGAACATCTCATTCATGATGTCCGAGCCGCCGACAAACTCGCCGTTGACGTAGAGCTGCGGGATGGTTGGCCAATTGGAGAATTCCTTGATCCCCTGGCGCACTTCCTGGTCTTCCAGCACGTTGACGGTGACGATATTTTCGACGCCGCAGGATCGCAGGATCTGGATCGCGCGCCCGGAAAAGCCGCACTGTGGAAACTGCGACGTGCCCTTCATGAACAACACGACCGGATTTTGCGTCACGGTCTCCTTAATCCAGCCTTGTACATCGCTCATGATGCATCTCCCCAAAAGTTCAGAATATAAGCATTATATGAAAAAGCCCGAGATGCCGTCGGCGGATCGCCGGGTGGCGAGGCACAATTGTCGCCCGGAACGACGGTTCGCACGGGCGACAACCCTGCGTCAGGACTTCAGTTTTGCAAAGGCCGCCGCCATTGCATTATTTGCTACCGGTTGCCGGGACTGCTGCTGATGCTGCGCCAGGCGTTTTGCATCGTTGCGGTCGCCGCGCTGCTCCGTCCGTGAACCTGCCGGAGCAGGCGTGTCGGACAGGCGCATCGTCAATGCAATGCGTTTGCGCTTCTCGTCGACTTCCAGCACTTTGACCTTCACCACCTGCCCGGCCTTGACCACCGTGTGAGGATCTTTCACGAAGGTGTTCGATAGCGCGGAAATATGTACCAGGCCATCCTGATGCACGCCGATATCGACGAAGGCGCCGAATGCGGCGACATTGGTGACCACACCCTCGAGGATCATGTCGGGACGCAAGTCCCTGATTTCTTCTACGCCTTCCTTGAAGGTTGCTGTAGTGAATTCCGGACGCGGATCCCGGCCGGGCTTCTCGAGTTCTTTCAGAATGTCGGTGATGGTAGGTACGCCGAACTTTTCATCAGCATATTTCGCTGCGTTCAGCGACTTGAGCAAGTTGCTGTCACCGATGATGCCTTTGACATCCTTCTTGATGTCCGCAAGGATCTTCTCAACTACAGGATAGGACTCCGGGTGGACCGCCGATGCATCCAACGGATTTTCGCCCCCCATGATACGCAAGAAGCCGGCCGCCTGTTCGAAAGTCTTTTCTCCAAGGCGTGGCACCGAGCGTAACGCTGCGCGGGAGGTGAACATGCCTTTCATATCGCGATAGGTGACGATTGCCTGCGCGACGCTCGTGTTCAGGCCGGATACGCGTGCAAGCAGGGGCGCGGAAGCAGTATTCACGTCGACACCGACTGCGTTCACGCAATCTTCCACCACCGCGTCGAGGGAGCGCGCCAGCTGCGTCTGGCCGACATCATGCTGATACTGGCCGACGCCGATCGACTTCGGATCGATCTTCACCAGTTCCGCCAATGGATCCTGCAAGCGGCGTGCGATGGATACCGCGCCGCGCAACGACACATCGAGCTCCGGCAATTCGCGTGACGCGAATTCAGATGCGGAATATACCGAAGCGCCTGCTTCCGACACCACGATCTTGGTGAGCTTCAGTTCGGGTCGCAGCTTGATCAGGTCTTGCGCCAGCTTGTCGGTCTCGCGCGATGCGGTGCCGTTGCCGATTGAAATCAGCGCGACATTGTGTTTTTGCGCCAGTTGCGCCAGCGTATGCAGCGAACCGTCCCAATCATTGCGCGGCTGGTGCGGATAAATGGCGGTGGTGTCGACCACCTTGCCGGTCGCATCGACCACGGCGACCTTCACGCCGGTGCGCAGGCCTGGGTCGAGACCCATGGTTGCGCGCGGTCCCGCGGGAGCCGCTAGCAACAGGTCTTTCAGGTTGCGCGCGAAGACGTTGATTGCTTCGATTTCGGCCCGCTCGCGTAGCCCGGTCATCAATTCGGTTTCCAGGTGCATGAACACTTTCACGCGCCAGGTCCAGCGTACGGTGTCAGCCAGCCACTTGTCTGCCGGGCGGCCCTGGTTGCTGATGCTGAAGCGCGCCGCGATGCGACCCTCGCACGGATTGTGCGGGGCATCCCATTTCGGCTTTTCTTCCTCGGTATCGAGCCGCAGCGAGACATTCAGGATTTCCTCGCGGCGGCCGCGGAACAATGCGAGCGCACGGTGCGACGGGATGGTGCCGATGGTTTCGGAATAATCGAAGTAGTCGGCGAACTTCTCGCCCGCATCCTGTTTGCCATCGACTACCTTCGACTCGACCACGCCGTGTTCGGTCAGGTATTCGCGCAATGTCTGCAATAGTGTCGCATCTTCAGAGAAGCGCTCCATCAGGATCTGCCGCGCGCCGTCCAGCGCCGCTTTGGCATCCGTCACGCCGGGATTGTCGCCGTTATCAGTGCTGAAGGCCGGCTTGAGATACTTCGCAGCTTCCTCGTCCGGGGTCAATGCAGGATTGGCAAGCAACGCATTCGCCAATTCAGTGAGACCGGCTTCTGCGGCGATCTGCGCCTTGGTGCGGCGTTTCAGCTTGTACGGCAGGTACAGGTCTTCCAGGCGCGTCTTGTCCTCTGCGTGCGTGATCGCATCGAGCAGCTCGGGCGTCATCTTGCCCTGTTCCTGGATCGACCCGACGATGGCTGCGCGTCGGTCTTCCAGTTCGCGCAGATAACGTAGCCGTTCCTCCAGCAGGCGCAGCTGGATGTCGTCCAGTCCGCCGGTCGCTTCCTTGCGGTAACGGGCGATGAAGGGAACAGTCGCGCCTTCGTCCAGCAGGGCGACGGCGGCGGCGACTTGCACGGGTTTGGCGGCAAGTTCAAGGGCGAGACGTTGTTCGATGGAAGGCAGCATGGGAATCAATATTCACAAAAGGAGCGTTGGATGATACCGAAACGCGGTTCAAAAAACAGTCTTGACAAGGGAGAAGTTAAGCACGCGCGTGAGGCGCTTTTCCGCCGGATACGCGCTCGATGGATGCCAGGTCTTGCCAGCTTTGCACCTCGGTAAATCCCTGTGCGCAAAGGAGTTCGCGCACTGCAAAAGCCTGGTCGTAACCATGCTCCATCAACAACCAGCCGCCGGCCACCAGGTGCTGGTTGGCGCCATTGACGATAATGCGTAGCGCAGAAAGCCCGTCGGCATGATCCGTCAGCGCGCCGATGGGCTCGAAACGCAAGTCGCCTTGCCGCAAATGCACGTCGTCTTTGATGATATAGGGCGGATTGGCCACGATGAGGTCATATTGCTGCCCCACCAATGCGCTATACCAATCGGTTTCCAAAAAGGCGACATTCGCATTGTTGCGCGCGGCGTTTTGACGCGCTACGGCGAGTGCCGCTTCGCTTACGTCAATTGCGGTCACGTGGACGTCGGGCCGGGCATGGGCAATTGAAATTGCGATCGCGCCCGAACCCGTGCCCATGTCGAGGACGCGGCCTCCGTGCTGCAGGTGCTCCAGCGCCAGTTCGACCAGCAATTCAGTTTCGTGGCGAGGGATCAGGACGGCGGGGGTGACGTTAAACGGAAGGCCGAAGAATTCGCGTTCACCGACGATGTAGGCCATCGGTTCGCCATTGAGGCGGCGCTGGAACAGGTTGGACAAGCGCCGTGCTTCCTCCACGCTCAGAGTACGCTCCGACTGCGTAATCAATTGAACGCGCGACAGCTTCAGGGCATGGGTCAGAAGGATGCGCGTTTCAAGCGCCTCCAGCAGCGCGCTTTTCAGGACCGCATCAATGCTGCTGCCGGCCGCAATCGAGACTTCAGGAGTGGCTACCGGCATGGGAGCCTCCTCACTGGCTCTGCCGCAGCGAGGCCCAGATCAGCAGGATCGCAAATACTACAAACCAGATTAACGACCATTGGGGAATCGACAGGCCGAGTATCGGCGCATACTCCGCGCTGCACAAGCCGTCGGCCCTGAACACGTACGGCATCAGTTCGGCCGTTGGTATTTTGTTCAGTGAAGTCTCCAGCGGGTCGATGCCGCAAGAAACCGAGGGATTTGCCTTCACCCACAGGTGCCAGCCGGCTATCCCGGCACCAGTCAGGGCAGCGAGCGCGCCAAGATTTGCGCCCAGCCTGGTTGCGCCGCGCGGCATTAATACAAAGATCAGGCAGATCACTGCGACCGCTGCAAACGCATAGCGCTGAAGTATGCACAGCGGGCACGGAAGCATGTCCCGGCCGTGTTGCAGGTACAGCGCGAAACCCAGCAGCGCAAGCGAGATCAGGGCTACGGCGAGCAGGACAGGCTTGGAAGTTTTCATCATTCTTTGTTGACGGTACGTAATGACCTAGGAGTTGTCAAGGAGCGAATAGTTCCATTTCCGCAACTATAGTCGCCGTTCGCCATTATGCCTCTTCGCCGAGCGCCGCCAACAGTTCCGCCTGATGTTCGGCCACCAGCGAGTTGGTCAGTTCCACCAGGTCGCCGTCCATGATGAAGTCCAGCTTATAGAGGGTCAGGTTGATCCGATGGTCGGTCATACGCCCTTGCGGGAAGTTGTAGGTGCGGATGCGTTCGCTGCGGTCGCCGGAGCCGATCAGGGATTTGCGTGTGGCCGCCTCTTTCGCCTGCTGCTCCCGCAATTGGACATCCTTGATACGCGCGGCGAGCACTTTCAATGCTGACGCCTTGTTCTTGTGCTGGCTGCGGTCGTCCTGGCACTCCACCACGATTCCCGTCGGCAGGTGCGTAATGCGCACCGCGGAATCGGTTTTATTGATGTGCTGGCCGCCGGCGCCTGACGCTCGGTACGTGTCGATACGGATTTCGGCCGGATTGATGTTAACGTCCTCGACTTCATCCGCTTCCGGCATGACGGCAACTGTACAGGCGGAGGTGTGAATGCGGCCCTGCGTTTCAGTCGTGGGAACGCGCTGTACGCGATGGCCACCCGATTCAAACTTCAGCTTCGAATACGCGCCGAACCCGACCACGCGCACGATCACTTCCTTGTAGCCACCGATTTCCGATGGCGACTCGGACACCATTTCAATCTGCCAACGGTTACGCTCAGCGAAGCGCGTATACATGCGCAGAAGGTCGCCGGCGAACAGGGCCGCTTCGTCACCGCCGGTACCCGCGCGTATCTCGAGGTAGATATTGCGCTCGTCGTTCGAATCTTTTGGCAACAGCATTTTTTGCAAGTCGACTTCCAACTGCTCCATGCGCGATTTGGTTTCCAGGATCTCCTCCTGTGCCATTTCCTTCATTTCCGGATCAGACAACATTTCCTGCGCGGCTTTCACATCGTCGTCGGCCTGCCGGTAGGACTTGTACAGGCCGACAAGAGGCCCGAGCTCTGCATGCTCGCGCGTCAACTTCCGATAGTTGTCCATGTCGGACGTAAGGCCTTCCTGCATCAGCAGGTCATTCAATTCTTCCAACCGTTCCGTCAATTGGTCGAGCTTGACGAGCATTGAGGGTTTCATGATGGTTTCAACCTTGAATTCAGTAGGGCAACGAAGCGCTGTCGTTTCGGCGGCGTAACGGCTGCGTCGAGATCCGTGCCGTTGGCGGAGGAGGAAGCGTCGCTAGCGCTTGGTGCGGAACAATTGCGGCAGCAGGGTGGCAAGGCGGGCGCGTTCATCGCCCTGCGCATTATTCAGTGCCTGTTGCGGGCCGTGCAGGAATTTCGCGGTAAGACCCTTCGACAGCGCTTCCAGCACCACGTCGATGTCTTCGCCTCTGGCCAATAATTTCCGGGCGCGTTCCAGTTCCGCCAGACGCATCGCCTCACTGGTTTCGTGCAGATCCTGAATCACAGGAACGACTGCGCGCGTATCGATCCAGTGCATGAAGGATTTGACGCGGGTTTCGATGATCGCTTCTGCCTGTGCTACCGCCGCCTGCCGGTTTTCGATGCCGGTTTGTACCGCTTCGGCCAGGTCGTCGACGGTGTAGAGGAACACGTCGTCGAGCCTGCCGATTTCCGATTCGATATCACGCGGCACCGCAAGGTCCACCATGAACATTGGCTTGTGACGGCGGGCCTTGATGGCGCGTTCCACCATGCCGAGTCCGATGATCGGCAGCGATGAAGCGGTGGATGACACAACGATATCGAAATTGGCCAGTTGTTGCGGCAGATCCGCCAGCCGGATTGCGCGGCCGTTAAAGCGGTGCGCCAACGCTTCGCCGCGTTCCAGTGTGCGGTTGGCGATAGTGAGCGATTTTGGATTTTGCGCGGAAAAATGGGTTGCGCACAGTTCGATCATCTCGCCAGCGCCGATGAACAGCACATTCTGCTCCGAAACCTTATCGAAAATCCGCTGTGACAACCTGACCGCGGCCGCCGCCATCGATACGCTGTGCGCGCCGATTTCAGTTGTGCTGCGCACTTCTTTTGCGACCGCAAAGGTACGCTGGAACATCTGGTGTAAATAGGTTCCGAGCCCGCCGGCTTCCTCGGCCTGACGTACCGCATCCTTCATTTGTCCGAGTATTTGCGGTTCGCCGAGTACCATGGAATCAAGTCCGGAAGCGACACGAAATGCATGTCGGACCGCGTTGTCCTGCGGCAGCGTGTATAAATATGGCCGCAGTTCGCCGTACGGAAGCTTGTGGTATTCGGCCAGAAAGTGCGCAGTCGCGTCGATAGCCGCATTGACGCCCCCCGGAATATGGCTCGCTGCGTACAGTTCGGTGCGATTGCAGGTCGACAGGATTGCCGCCTCCTCGCCGGAACCGGATGCGGTGCTGCGCCCGAACCAGGTACGCGCCGACGCCACCGCCTGACTGATCTGGTCAGCGGGGAAGGCAACCTTCTCGCGTAGGGAGACAGGTGCGGTGGTGTGGTTGAGGCCAACGGCTAGGAGCTGCATTTCGGTCACAAATAATCCGAAGATGAGGAACCCTCAATTATATCCTGTTGCGACGCCGCATTAACGTCGTGAGCGGTCAGACGTCGCATATGCATGATAGTACGGTAGCACAACTACAAGAACTTGATAGGCGCGGCACTAGGTCTGCAACTGTTCCAGGCGATACCCGTAGCTATACACCGGCGTCAGGCGGAAGCCGTTCTCGGGTTTGAGGTGGAGTTTATTTCGAACCCGCGATACATGGGTGTCCATCGTGCGCGACGGTACGTCGCCCTCGCGCGACCAGATCGCTTCCAGAATGTAGGCGCGCGACAACGGGCGGCCCAGGTTCTGGAACAAAAGCAGCGCGAGGTCGAATTCCTTCTGCGTGACTTCGATTTGTTTGCCCGCCATTGTCAGTCGACCGGTGGGTACTTCAAATACGTATTGGTCGAACTGGATCCGTTCGCATCCACTTTGCGCCGGGTAGGCGCGACGCAGGAGCACTTGTACACGCGTTACGAGTTCTCCGCGCCGAATCGGCTTGATGATGTAATCGTTCGCTCCTGCGGCCAGGGCGGCAACAATGTCGTCTTCGGCGGAGCGGCCGGTCAGGAAAAGCACCGGCAGGACAGGGGGCAGCTTGTCACGCACCCAACGCAGCACTTCAGTCCCGCTCGCGTCCTTTACCTGCCAATTGATGATCAGCAGATCGCAGCTCTCGCGGCGCAAGTGGCTTAGCAAATCCCAGCCCGTCTGGAAAAACTGGCATGAGTGCCCGACAGCAGCCCCGACCTGGCATATCAACTCGCACTGGGTTTGGTCGTCCTCGAGCAGGGCAATTCGCATGGCGTCAGCGTAACAGTCGATTCAATTGGCAAACTTGCTCTGGTTTCGCGAAACATGCTGCATCACGAGCTTGATTGAGCTTGGGTGCATGCTTTCTATCCCGGCAAGTACAGGGGTTCTTGCCGGGGGGATACAAACTACATAATACTTTGCCGTAGCTTCTTAATGTTATTCAGTGATGCGTCCTAAGCTGCTGCCGCTCCTGCGGGTATTATTCTGGGGTCGCGTCGATGACTTGCCGTCCGATCCGGTACAGCCCTGCAATGCGTTCGATCAGCCAGGTGGTCAGCGCGTCGGCGCGTTGTTCCTTCGGTATGATGTCGAGCGCCTTGATGACGCCGCCTCGCAGATCGGCATGCGACCGAACCGCGTGATGCCGCCGGTGCACGAGGATCAATTTTCGCGTCCAAAAATGAAAAAGGGCTTAGCCGAAGCTAAGCC
>JBBWZW010000138.1:0-2997 GCA_039649305.1 Burkholderiales bacterium
CTCTGCACGTCAACGTAAATACCGTTCGTACAATCGAACAGCACGTTGATAAGCGGGCCGCAAACAACAACTCTCTTAAAATCCGCCTGGGTGTAGGCCGCGGTCTGCGCCTGACCGGTCAAGATCAAGCGCGCGGAATCTTGCGTCACGGTCTCGAGGACTTGCCCTGCGAAAAATACGATGGCGGTCTCGATGATCGCGAACAACAGTGCGAAGAACACCGGCGCGACCAAGGCGAATTCAACGGCGGCCGAACCCCGACGGTTGCGGCGAAATCGGCGCAATGCATTTCTGACGGAGGCTGTTGGAGCAGCGGGCGACGACATCGATAATTCCTCGAGAGGACGCACTAGATAACTATCCTCAAGGCTAGCCGCGATTGATTGTTGAAAGCTTGCGCCTGATCAAGACACGCTGCCGGGCGGCATTAACCGGTTATTAACTAATATGCCGCCACAAAAATCGCCGGTTTAGCCGCCATCGCCGCCCACCGGGATCTTCTTGCAGAGCGATTTGCAATTGTATGTCTCGCGCTCATCACCCCGAAAGACATTGACGATGCTTTCGTTCGGTCCTTCATCGCGCGGGGTGGTGGCCGGCGCATTGACGTCGGCAAGACTGCGCAACGCCAGCGAGAGCGTGCCGCTCTGGCGTGCGCGGGCGAGTGCCTCCGACTGCTTGGGCTTCAATTCCAGCGTCGCGGTCTTGCCAACCACCACCTTCTGACCGTTCTTTTCCTCGATCGTTTGATCGATAGCGAGAACGCGAATGTTGCTCAGGATGACTTCCGAATTGACATTGTCGGATGGGTTGTTGCGGTCGGGATTTTTCTCGCGCTTCGAAAGAATAACGTCGACCCGGTCGTTCGGGAGAATAAATCCGCCTGCTCCGGTTTCGGGGGAAACTTCCGTGGAAACCGCCCGCATGCCGGTTGGCAGGATAGCGGCCATGAAGCCCGATCCGTTCGCCTTGACCAGCTTCGGCTCGCGGATCGGCTCGCCCGCAATAAACGGCGAGCGTGCGATCGAGCCAACAATCTCCTTGGTGGCGTCAGGGCGTTCATTGCGGCGAATAAAGCTTGTGCTCGCCGTTGCGGCCGGCCATGTCTGCCACTGGACATCGTCCCCAGTGACCGACTGGCCAAGGCCAATGTCGGATTTCGCAACAAGAACGTCTACAGTTTGCAGTTGTGCCGCTGGTGCGGGCGCGAGAGGCTTGGGGTCGGCGCCGCTCGCAAGATAGGCGGCGACGCCACCGGCTGAGATGGCGATGGTCAGAACGACAATACGCGCGGTATTCATACGCTTTACTCTCTACGCATCACACAACCGCCAGCCCTGCAAATCGGCGAGGCACGCGGCAGATCGAACGCCGGGCGTAACAATCCAGCTTAACATTTGGCTTGGCTAATCTGACGTTGATAGATGAATGAACTGCAAACAGCGAGCCTACAAGGCGAAGGACGTCTCCTGCCGACACACACTACTGGCGAAACGGGCAGGCCAATTGTCCGCCGATCTCGGACGGGAACGTCCGATCGTCCATGCCGTAGTGATCGGGAAGCTCATTTTCGGGCATCCGGAAAGGTTCCAAAAAGAATATCCCAGATCGGAAACGTCCCGGCAAAATTGGTATTGCCGCCCTCTTCGAGTGAGGTGTGATGCCAATGGTGGAAGCCCGGCGTTGCGAGTACGTATTTAAACGGACCAAGCGCCCAGTTCAGATTGGCGTGAACGAATGCCGAATGGAACGTGTTGAAGGACCCGACCCAGAGCATGACGTTCGGCGAGATGCCTGCCAACAGCAATATGACATCGACCGCTACTTCACCGGTTGGAAGCGCGCGCCGAAATCCAGTCCAGATCTTCGGACGAATGATGGATCGCGTGATATTTCCAGAATCCGCCGCCGTGAAACGGTGCAGACAATACAGCAGGAAATCCAACACCGCCTGGAGCCACAGCGGAAGGTGGGACAGAGGTCCATGGCCGTTGTCGTAGGGAAGACCTTAATTCCAAATTTACTCTGCTTAAGAACAGCCGGCTCCAGACATGTTTACTCAATCGAATTAACCGCGCTGCAATTCTCCGATTTTAGGGTGGCGCCATGGTCGCGGTGCTGAGAACGCTGGCGAGACCAACGTTAGCTCGACAGCCACGTGTACACATGGAGTTAACTAATGAAGAACCTGATTGCGCGTTTCGCGAAGGATGAGTCCGGCGCCACCGCCATCGAATACGGCCTGATTGCAGCCGGCATTTCGCTCGCGATTATCACTGTGGTCAACGGCCTCGGTACCAACCTGAAAGACAAGTTCACCTCGGTCAACAACTCGCTGAAATAAGCGACTGTTACGGGCATGCATCAAAGGCCCCGGGGAATCCGGGGCCTTTGATGCTTCCGATTTGGATGGCGTAAACATGCGTAATCCGGATGCCGCCTTTGTCGCGGCAAGAAAGGCGTCGTTGCCGGCCGGCAGCCGGGACAATGCGCCCGAGGAACTGGTCTGTCTCGCGCTGGTGCTGGCGCTTCTCGCTCCCGCCTTCCGGATTGCCAGCATGTGGTGATACCCCGGACCGTTTCCCGATTATTCATCTCTCGCCGCTAGACTCGGGCGATGCTCCGACCTCGCGTTAACAGCACGGGCCGTGTAACCCCATGATCCTCGACATCGCGCGCCTTCTGCTGTTTCCCGCCCTGATGGCGTTCGCAGCCGCAAGCGATCTTTTCACCATGACGATCTCGAACCGGGTATCGCTGGCGCTTGCGGCGGGCTTCCTGGCTCTCGCCCTCCTGAGCGGCATGGGACTTTACGATATCCTCTCGCATGTGGGGGCGGGCGCCACCGTCCTCGCGGTGGCTTTTGCCTGCTTTGCCATGGGCTGGGTCGGCGGCGGGGATGCCAAGGTTGCGGCTGCAGCGGCGCTGTGGTTCGGCTTTGGCCATTTGCTGAACTATCTGCTCTATGCCTCACTGTTCGGCGGCGCCTTGACGCTG
>JBBWZW010000160.1:0-31416 GCA_039649305.1 Burkholderiales bacterium
CAGCGTAGCCGACGAAGACTCCGGATTCAGATAAGGCACCTTGTAGCGTTCCGCCACCTGACTGGAAGTCGCCGTGACGTTACTGAAGTAGGCGCCGATCACTGCGACCACTTTTTCCTGGGTGATCTGCCGTTCCGCTTCGCTGGCGCCGACCTGCGGGTTGCCCTGGTGGTCGGCAAACACCAGCTTGATCTTCGCGCCCTTCAGGTTGGGCAATCCGCCGCCGGCTGAGAACGGCAGGTTTGGAATGCCTTTGGCGCCGTTGTTGATGATATCGGCCGCCAGTTCCAGTGCGTTTTTCAGCTCTGCGCCGCTCGATGCAGCGGCGCCGGTGAGCGGATAGATCGCGCCGATCTTGATCTCTTCCTGTGCATAGGCGGACACACTAAACGACAGTGCAAGTCCGACCTGCGCGATTCGCCTGACTACTTTGCTAAACATAGTGAGATGCTCCTTATTGAGTACTGCCACCTTAGATCTCCTCTCCTCCTTGATACGGACAGAGAGCCTTGAACTACCTGCTTCCCTACATTGTTCGAAATCCCGGCTCCGGATTCACCCGGCAAATGCTACGGACTTTTTGAGGAAGGTAATCGGCGGCATGTGCCATGGCGACGATGGATTCGTTGTCAGCATGGCCGCGTGCAGGGATAAAGCCCGGCGCAATGTGCGGAGCGCCGGGCCCGTTTTGGCGAGTCCCATGTTCATCGTCACCTCCAGTTTTATTTTGTTAAATAGTAAATGTTACATCGATAAAATGTCAATAAAATACTTTGTGTTTCATCGATAGTATGTCTACAATAGGCAATACTTCTCGGCAATTCAAGTGAAATTTTGGCGCGGCGAGGGTTTTGTCTGACAAGCGGAGACAGCTGGATGCAGAACGTCCATATCGATGCTCATGGCTGCCACGACGACGCGCTAATGCAGTTGTGGCGCCGTTGCGTCCGGTACTGCCATATCAGGCCGTCCCGCAGATGGAAACGAACCGGCTCCAATGACGTCGTGGCGTAACGTTCTCGCCTTGAGTGATACCGTTTTGAAAGAAACTCGCGCAGTTCCTGCGTACATTATTAGGATTTATGATCATAGCCGTGCACGCGGCCTCGTCTCGTTAAGAAAGGTACATACACCATGGTGCAACAGAAAACATTACAGCCTGAACCGGATAAACGCTGGCAATTCTGGATTGACCGCGGGGGTACATTTACCGATATCGTGGCGCGCCGCCCTGACGGAAAACTGATTACCCACAAACTGCTGTCCGAGAATCCCGAGCAGTACAAGGATGCGGCCGTCGCCGGGATCAAACGGTTGTTGGGGCTGAAGCCGACGGATTCCATTTCCCCTGATGTTGTGGAAGCGGTAAAGATGGGGACCACGGTTGCCACGAATGCACTGCTAGAGCGCAAAGGTGATCCGACCGTTCTCCTGATTACCAAGGGGTTTCGTGACGCACTACGGATCGCTTATCAGAACCGCCCACGACTGTTCGATCGCCATATCGTCTTGCCCGAACTGCTCTATAAAAAAGTGGTGGAAGTCGATGAGCGCATCGGCGCCGATGGCGAAGTCATCAAACCGCTTGATGAAGTCCACGTCCGGCGCGAATTGGTCGCGCTCTACGCACAAGGGTTCCGGGCGTTGGCCGTCGTGCTGATGCACGGTCACCGCTACAATCAACACGAGGATGCAATCGGACGTATCGCGAAAGACGTCGGCTTTGCGCAGGTTTCAGTATCGAACAAAGTAAGCCCGATGATGAAACTGGTATCGCGTGGCGACACTACGGTCGTGGATGCATACCTTTCGCCGATATTGCGCCGCTATGTTGATCAGGTCGCGAGCCAAATGGACGGGGTCCGGTTGCTATTCATGCAAAGCAACGGCGGACTGACAGACGCGCACCGTTTCCAGGGAAAGGATTCGATCTTGTCCGGCCCCGCGGGTGGGATTGTCGGAATGGTGCGCACTGCCAAAACGGCCGGGTTCGACAAGATCATCGGATTCGACATGGGTGGGACCTCCACTGACGTGTCGCACTATGCCGGCGAATTCGAGCGCGAGTTCGAGACACAAGTGGCCGGTGTGCGGATGCGCGCGCCGATGATGAGCATACACACGGTAGCTGCCGGTGGCGGCTCGATCCTGAATTTTGATGGAACGCGTTTCCGTGTCGGACCGGACAGCGCAGGCGCTAATCCGGGGCCTGCAAGCTATCGCCGTGGCGGCAATCTCGCCGTGACCGACTGTAACGTAATGCTTGGGAAGATCCAGCCGAAATACTTTCCGGCTGTGTTTGGGCCACATGCCGATCAAACCCTTGACCGCGACATCGTGGTGCAAAAATTCACCGCCCTCGCCGATGAGATATATCGGGCCACCGGCAATCGCCGCACCCCTGAGGAAGTGGCCGAAGGATTCATTGAAATCGCCGTTGGCAACATGGCCAATGCGATCAAGTTCATTTCTGTCCAGCGTGGTCATGATGTCACTGATTACACGCTTACCACTTTTGGTGGCGCCGGCGGTCAGCACGCGTGCCTCGTCGCGGATGCCTTGGGCATGACTCGCGTTTTCGCACATCCGTTTGCCGGCGTTCTGTCGGCATACGGGATGGGGCTTGCTGACCAGACTGCCATGCGAGAGCAAGGAATGGAAATCGGGCTCTCCCCATCGGCCATGGAGCCGCTCAAGACCAAGCTGCTCGACCTTGCTGCTGAAGCTCGCCAGGATCTGGTATCGCAAGGCGTGCAGGACGAGTGCATCTTGGTGCTCGAGCGCGTGCATCTGCGCTATGAAGGGACCGATTCGGTGATCGTTGTGCCTTGCGATTCGATTGAGAACATGACCGCGCAGTTCGAAGTGGCATACAAGAAGCGTTACTCGTTCCTGATGCCGGACAAGGAGCTCGTAATTGAGGCGATTTCGGTTGAGGCGGTTGGCCGCTCGGAAGACGCGTCGGTGAATCTTGATGAATTGCCACCGCGGTCCGGGCCGCTGCAAGCTGCGGAAGTGGTGCAGTTATTCTCCGGCGGCAAGTGGCACGATACCGCGCTCTATCGTCGCGATGACACCCGTCCTGGGGATGTGATTCACGGTCCGGCGATCATCGCTGAACAGAACGCGACCAATATCGTTGAACCGGGTTGGGCCGCGGAAGTGACTAAGCTGGATCACCTTGTGCTGACGCGGGTGGAAGTTCGCCAACAGCGGAAGGCGATCGGCACTGATGCTGATCCGGTGATGCTCGAGGTGTTCAATAACCTGTTCATGAGCATCGCGGAACAGATGGGGCTGCGTCTGCAGAATACGGCGTTCTCAGTCAACATCAAGGAGCGTCTCGATTTTTCGTGCGCTTTGTTCGATGCCGATGGCAACCTGATTGCCAATGCGCCGCACATTCCCGTGCACCTGGGCTCGATGGGCGAAAGCATAAAGACCATCATTCGCGAAAACGCCGGCAGGATGCAGCCAGGTGATGTATTCATGCTGAACGATCCGTATCACGGGGGCACTCACCTGCCGGACGTGACGGTGATTACGCCGGCATTTGAGCAGAGTAGCAAGAGGGTCTTGTTCTATGTCGCGTCACGTGGCCATCATGCGGATATCGGTGGCATCACGCCGGGCTCTATGCCAGCTGACAGCACAGTGGTGGAAGAAGAAGGCGTGCTGATCAATAACTTCCAATTGGTAAGGGGCGGACGCTTCCTCGAGGCGGAAACCATCGCCTTGCTCTCTTCCGGAAAATACCCTGCCCGCAACATCAAGCAGAACCTCGCCGACCTGCAAGCGCAAGTCGCCGCCAATCAAAAAGGTGTGGAAGAATTGCTGAAGATGGTGGATCACTTCGGGATGGAAGTTGTTCTCGCTTATATGAAGCACGTACAGGACAACGCTGAAGAAGCGGTGCGTCGCGTGATTACTGCTTTGAAGGACAGCAGCTACGAATACAAGCTGGACAATGGTGCCGTCATCAAGGTCGCGATACGAGTGGATCATGCGAAGCGTACGGCGGATATCGACTTCACCGGCACCTCGCCACAGTTGAATAACAACTTCAATGCACCAAGCGCGATCTGCATGGCGGCGGTTCTATATGTGTTCCGCACATTGGTTGATGATGAAATCCCGCTGAATGGAGGTTGCCTCAAACCGCTGAATATCATCATCCCGGAAGGTTCGATGCTTAATCCGCATTATCCGGCTGCGGTCGTGTCGGGAAATGTCGAAACGTCCAGTTGCATCACGAATGCGTTGTACGACGCTTTGGGCTTGCTCGCTTCCGCCCCGGGAACCATGAACAATTTCACATTCGGTAATGACGAACATCAGTATTACGAGACTATCTCCGGTGGATCGGGCGCAGGCAAGGGCTTCCCTGGTACCGACCTGGTGCAGACGCATATGACGAATTCGCGCCTGACCGATCCCGAGATCCTGGAATGGCGCTATCCGGTGCGGCTCGAAAGCTACGAGATCAACCCGGGCTCTGGCGGTCGCGGTCAATGGAATGGCGGCAATGGAGGTATCCGGAAAGTCCGCTTCCTTGAAAAAATGACCGCATCGATCCTGTCTAACAATCGCATTGTGCCGCCGTTTGGCGCCGCCGGAGGCGAGCCGGGCAAGTGCGGCCGGAACTATGTGATTCGGAAGGACGGCCGAACGGAAGAGCTCAGCTTTGTGTCGAGTATCGACGTGGATGCGGGGGATGTATTCGTGATCGAAACGCCAGGCGGTGGCGGATATGGTGTCACGACCGCATCATCCGTGGAAGCGCAAACTGAGGCTGGGGTAACGAAGTAAGCCGGTCCGACCGGGGCTGAAGCGGGAAACCCGGGGCGCGTGGTGGATGCATCGCAGTACCCACCGCGCCCTCGTTGTTCCCTGCACGGTATTGCCCCGGAAGGACCTACTGCCAGGCGTACTGCACGTCGGGCGTACTGCATGTCGGGCGTGCTACGGCCGGGCGTGCTACAGGCCGGGCGAACCGAGACACTTCATAAATTCGCTCTGTGCAAGCGGCTTATGGAAGAGATAGCCTTGCATGGTTGTACAACCCGCCTGCTCAAGGTAACGTGCCTGGGATATAGCCTCGACGCCTTCGGCGACCAGGTTCAGGCCGAGGCCGCGCGCGATCCAGATGATCGCCAGGACGACAGGGAAATGGCCGTTTTCGTGGTGGATTTCCTTGATGAAGGATTGATCGATCTTGATCGTCTGAATTGGGAAACGATGCAGGTAAGCCAGGGATGAGTAGCCTGTGCCGAAGTCGTCCATGGCGACGGTGACGCCGATTTGGCAAAGCTTGTTGAGCTGATCAATCGCGTGCTGCGGATTGCGTATGCAAATGTTTTCCGTAATCTCGACCTCGAACTGCGACGGCGAAAGCTCATAGTGATTCAGTGCATCACTCAGCTTTTTAAAGAAGTCGCCGCGGTCGAGATAGTGGGGTGAAACGTTAAACGACATGCGGACCGGATTGGCGCCCGTGGCATTCCACTTGAGCATGTCCTGACATATTGCATCGAGCATCCAGTCGCTGATCGGGATGATCAGGCCGTTTTCTTCTGCAAAGGGAAGAAATTCTCCGGCTGAGAGCAAACCGCGCTCTGGATGGTTCCATCTCATCAGCGCCTCCGCGCCGACGATCCGTCCGCTTGTCACGTCGACCTGGGGTTGGTAGTACATTTCGAGCTCGCTCTGTGCGAGTGCTTTTCGCAGGCTTTGCTCAAGCGTGATCTTCTGATAGGAAGCATCCAACATCGAGTCATTGTAGAAACTGTGGCCATCTTTTCCGAGCGCCTTGACCTGATACATGGCGATGTCGGCGTGGCGGATCAGATCGTCGATAGTTTCGCCATCGGAAGGATAGACCGCAATGCCAATACTGGCGGACACATGCACCTCGTGGCCGTCCAATATGAATGGCTCTTGCAGGCATTTCAGGAATTTCTCGGCGATGACGCCAGCATCCTGCCTGTCCCGCAGATCCGGGATGAGCAGAGTGAACTCGTCGCCCCCCAGGCGTGCCAGCGTATCACCGCGGCGCAGGCTATCTTTCAGTCTGCCCGACACCTGCTGCAGCAATTTGTCACCCTTGATGTGGCCAAGCGTATCGTTGACCAGTTTGAAGCGATCGAGATCGACGAACATGACGGCAAGTTCGGAGTTGTTCCGCTTGGCTTGAATCAGGGACAGCTCAAGCCTGTCCCTGAACAATGTGCGGTTCGGCAGGTCGGTCAGAATATCGTGATACGCCTGGTACGAAATCAATTCCTCTGCGCGCTTGCGTTCGGTAATGTCCCGCGCGATGCCATAGGTGCCGAAGAATTCCTTGGTCCGCATTCCCTGGCCTTCTGAATACATTCCCATCGAATTAAAGGAAATCGTGGTCAGTGTATTGTCGAAGGTTCGCTCCTTGTCAAGGGCGTTGCGCCCTTTCAGGCGCAGTTCCACATTGCGCGAAGCGCGCTCGCCGACCCTGCGTTCGATGAACACATAATGTGCCCGTTCCAGGTCTTCGTCATGTACGAGCATGGAGTAGTGCTGGCCGATCAGGTCTTCGCGCGACACTCCAAGCAATTGCTGAACCCGATCGTTGACGAAAGTGAAGCGCCCATCGGGATTCAGGGTGTAGATGATGTCGGGCGAACTGTCGACGAGGTAGCGGTATAGCCTTTCCGAGCACTCGAGGCGCCATGAAATGCGGCGGTTCTCCTCTTCCAATTTCCGCTTGTGCAGCGCGTTTTCCACGGTTTTGAGCAGTTCTTCCCGTGGATAAGGCTTGCGCAAATAACCGTAGGCACCACGTTGCAACGAACCAATCGCGGCATCAATGTCGGTGTCGCCGCTCAATATGATGACGCTGGCGTCGATTCCCTTGGCAGCGATGAAATCCATAATTTGATGGCCGCTGTAGTCGGGCAATCGCAAATCGAGGAGGACCACGTCGAACTGGAGCTTGTTCAACTCCTGCATGGCTTCCCTGCCGCAGGTTGCGGTGACCAGGGTGTAGCCGGTTTCGCTGAGGAGTTCGCGCAGGCTGGAAAGCAGCCTCGGCTCATCGTCCACCAACAGGAGACGCGGAATTTTTTCTTCTTCGAAGCGTGGGGGCGCGTCAATACTGGCTAATGCAACATGCATGGCAGCGAAATCGCGAGGGTTTATTAGGTTCATCTTTACCTCAGAGGGTTTCTTGAAATGCGCGTGCCGCCGGCGTCAGGGCGGCTCCGGCAGGCAGCAATATCTCAAAGGTCGTGCCGCTGTTATCACTGCGGCAGGTAACAAACCCTTGCAGTTGTTTAACCAGGCCATGCACGATACTCAGGCCTATTCCGCGATGTCCTTCTCCCTTCGAACTTCGTGTCGGAAAAAACAGATTCGCCATGAGATCCGGGTGTATCCCGGGCCCCGTGTCCTTGACCCACAACTCCACATACAGCTGCCCGTCCCGGTTCACGAGGCCATTTGTACCTATTCCGATGTCACCGCCGCCGACCAATGCTTCGACCGCATTTTTCATCAGGTTCACCAGGATCTGTTTGAGGATATCGGGGTCGCCATCTATCGGCAGCGGCCGGTCCAGCGTGCGTGCAGTGATCTTCACGGAAGGAGCAGCGTACTCCGTGTCCCTGAACAGGCGTGCTACCTCGTTCACGATACGATTGACTTCGGCGGACCCTTCGCGCAGCGCCGGCTGCAGGTCGCCAAGACGGTTGATGATCTGGCCGACCCGGGTGATCTCTTCGTTGAGTATGGATATTTCGGCGCTGACAGGCTCCTGCCGTGCCAGCTTGCGATCGAGTACGCTCAGGTAGTTCTTGATGATGGAAAGCGGATTATTGACCTCGTGAGCCGCACTGCGCGCAGCTTCCCGGTATTTTTCCCTGAGCGCGGCGACTTCCTTGCCTGTTTCATCACGTCGGCTCGAGGCGGACTTGAGTGCGGTCGCGACTTGTGTGCCGAAGGACTGGAGAAAGCCTTCGCGTTGCCGCAGCGCGGGTAGTTGCGACGATGAGGCGGCTCCGATGACAACGCCATGGCAGCGCCGTGTCACGACCAGCGGCGCGCAGACCAGGTGCTCGGTGCCGAGTATGCGCAGCAATTGCTCCTCGGCCACGCCCATGGCATTGCCGTCGTGACTGATGTAGGTAAGTCGTCCCTGTTGTGCTGCAGTGGCGATGGAGCCACCGCTGTTCAACGGTATGGAAAACTCAGCGAGGCGGCGCCGGTGCGGGCCTACCGGCGCTCCGATCAGCGCCTGCGTCTTTTCGTCAATCAGAAAAAGCGCCGCATCTTCGAAGTCAAACAGCAGCAGTGCTGACTGTGTAACCGTTTCGAGTAGCTTCGACTCCCCCTGTTGCCGGGCAAAAGAGCGCCCCGCTTCAGCCGCCACAACCAAGTCGCGGACCTTGGCGCTAAGCCGCTCCCTGGCGGGGTCGGGGGCATGTCCGGAGCGCATCATAGGGCCTGGCATCTTTTCTGTGCCGGTCAGGTCGATGCCGAGCCGCGCAGCCGCCTTTTCTACGCGCACTTCCGCCCTGCCCCGAATCAGGCCCAGCACTCCGGCACCGATACCACACAGGGTACCCAGCGTTTCAAGTGTCCCGTCATCGAGCTCCTCGCCGGAGAGCTGGTGTGCGACGAATCCGATACGGATAAGTGGATGTGATCTCTCGAGGCGGTCTATCGATTCATGGTGATAGAGAACGCTGTCGGCGAGAAAGGAGTCCAGCTCCCAGCGCCCTACCAGGCAAGCCCCTGCCTGCGGATGCGTGATATGCAGTGTGCGTCGCTCGACCGCGCAAATGTCTTCATCATCCCCGGCGGGAATATTGGCGGCCTCTTCCCTGGGCACCGTCATCAACAACGCGAGGCGTCCGACATCGTGAAGCAACCCCGCAAGGTACGCCTCTTCGGTATGGGGATATCCCATCTTCGCGGCGACCATCTGCCCCACTACCGCCGCCATCAGGGAGTGTTTCCAGAAACCGCGAAGGTCCAGCTCGTTTGAATGCGAGGCGTTGTCGAAAACCTGTGCGATGGATTCCCTGATCAGCAAGGTCCTGACCATATCTGCGCCAAGTGCCATTAATGCCAGTTCGAGACTCGCCGGCTGGTTGGTGCGGTGATACGACGAGCCGCTGTTGGCGAGGTCAAAGATTTTCGCGGTCAGCGCCACATCTTTGTCCACCAGCTCGGCCACTTCGGCCATGCTCATCTCGTCCGCCTGACAATGCTCGAGCAACTGCAGAAGTATCTGCGGCATTGCCGGTAGCCGCGCTGCCGAAAGGCGGCTGCGGATATCCGGAGCATTGTCTATTTCGGATGGGTGCATTTTTTAGAGCGCTACGCCAGGATCCATAATGGGCGTGCGCCGGGGCGATCGAACTCGCGCTAGCCCCCGGTCATCTCCGCCCTTGTTTTTTTATCTGCGGTCAGGAATGTCGCCCTAACCTGCGAAACCGAAAGAAATCATCGTTTTATGACTGAGTATTATAGCCCTTGCATAGAGGAAAATAGTGGCAGAAAGCAATTATTTAACGGCTAAACCGCTATTTTTTTCAAAATATGATGAGCGATCGGTCCCCTCCAGGGCGTGGCAATGTCCCCGAAGGGCAGGACGCGCGGCACTGCTCCTCTTTGCACCCTTTCGCTACGCTCCACTCCCGTCCGGCTCCGTTTTCGCGGACCGGCCGATCCGGGCGTGTTCTACGGGGCAGAACTGCGACGCACCGCGTGTGCGGAGCTCGGCTACTGGCGATGGCGCCTGTTGATGGACAGTCCCGGGCTGAAGTCTATCGGGCCTATGCCGCAAACCGCGTTCACGACGCCGGTTCGCGCGCTTTCCATCGACTTGCAGAAGCCGCCGCTTTCGAGGCAGCGCAAGCTGTGGACCGACCCTTTCGATTATTCGCATTCCCGGCAGCTGGCGCGAAATGCGCGTGCCGCCGGCATCGGGATGATCCGTTACGAATCGGTGCGCGACATTCAGCCCGCAGGCTGTGCGGCAGTACTGAGCCACACCGCATTCGCGGCCAGTTCGCCGACTGTCAGCCAGGCATGGACACTTTCTGTTTCCCGGCAACGCGTGATCTGGCGGCTGGACTCGATTTTCGAAGCGCAGTCATTCGAATTCGTAACGCAACTATGGGGCGCGGCGGGCGGCGAACTATAGCGGGACGCACTGGTCGTATTGAACACCCACCTGAAATTCGCCCCTGGCGATGTTCCGAGGAGCATCCGATGAAAGCGGTTCGGATTCATCAATATGGGGACCCCAGCGTACTTCAGTACGAAGAAGCCCCCCCACCGATCATGCATCCCGAAGACGTGATCCTCACCGTGGTGGCGGCCGGCGTCAATCCGATAGACTGGAAGATCCGGCAGGGTCAGTTGAAAACCATCATCCCATATTCGCTGCCATTGACTCTCGGCATGGACGTCGCGGGCACCATACTGCGCGTCGGGGACAAGGTGACTCAATTCGCGTTCGGCGACGCGGTGTATGCGAAGACCGAGATATTGCGTCTCGGCGCGTATGCCGAAAATACTGGCGTGCGTGCCGGAATGGTTGCGCTGGCGCCCAAGAGTATTACGCTGGCTGAGGCCGCTGGCATTCCGCTTGCCGCGACAACTGCGTGGACGGCGCTGTTTGATGATGCGCGGATCAAACCGGGCCAGACGATATTGATTCATGCGGCGTCGGGCGGCGTAGGCATGTTTGCCGTGCAGCTCGCCAAGTACTGGAAGGCGAAAGTCATAGCCACCACCTCGGGCTCCAACACGGACATGGTGAAATCGTTGGGTGCTGATGAAGACATCGATTACCGCACGGAAGACTTCAGCGCGCGCGTAAAAGAGGTGGATGTGGTGCTCGATGCTATAGGCGGCGAGACCCAAACCAACTCTTTCAAGCTGGTACGCAAAGGCGGCATTCTCTTGTCACTGACAGGGCCGGTCGACGAGGAAGTCGCCAAACATCACGGTGTCACGGCCAAGGCGGTCCAGGGGAGGTCCGATGGCGCCCGCTTGAGGAAGATCGCGGAACTGGTAGACAACGGCGTGCTCAAGGTCATGATAGGCGAGGAATTTCCGTTGCATGAAGCCAGGGCTGCCCACGAATTGAGCGAAAGCGGCCATGCCGTCGGGAAGATCCTGCTTCGGGTTGGCCCCGGCGCGGTTTCAGGTTCGTAAGGCGTCTTTGTCAAAGCCCGCCAGACGCTTGTAGCGCAAGGAGATTTCTTCCAGCTTCTGCCTCGGGATCACCTTCTCGATGTTGGTGAAGCCGTTCGGCGCGCGTTCTTCGGCCATTTGCATCACCTGTTCCGGCCCATTCATACGGTTGCGCAGAACTATTCCTGTTGTGCGTGGCAGTCTTTCCGCCTCGTACTCGCGCAGCGCGTACGAAATATTTGACTCGCTCACAAGACAGTCACTCAGGTAACGGGCATCCAGGATCGCCTGTGCACTGCCGTTCGATCCGATCGGGTACATCGGATGGGCGGCGTCACCCAACAGCGTCACGCGTTCAAAAGTCCAGCGCGGCAAGGGATCACGGTCGACAAGCGGGAATTCGTAGATGGCTTCAGCGCCGTCGATCAGGGCCGGGATGTCGATCCAGTCCCACTTCCATCGCGCAAAGGCCTCGCTGAATACCGTCTTGTCGACCTGGCGATTCCAGTCGGTGTTGGGCAACGCGCCGCCCGGCACCCGCAATTCCGCGATCCAATTGATCAGGGAGCGTCCTTGCTTGCGGCTGGTTTCGGAGATGGGATAAGCGACGAACTTCTGGTCCTGGTAGCCGGCCATGAACATACCGCGCCCGTCCATGTAGGGCTCAGCTGCCGTTATGGCGCGCCATAGCATGCGGCCCGAGAAACGCGGAAGGTCGCCGCTGGGGTACAAGAATTTGCGTACGGATGAATGGATGCCGTCCGCGCCAACCAGGATATCCGATTCGATTGTGACGACGTCGCCATCATTGCGGCGCGAGAAAGTCGAAATGACCTTGTCGGCGACTTGCAGAAACGAGTGGAAAGAATGGCCCGCGTGGATCTTGTTGCGCCCGAGGCGCTCGATCGCCTTCTCGAGCAACGTCATTTGCAGCTGGCCTCTATGGATCGAGAATTGCGGCCAGGCATAACCGGCTGCGCGTCCGCGCGGCTCGCGCCAGATTTCCTGGCCAAACTTGTTGAAGTACGCCAGGGTCGATGTTTCTATGCCCTCCTGCGCGAGACACTCCTCCAGGCCCAGCAGGCAGAGTTGTTGGCTGGCGTGGGGCAGCAGGTTGATGCCCACACCCAACGGCCTGATCTCGCTTACCGCCTCGAATACTTCAACGTCGATGCCGCGTTCATGAAGCATTAATGCCAGCGTCAGGCCGCCTATGCCGGCGCCCACAATTGCAACTTTCATCCCGGCCTCCTGAGGATCGTTTTTGTTCTATGGGCGGGCAAGCCGCCGTACAGGATGGTACCGGAAATAGTGTTATGACGGCAGCGCCGCACCGGTCAGAGCTGTGTCCGCCCTCCGATGGCGCGTATCAGCCGAGCTCGTACGGCCTGCAGTTGGCCTTCGAGATGGTCAATATGACCCAGCAAGGTAAGCGCCAGCGCTACGCCGTGCGCGTCGAGTTCGAAATCGTCGCGCAACCTGCGTGCGGTTCTCACGGTAACCATGTCATGCAGGGGAAAAGATTTGGGTTCCGCTGTTTCGTCGATCGGAATGATGACGCCGTTTTGAATCAGGTCATCAATCTCCCCGGTCGAGAGGCCGGACACTTCGGCCAGTTGCTCGGCCGTGCAGACCTCGGAATCATCCAGCCAGATCGCATCGGTGACTTGGACTATCATGTTGGCGCTCCAACCTGAAAGTGCTTGCGCGGATTGAAGTGTGAAACTGCGGCGAGCTCTTCGTACAACGCGCGCTCGCGTACGCTGACGGTCTTAGGCACCTCTATCTGCACCACCGCATAGAGATCTCCGGCGGTTCCGTCCGGTTTCGGCAGCCCGCGCTTGCCAAGGCGCAAGCGTTGCCCGGTACTCGTGCCCGGCTTGATGGTGAGCTCAACCGGCCCGCCCAATGTCGGGATCAGGACCTTGGCGCCGAGCACGCCTTCCCAGGGAGCCAGCGGTAAATCAAGATATAGGTCGTGGCCCTCGACCCGGAACAGCGGATGTGGCTGCAGTGCGAGCCTGACATACAAATCTCCAGGCTTGCCGCGATTGCGGCCCGGGCCGCCTTTGCCGGGCAGGCGCAGCCGTTGCCCGTCGGTTGCGCCATTCGGAACGTGCACCCGGTAAGTGCGCGGCACCCGGTGGGCAAAACCATTTTCGTCGTACTCGGGGACCTCGACATTGACGTCGACATCGTCCCCGCGATAGACCTGTTCAAGCCGGACGGGAACGGTCACCTCGAAGTCCTGGCCCGGCATCGGGAAATTCTCCCGTCCACGCGCCCTGTCGGCCCCCCCGCCGGCGCGACGCGCGCCGGTGAATGCAGACAGGATATCGGCCAGGTCCATGTCGTCAAAATAGGACTGGTCGCCCCCGCCGAAGTGCTGTTGCCAGTCTGGCGGCGGCGTAAAACTTTCGCCGGCGGGGCGGCGGCCAAGGTTGTCGTACTCCCGCCGTTTGTCGGCATCCTTCAACGTCCCGTACGCTTCCGCAACTTCCTTGAATTTCTCTTCAGCCTTCGGATCCTTGGATACGTCCGGGTGATACTGATGAGCAAGCTTGCGATACGCTTTCTTGATCTCGTCCGGCGACGCATCGCGTTCGACGCCCAAGGCCTGGTAGTAATCCTTGTACTTCATGGGAATCCTATGGGAAGGCGGACGGAAAAGCCGCCGGTGGCAACTTCTGAATATTAGGCAAGGCATGCCCGCGGGAGTTCACCAAGGTCCCGCGGCGGGTGCGACAAAACAGGTTTGCGAGTATGCTTTTCAGGAAAACCGGAGGACCAACGGAAGTGCAAACCGACTATCTGATCATCGGCGCGGGAATCGCGGGAGCGTCTATCGGCTACTGGCTGGCGCCGCATGCAAAGATTACTTTGCTGGAACGCGAATCGCAGCCCGGTTATCACAGCACCGGCCGCTCGGCCGCGCTCTTCATGGAAAGCTACGGCCCGCCCCAGGTGCGTGCACTGACCTGCGCCAGCCGGGCGTTTTTCGAAGTGCCACCCGCCGGCTTCACCGACCACCCTATCCTGTCGCCGCGCGGGGCGATGATGGTGGCCGGCACCGGTCAGCAAGACTTGCTTGAGCAGCAGCACGCGATCGTGCAGTCCGTGTCCGACGACGCAAGACGGCTGGATGCCGCTGGCGCTTGCGCATTGGTGCCCGTGCTGCGCCGCGACCGGGTGCTTGGTGCAGTGTACGAACCGGATGCCGCCGATATCGATGTACATGCCCTGCATCAGGGATATTTGCGCGGTGTCAGAGCCGCGGGTGGCATGATTTCCTGCGGTGCCGAAGTAACCGCCATGGAATATCACGGTGATGTCTGGCGTGTAACCGCCAGCGGCCGCATGTATGAAGCACCGGTTGTGATTAACGCCGCGGGCGCCTGGTGCGACCTTATCGGCTCGCTCGCCGGAGCTAAGCCGACAGGGCTGGTGCCGATGCGCCGCTCTGCTTTCACTTTCGCCCCGCCCGACGGGGTCGACATTTCCCGCTGGCCGATGTTCATCGGTGTCGACGAATCCTATTACGTGAAGCCGGATGCCGGTTTGCTGCTAGGCTCACCGGCGAACGCCGATCCGGTAGCACCGCACGATGTCCAGGCGGAAGAACTGGACGTCGCATTGGCAATCGACCGTATAGAAACCATGACCACTTTAACGATCCGGCGTCCGCGGCATGTCTGGGCGGGATTGCGCTCGTTTGTCGGCGACGGCAGCGTGGTCGGTGGTTTCGATGCGGACGTGCCCGGTTTTTTCTGGGCCGCGGGGCAAGGCGGTTACGGCATTCAATCTTCGGCGGCTGCCGGTGAACTCTACGCAGCACTGCTCAGGGGCATGCCCGCACCGTCGCGGATCACCGACTTCGGGGTGCTCCCGGCCGCCCTGAGTCCTGCGCGAATAAGGTGAACCCAACCGGTGAACACAACCGGCGAATCCCTGCGCGCTTGACGCCTGTCAAAGTGACGCGCGAGGGAGACACCAAGATGGAACGTCTTGTCCCGGCCTCCTGCCGGCGCAGGACATTCAATGAAGCAGACAACCTGGTCACATGAAATGGCACTTGACGTGCCGGCGATGGATCGTTCCCACCACGTTCTTTTCGGTGATTTGTCTGGATTGGGTGCGCTCCCGGAACCAGCATTCCGGACCCACTTCGAGACCATGATTGTCGACCTGGAGCACGACTTCCTTACTGAGGACGAGTGGATGGACAGGATCGACTATCCGCAAACACTCTCCCACCGGGAGGAACATTCGGTCATCCTGAGTGCCTTGCACCATACACACAGCAAGGTCATGGAGGGCGATGTCGAGTTTGGCCGCGTGGTGGTCGTCTCCTTGTGCGCATGGCTGGTCGATCACATCGCGACGATGGATTTGCCGCTCGCATTCGCAATCCGACGCGCGGGCGCTGAATATAGCTAAGTACCCGCTCAGAATAAATTGTGAGCGGGTACTTAGATGCAAAGAACTTTAAGCACGGGTTCACAAATGCGGCGGATTTGCGCGGTCTCAGGCTCGGATTCCAGATCGACCGGAATGATGTGCGCAATCTCGTCTGCGACAAGTGGTTCGCTATCCTTTAGCTGCCGCGCGAGAACATCCACTCCGGCATCCGATGGATCGTGCCCTTCCTTTTCGCGCGCGGCGATGCGGCGCTTGATAACAGTTTCGCGTGCGCGGATGTCGAAGATGAAAAATGGCACGCCGAGATCGCCGGCCAGTTTTTCGAACTGACGGCGTTGTTCACTCTTCAGAAACGCGGCATCCACTATGACCGGCCAACCCGAGCGCACGAGGCGCCCGGCCAGATCGCACAATCGCTGATAGGTTTGCCGGGTGGAGTGCGCGCTATAAAGGTCGGCCGTCCGTGTGATTCTCTTGCGCTCGATGTCTGACCGTAGTTGAATTGCGCCGGTCAATTCCATCGCCCTCGTTGAAAAAAAAGATTTACCGGATCCGGAATAACCATGCGTAATCATGATCGCGGCTTTTCGTACACTGATGCCGTCGACTGCGTAGGCGAGATAGTCCATTGCCTCGCGAGTATCGGTTGGCTCTGTGCCTGATCCCCGAATCCTGAGGAGCGCAACTTTGCAGCGCGTCACTGCACGTTGAATTTCGTAGTAGCCCAACACCGCTACCCCTTCATAATCGCCGGTGGCGGCAAGATATCGGTTGAGTACGCGCATTGCCAAATCGCGCCGCTTGTGAAATCGCAGGTCCATGTAAAGGAAGGCGATGTCATTCATGACGTCAATCCAACGCAAGCTCTCGTTGAATTCAATGCAATCGAACGCGGTTACCTCGCCGTCCCATGTCAGTATGTTTCCGAGATGAAGATCGCCATGACACTCTCGGATGAAGCCGCGCGCTTTCCGTTCTTCGAGTGTGGTTCGCAACTTATCGTGCTGGTCAGTGAGCCAGTCCCACAGCCCTGCCACATCTCTTGCTGATCCGGGATCGTCAATGAAGGCGCGGAGCGCGGCGAAGTTGGCGATCGCCACGGCACGCAATGTTGCATCACTGCCCCAGTCGCTCTCGAGCGGCGCGATACTCGCTGCCTGATGAAAGCCGGCGATCTTCAGGGCGAGTGCATTGCCTTCCTCACCTTGTACGAGGCCGCTTTCAACCCGGCGACTCCATAGCGATTGCTGGGAAAACGCGCGCATCCGGACCGCATATTCAATCGCGGGGCCCGGTCCGCCGACGATCGGGCGATGAGGCGCGCCGGAAATAGTCACCAGGTCCATATACAGTTGCGGGGCGATACGACGGTTCAGCCGCAACTCTTCGCAACAATACAGGTGGCGAGCAGCCAACGTCGAATAGTCGACAAAATCGAACCTGACGGCCTTCTTGACCTTGTATGCAAAATCACCTGTAACCAGCACCCATGACAGGTGGGTTTCAAACAACTGGAACTGATGGCCCTGCTCTTCCAGAACCGCGGAGAGCGACCGGATCAATTCAATTTGCGCGTCGGGAACAGCAGCCATGCACGGTGTGGCCGTCCTACTTCCGCAACCGGCCCTCTTTCAGTGGCTGCTCGACTATCGCGGCGGTCATCATCGACAGTTCCATGGCCAGCAGATTGATGATGTCGTCGGCGGTGACGATACCGTACAAGGTGCCGGCGGGCGTGACCACGGGCATCCGGCGCACCTTGTTATTGCGCATCAGGCGCAGGGTTTCGATCAGCCCCTCGTCCTCCCGGACAGTGACGATGGGGGCGGTCATAATGTCGCCCGCCGTAAATACATCCGGATCGACGTCTAGTGCCACGGTTTCCATGATGATGTCGCGGTCCGTAACGATTCCGATCGGAACCCGGTCGGAGGGTGATTTCTCGATCACGATGACGTCCCCCACATGATGCTTGCGCATCAAAGCGGCGACCTCAGGGATGGTTGCGTCGGCTTCGCAGCAAACCACGCCTATGTTGCTGCATTCACTAATTGGCATGATGGTTCTCCTGATCAGCTGGTTGGATAGGCCCGGGAATGCATTTCGTGTTCCAGCGTTGGGAGAAATGCGTCGGTTCAGATTAAGTCGCCACCCTTCCCCGGCTTTGAGATGAATCAATTGAGGTCAGGAAGATTTTCCGCCGACGGCTTGCGGCCATAAAACATTCTTTTATCTTTCGTCAATTTCTGCTTCTCAATTGCATCCTAGACTCAAATTCCATCGGTTTTTTCTCCTCCCAACCTGAAAGGTCTTTTTATGAATAAGCTCTTGGCGGTGTTAGTAGCAGGCCTGTTTGCCACCTCTGCATTTGCACAGAGTGCCACCACTCCCTCTGGCTCTTCCACTACAACAGTGACGACCAATGATAAGGCCGCTGCCAAGGCGGACGGGAAGGCGGAGAAGAAGGCAGCCGCGGCAAATGAGAAGGCGGCAAAAGCGGAAGCGAAAGCAGCAAAGAAAAAGGCAAAAGCGGATGCGAAAGCATCAAAAACGAAGGCCGAGGCAAAGTCCGATAAAGTCCAGGCGAATGCCGAAGCAAAAGAAGACAAGGCTGACGCAAGGTCACGAAACGTCACATCGGGCAAATAGATTTTTCTTCACAGCATAAGAAGGCAGGTGGTCCTGCCTTTTTTTCGTCCATTGTTTGTGACGTGCGCGGCGCACGCGAAAAAGATATTCCAATGAAGAAATGTTTGATCCTCTTCAGTATTCTTTTTCATGAGCTGGGGGAACATTGAGGTGCTTCATCTTTCTAACCCGAACTTCGCGAACCGCAGGATCAGTTTGTAGCTCCACAGAAAGATGTCGGACTATCACGCGCCGGGGCTGATCTGGCCGCATTTGCCACCCGGAGTTGAGCGACATACGCACCAGGAGAACGGGTATGTGTCACGAGCACACCCAACGCATGCACCGCCGCGCGACCCCGACCGAATATCTGGTTGCCCCTTTACTTGCGAAGACAGCAACGCTATGGCGCTATCCGCCGTGTCGATGTGCATCGCATGCGGGCGCTCAATGCCATGGATGAAAGACCAAAAAATTGCTTAAGCCTAAAGTACTTCTCGTAAACGACCACCCCGCCAGTCTTCTCGCACTGAAGACGCTCCTCAACAGCGGGCCTGAGTCCGATCAATACGACCTGATTACTGCAATTTCCGGCTCCGAGGCGTTGCGCCAGGTGCTGGATAACCAGTTCGCAGTCATCCTTCTGGACGTCAGCATGCCGGGTATGGATGGATTTGAGACTGCGGAAACGATTCATTCCCATCCGCGCTCGGCGTCCGTACCCATCATTTTCGTCACAGCACATTACGCGGATGAGATGAATCGGCTCAAAGGGTATCAGCATGGTGCGGTGGATTACCTGATCAGTCCGGTCATCCCGCAGATACTGCAAAGCAAGATATCGGTATTCATCGAGCTGGCAAGAAAGAATTTGCAACTGCAATTCCAGAAAGAAGAGCTTGCCATGCTTAACCGGGATATGCAGTTACAGCAAATGGAAGACCTGAAACGGATCAACATAGCGCTGCAGGCGGAAATCATCGAGCGCAGGCAAGCCGAGGAACGCGCGCATGAACTTGCGACCAAGGACCCTCTGACAGGCCTGTTGAATCGCCGCTCGCTGACGGAGCACCTCGAACACGCGATGGTCCGCGCTGCGCGCCACGGCGAGCAGCTTGCGCTCCTGTTCCTCGATATGGATCGCTTCAAGGCTATCAACGACACACTCGGCCATGACGCCGGCGACGAATTGCTGCGCCTGGTGGCCGACCGCATCAGTGCTGCAGTGCGCGGCTCCGACATCGTCGCGAGGCTGGGCGGCGATGAATTCGTGGTCCTGATGGAAGGGCTTCCCTGCTACACGGCGGCCGCCGAAGTGGCACGGAAAATCGTCAAGGCAACCGGGCTTCCCTTCAATGTCGGACCGCAGAATGTCAAGACGTCGGTCAGCGTTGGCATAAGCCTGTTTCCGCAGGACGGCGCCACCACGCATACGCTCATGAGAAGCGCCGATCTCGCGATGTACCATGCGAAGCAGGAACGCCGCGGCAGCGTGCAGTTTTTCCACGAAGAGCTGAACGCCCGCCTCATCGAGCGGTCGCAGCTCGAGCAGGAATTGCAGCACGCGCTCGAGAACGACGAGTTCGAACTGTATTACCAGCCCAAGGTGGATGCGACATCGGGACGTGTGGCCGGCGTCGAAGCGCTGTTGCGCTGGCATCATCCACGCCTGGGCCTGCTGAGCGGCGGCCAGTTCATGCAGGCGGCCACCGACACCGGGCAGGTCGTTCCTATCGGTGAATGGGTGATTTCAGCAGCCTGTGCGCAAGCGCGCAGCTGGCAGGACTCTGACCAGATCTTCCCGAATATGCCGATCGCGGTCAATATCGCCATTCCGCAAATCTATGCGGACCTGCCGGAGGTCATCTATCGCGCGCTGCGCAAGTACGATGTCCCGCCGTCCAGCCTGCAGCTGGAGATCACGGAATCGCTGCTGATACGCGATGTGGAAAAGGCAACTTCCGTGCTGCGCGAAATCAGCGAAAGCGGCATCACGATTGCGATCGATGATTTCGGCACCGGTTATTCATCACTTTCGGTCCTCAAAGCGCTCCCCATCGACATCCTGAAAATCGATCAATCGTTTGTACGCGACCTCGGCAAGGACCTCGGCGACAACGCCATCGTGGCTGCCATCGTGAATATGGCGCGCGCGTTGGCCCTGCGCGTCGTTGCCGAAGGTGTGGAAACCCGCGAGCAACTGACCATACTCCGTGAACTCGGATGCGACGAACACCAGGGCTATTACTACAGCAAGCCCCTGCCGGCCGACGAACTGATGAGCAGCCATCTCATGCAGTTCAATAACGCCTGATCGATAGAACGCTCCGGTCCCTCCCGGAAATTAAAAAGGAACACCCGCCATGGACAAGAGAGCCGATCTCGCTGATGAACTCGACGTCAAGGTTCTGCTTGCCACGCTGAAAGCGCTCAAGAAGGGCGATTTCTCTACCCGCATGCCTTCGGACTGGACTGGCCTGGCTGGGAAAATCGCGGACACGCTCAACGACATCATTGAAACCAACGAGCAGGTGGCCGAGGGCATCACCAACGTCAGTCGTGTCGTAGGACGTGAAGGCCGCCTGGCCCAACGCGCCTCCGTTCCGAATGTGTCGGGCGGCTGGTCGACCATGGTGAAATCGGTCAACACATTGATCGAGGACCTGGTTCGGCCTACGACTGAGATGGCGCGCGTGATCGGCGCGGTGGCCAAGGGCGACCTGTCGCAAACCATGTCCCTCGAGGTGGACGGTCGTCCGCTGAAAGGACAGTTCCTGCGTGCTGCCACCACGGCGAACACCATGGTTGATCAATTGAGCTCGTTCGCATCGGAGGTCACACGGGTAGCACGTGAGGTCGGCACCGAAGGGATCCTCGGCGGGCAAGCGCAAGTCAAAGGCGTGGCCGGCACCTGGAAGGACCTGACCGACTCGGTGAACTCCATGGCGGGCAACCTGACATCGCAGGTGCGTAACATCGCCGATGTGACGACTGCGGTGGCCAACGGTGATCTTTCGAGAAAGATCACGGTGGATGTGCGCGGCGAGATCCTGCAACTCAAGGACACCATCAATACGATGGTGGACCAGTTGCGCGCATTCGCTTCGGAAGTGACGCGTGTCGCGCGCGAGGTCGGCACCGAAGGCCGCCTCGGCGGCCAGGCCTATGTGCCCGGCGTCGGCGGCACCTGGAAAGACCTGACCGATAACGTGAATTTCATGGCGTCCAACCTGACCGGTCAGGTTCGTAACATCGCCGAGGTCACCACCGCAGTGGCGAACGGTGATCTGTCGAAGAAAATCACGGTCGACGTCAAGGGCGAAATCCTGCAACTCAAGGACACCATCAATGTCATGGTGGATCAGCTCAGCTCATTCGCGTCGGAGGTGACGCGGGTGGCGCGCGAGGTCGGCACAGAAGGAAAACTCGGCGGCCAGGCACAGGTGAAAGGCGTTGCCGGCACCTGGAAAGACCTGACCGACTCGGTAAATTCGATGGCCGGCAACCTCACTGGCCAGGTCCGTAACATCGCTGATGTGACGACAGCCGTGGCCAATGGCGACCTCTCCAAAAAAATCACGGTCGACGTCAAGGGCGAAATCCTGGAGTTGAAGAACACCATCAACGTGATGGTGGACCAGTTGAATTCCTTTGCTTCCGAAGTAACGCGGGTGGCGCGCGAAGTGGGTACCGAGGGCCGCCTGGGTGGGCAGGCAAATGTGCCTGGCGTGGCCGGCACATGGAAAGACCTGACTGACTCGGTAAACTCTATGGCAGGTAACCTCACCGGCCAGGTACGGAATATTGCCGATGTGACGACGGCGGTGGCGAATGGCGACCTGTCGAAAAAAATTACGGTCGACGTCAAAGGCGAAATCCTCGAGCTGAAGAACACCATCAATGTGATGGTGGATCAGCTGAGTTCGTTTGCATCGGAAGTCACGCGGGTGGCGCGTGAGGTGGGTACCGAAGGAAAGCTGGGCGGCCAGGCGTATGTCCCGGGCGTGGGCGGCACCTGGAAAGACCTCACCGACAACGTGAACTTCATGGCGTCGAACCTGACCGGCCAGGTGCGGAACATCGCTGCTGTGACGACGGCGGTTGCGCGCGGCGACTTGTCCAAGAAAATCACCGTGCATGTGAAGGGCGAAATCCTCGAGCTGAAGGACACCATCAATGTGATGGTGGATCAGCTCAGTTCGTTCGCATCGGAAGTGACGCGGGTGGCGCGCGAAGTCGGCACAGAAGGAAAACTCGGCGGCCAGGCGAATGTGCCCGGCGTTGCGGGTACCTGGAAAGACCTGACCGATTCGGTGAATTCGATGGCGGGCAACCTCACCGCGCAGGTGCGGAACATTGCGGAAGTGACCACCGCGGTGGCGAACGGCGATCTGTCCAAAAAAATCACGGTCGACGTGAAAGGCGAGATTTTCGAACTGAAAAACACCATCAACGTGATGGTGGATCAGTTGAATTCCTTTGCTTCCGAAGTCACCCGCGTGGCACGCGAGGTGGGTACCGAAGGAAAACTCGGCGGCCAGGCGCATGTGAGAGATGTCGGTGGCACCTGGAAGGACCTGACCGATAACGTGAACTTCATGGCGTTCAACCTGACCGGCCAGGTGCGGAACATTGCAGACGTCACTACGGCGGTCGCTCGCGGCGACCTCTCGAAAAAGATTACGGTCGACGTCAAGGGCGAAATTCTCGAATTGAAGAACACCATCAACGTGATGGTGGACCAGCTCAGTTCGTTCGCGTCCGAAGTGACTCGTGTGGCGCGTGAGGTAGGTACCGAAGGTAAATTGGGCGGACAGGCCAATGTGTCAGGGGTGGCGGGTACATGGAAAGACCTCACCGACTCGGTGAACTCGATGGCGGGCAACCTGACCGGTCAGGTGCGAAACATTGCAGAGGTGACCACCGCTGTCGCGAATGGCGACCTGTCAAAAAAAATCACGGTCGACGTCAAGGGCGAAATCCTCGAGTTGAAGAACACCATCAACGTGATGGTCGATCAGTTGCGTTCGTTCGCTTCGGAAGTAACCCGTGTGGCCCGCGAGGTAGGCACTGAAGGCCGGCTTGGTGGACAGGCCAATGTGCCGGGTGCGTCGGGCACTTGGAAGGACCTGACGGACAACGTGAACTTCATGGCGTCGAATCTCACCGGGCAGGTGCGGAATATCGCGGCGGTGACGACCGCCGTCGCGCGCGGGGATCTTTCGAAAAAAATCACGGTGGACGTCAAGGGCGAGATTCTTGAACTAAAGGACACCATCAACGTGATGGTGGACCAGCTCAGCTCGTTCGCTTCGGAAGTGACGCGGGTGGCGCGCGAGGTGGGTACCGAGGGCAAGCTGGGCGGGCAGGCGCAGGTGGAAGGCGCCGCCGGCACATGGAAAGATCTTACCGACAACGTGAACTTCATGGCGGCCAATCTGACAGCGCAGGTGCGCGGCATTGCGGGCGTTGTCAGCGCAGTGGCGAAAGGCGACCTGAAGAAGAAGCTGACCGTGGCGGCACGAGGTGAAATCGCGACGCTCGCCAACACCATCAACGAAATGACCGATACGCTCGCGGTGTTTGCCGACCAGGCAACCACCGTGGCCCGCGAGGTAGGCGTCGAAGGAAAACTCGGCGGCCAGGCAAGCGTGCCGGGCGCATCCGGAACATGGAAAGACCTGACGGAGAACGTCAACCAGTTGGCGGCCAACCTGACCAACCAGGTGCGTGCGATTGCGGAGGTGGCGACCGCCGTGACACGGGGCGACCTATCCCGTTCGATCCAGGTGGAAGCGCGCGGCGAAGTGTCCTACCTGAAGGACAACATCAATGAGATGATCCGCAACCTGAAAGAAACCACGCAGAAGAATGCGCAGCAGGACTGGTTGAAAACCAACCTTGCCCGCTTTACCCGCCTGCTGCAGGGTCAGCGCGATCTCGATGCGGTGTCGACACTTATCCTGTCGGAGCTCGCACCGCTGGTATCCGCACATCACGGCGTGTTCTATATGATGGACTCGGCCGAGGATGATTCGCTGCTGCGACTGGTTGCCACCTACGGCTATCGGTCCAGCAAGAACCTGCCGACCTCATTCCGCCCTGGCGAAGGCCTGGTTGGACAATGCGCGCTGGAGAAGCAACGGATCTGGCTTACCAATGTGCCCCGTGATTATGTGGTGGTTTCATCCGGGCTCGGCATGGCGCCGCCCACTAACATCGTGGTGCTGCCTATCCTGTTTGAACAACAGGTCAAGGCGGTCATCGAAATTGCGTCGTTCGACCGCTTTACTGAAACGCATCTGTCTTTCCTGGACCAGTTGATGGAATCCATCGGCGTGGTGCTCAATACGATAGAGGCTAACAGCCGTACCGAGAGCCTGCTGACGCAATCGCAGTCGCTGGCACAGGAACTGCAGCAGACCAACCTCGAACTGGCTGAAAAGGCGCGGCTGCTGTCCGATCAGAATATCGAGGTGGAACGCAAGAACCGCGAGGTGGAACAGGCCAAGCGCGCGCTGGAGGAGAAAGCCACGCAGCTGGCGCTGTCCTCCAAGTACAAGTCAGAGTTCCTTGCCAACATGTCGCATGAGCTGCGCACGCCGTTGAACAGCTTGCTGATTCTGGCCCAGCACTTGAGTGACAACCCGGACGGCAACCTGACGGACACCCAGATCGAATTCTCCAAGACGATTTATGGTTCGGGCAGCGACCTGCTGACCCTGATCAACGACATACTCGACCTGTCGAAGATCGAATCGGGTACCGTCACGCTCGAGCTGAGGGAATACCGGTTCCATGCAATGCGAGGTTATGTCGAGCGGACCTTCCGCCACATGGCGGAGGCAAAGCATATCGACTTCTCGGTGGAACTCGACGCGGATCTGCCGGTTTCGGTGAGGACGGATATCACGCGTTTGCAGCAGATACTGAAGAACCTGCTGTCGAACGCATTCAAGTTTACCGCCAAGGGCCAGGTAGAACTGCAAATCCGGCCGGTCGAGGCCGGCTGGAGCGCCGATCATGCGGGGCTTGCCGAGGCGGATGCGGTCCTGGCATTTTCAGTAAGCGACACCGGGGTGGGCATCGCGCCTGACAAGCTGCAGTTGATTTTTGAAGCGTTCCAGCAGGCCGACGGCAGTACCGCACGCAAGTATGGCGGCACCGGCCTGGGGCTATCGATCAGCCGCGAACTGGCGCGCCTGCTCAACGGAGAAATTCGCGTTGAAAGCGTGGTCGGTGTCGGAAGTACTTTCACCCTGTTCCTGCCTTATCAGCGCATGGATATCGTCAGTGATGACGATCCGTATCCGCTGACTTTCCGCCAGGTCGAGGTTCGCGCAGACGCTGTGCATATGGTCGAGGCCAGTGATGACGCCCAGGACCGTGGCGGCGACGGGCATGCGATGACCGGGCGCGAAGACAACGCGGTGGTGCCTGCGGAACTGCCTCCCGATGACCGGGCTCTGGTCGCACCGGGCGATCCGGCGGTGTTGATCGTCGAGGACGACCAGGCGATCGCCAAGTCGATGCTGGACCAGGCGCGCGAGCGAAATTTCAAAGGCATCGTTACCCGCCAGCCGGACTCGGCGCTGCCGCTGACGCGAGACTATCTGCCTAGCGCGATCCTGCTCGATATCGACCAGCCCGAAACCGATGGCCTGGCGGTTCTTGACAGGCTGAAACGCGACCCTCGCACGCGGCACATCCCGGTACACGTGCTGTCCGACCAGGAAGATCGCGAACGTGCGCTACGCCGCGGCGCGGCGTCGTATATGCAAAAACCGGTCAGCGCCACGCGCATGCAGGAAGAACTGACCAGGATCGAAAATTTCGTAACGACCGCAATCCGCAGCCTGCTGGTGATTGAGGACGATCCCTTGCAGCTGGAAACTATCGTCAACCTTATCGGCAGCGCCGATGTGCATATCGAAGTCGCGGTGACGGCGGAGGAAGCCATGGAGCAGATGCGCGAATCGCGGTTTGACTGCGTGGTGCTCGACCCTTCCCTGCCCGATATGGACGGCTGGGAGCTCCTCGATAAGATTGCGGGCGACGAACGCTTGCGCGAGGTGCCTGTCATCATTTATACGGCGATGCAGTCGCGTCCCGAGGTTACTGAAAAAATACGGCTGCTGGCTGAAACCATCGTGTTGAAGGACGCCAGTTCGCCGGAGCGACTGGTCGCGGCAACCGCCTTGTTCCTTCATCGCTCGCACGACAGTCTTCCCGAGTCGCAGCGGCGGATGGTGGACGAAGTTCAGGCTATCGATTCGGCTTTGGCCGGACGCAAGGTACTCATAGTCGATGACGACTTGCGCAACATCTTCGCGTTAAGCTCGGTGCTTGAGCGGCAACAGATGAAGGTGCTGTATGCGGAGAATGGTCGGGACGGCATTGAGGTATTGCAGTCCGATTCATCTATCGAAATCGTGTTGATGGACATCATGATGCCGGAGATGGATGGCTACGACACCATGCGCGCGATCCGGAGCATTCCGAAGTTCAAGCAGTTGCCTATCATTACCCTGACGGCGAAGGCGATGAAGGGCGACCGTGACAAGTGCATTGCCGCGGGCGCTTCGGATTACGTGACCAAGCCGGTGGACGCTGCGCAGCTGCTTTCGCTGATGCGGGTATGGCTACATCGATGATGGCTGGAGCGCGCGAAGCGCACCTCCCTCTTACGTATGTATGCAACCCTTTATGCAGCGGACGTCAACGAGCGTGTAATTTCTAACGACTGGAGTTCTGGAGGAAGAATTGTCAGGCCGTGGAGTACACGGCCTGAGAAAGGCTGACGATGGAAGAAACGGAACTTAACGAACTACGTAAGGCGAGTACAGATGAATCACGCTGTGGCGAGCAGTAACGTGTCATTGAAGCCGGCATCCGGTTCGCGTGCGCTCGACATGGCTGTGCGTCCCAAGACGGCATCGTCCACAAGTTCGAGACGATATCCCTTCGTGTAAGCGGCCCGGATGCGCACGCCCCGCTCCGCACACAGGTTCAGTTTCTTCCGCAGCATGTAGACGTGCTGCTCGATAGTGCGATTGGCGATTCCGCTCTCGACACCCCAGATCATTGCACTGATAGTTTCGCGTGACAGGTAGACGCCGGGGCAGGAGAAGAACAGCCATGCCATTGCAAACTCGCGTGGCGTCAGGTCGACCGGCACTCCCCGGTCAAGCAAGCGGCATGCGCCGCGATCAAGCGCAAACCCGAGCAGCTCTACGGTGCAACGTACCGATGTTTTATGGTAGCGGCGGAGCACCGCATGGAGGCGGGCAACCAATTCGACGGGATCGACCGGACGGCGGATGAAATCATCGGCTCCCGCATCGAGTGCAAGCGCTATCTGACTTCCACTTGATTCGGGTGACATCAGCACGAGCGGCGCTGTTTCGCCGGTGCGGCAGCCCAACCAGGAATAAAAGCTCTTTTCGTCCAGGAATTGCGTGTCGACCACGACCAGGTCAAAACTATGACGACGCAGCGTGAGGAGCAGAGAGGTTTCGTTCAGGAAGCGTTCACAGAGGAACCCTGCACGCTCCAGCGCCTCGTGAACCTGATCGAACGCCTCGTCAGAACGAATGTAACATGCGGTACGCATATGCTTCTCCCGGAAAACACTTTAGACGACTTCAAAAGTTAGCCTCCGATGGCGCTTACCGTGGGTGGAGCGGAAACCTATCCTGAATGCCACCAGTAAACGCACTGCATTTCACGCATTTGTTTTGTCCGTTTGATTTCCTTCGGTGCGTTTTGTACGTATCAATATAAACGTTTTATTGGCATACTTCAATATGTTTTGTCGTCATACTGTGGCAATAAAGATAAGGTGTGCGATGGGTGTGAGCCCGAAAAACGGCCATTAGCCGGCCATCTTGTACTTCAGGCGACGGGTAAAGTTAAGTGCGACCGCGAGCATGCCTAATGCGCCGACAACGATCACTGTAGAAGTGCCGGCGCGCTCGACCATGAAGCCGGCGATACCGACGCCGGCCGACTGGCCGAGGAAATAGCAGCAGGCGAACGCCGATACCGCGGCTCCCCTGCGCTCCGGCGCCATCTGCGTTGCATTCGTCTGCAGGGTGTTGTGCAGGCTGTAGAAACCGAGCCCCGCAAAGAAGCAACCGGGGATGGCCAGCCACCATACCGGGGCCATGCCGACTGCGAGCAAGGCTGCAGCAACGAGGAGTCCACCCCACAGCACGAGGCCAGCTTCGCCGAGGCGGCGCACCAGCGGCCCGGATGTCGCCGCAAAAAACAGCCCGCCGAGACCATACAGCATCACCATCGCCCCCGAGGCGGTGAGCGACATGCCGAATGTGCGGTGCAGGTGGGATGCAATAAACGCAAACGCGCCGTAGAGGAAAGCGCCTTCCAGCGCGACGGTGGCCAGCACCATCCGCGCCCACGGCTTCGCCAACACCTGACGGAATTCGCCGACCATGCGCGGGATCGTCGCGCCTTCCGCCTTGTGTACTACCCGCGCATGTGGCGGTAGCCGGCGATTCAACATCAGCAGCACGACGCCGATCAGCAGAAACAGCAGTGCGATTCCGACGAACGGGATTCGCCAGCCGAGCTTGTCGCCCGCCAGGCCGCCGAGGAAGCCACCCATCGACAGCCCGAGTATGTGGCCGATCAGGAATCGCGCCAGCACAGGCTGACGCTTTTGATACGGCACGACGTCGCCGATCCAGGCCATTGACAACGGAATAAGCGCTCCGGCAGTAGCGCCCGCCAGCAACCGTGCCACCAACAGCAACCCGAAGTCCGGGGCGATGGCGCAAAGTACAGCCGTGACAGCCGACGCAATACTCGCGCACGCCACGACGAGATACTTTCCAAAGCGGTCGCCCAATGGACCGAACACAAGCTGGCAGAAGCCATAGGCCACCGCGAAAAAAGTGATGACATTCGACGCATCGCCCAGCGATACGCCAAATTCGCCGGCAAGACTGGGAAGCAAAGGGTCTGTCACTCGCGCGGAGAGTGCGCTGGTAAACGCGGCCAAAGCAAGCAGTGGGACTGCAATGACGGGTATGGGGGATTGTAATTCTGTAGCGGAGTCTGTTGCGCGGTTCATCTAAGCTAATGCGGACGGTGTCTCGAGGTTGACGTTTTTGTTTTTGTCCGGGTAGAGCATCCCTGTAGTCCGCTCGGAAACTGAACGATCGCTATTCTATCGAAGATCGTCGCCTGCCGTATATCGCACCCGCAGGCGCCATCCTCGCCTGCAGTGCCGAGGATGGCGGCTTGTGAAAGGAATGAGATCCGGATGGCACCAGCGTTAATGCTGCGTTGAACGGCCAAATGCACGCTTGGCAAGGTAAGTTCCGGCCAGCAGAGCCCCCGCAGCCATCACCATGGTGCTCGCAGGCATGCCGCGTACTGTACTCATCGCCATTTCGCCTGCATGCGGCGCCATCAATTCCACGCGACGCCGGGTCATTTGCGCGCCTAGCTCGCCGAGGCGGTCTCCCATCAAACGTTCGGCGTCGGGCAACAGCGTCGTCTCTTCATCCGCCACGTGATGCAGCACATCACGCATCAACTCCATGAACGTCTGGTCATACGCCGGATCGGTCGCTTCCATCGCTCGCAGTTCCGCGATCAACCGGCGCATTTCGTTATGCTCGGGGATGCTCTTGCTTACAACGGGAGTATCCGCGGCAAAAGATTGCATTGCGGGGTAGAAAATCTCTTCTTCCAGCTGTGCATGAATCTCGAGGGCAAGACAGGCAGAGTTGACCAGCGCTTGCTTCGTTTGCGGGCTTGCATCCATCTGGTATTGGTGGAACGTCGTGAGAACGTGCGTATGGTCCATCCGAATCATGTTTGTAACCGATGGCGAGATGGAATTGACGAGGGATTTCAAGTTAGTCGCGGACTTCATCATTGCGTCTCCTGTAAAAACTTGGGGAAAAACCTCATACAGCAGCAAACTATGTGCCACCGAGGCACGGCAAGACTCTTAGGCTGCGAGGATGTGGAAGCCTGCGTCAGGACTACCTTCCTTCGGAAAACTTTACACGCTGATCAATAAAAAACGGGCCCCTCAGGGCCCGCGTTCGAAATGCATGTGTCTTCAGATCAAGGATTGACCTTCGTTGAAAATACCTGCGCGGCGTATTTTCCTTTCAGCTCATACACGGCCTCGGTAGGATGCAATCCATCCGGGACGATCTCGGAAACCGGCCGGCCGTTCAAATAGCTCGTCAGATATTGGTACTGATCGATGAGCTTGGTGCCCTCCTCCGCCGCCACTTCCCTCATTGCCTGCACGTAGGGGGGAAGACCATCGGGAACGATCGGATTCGGCGTTTCGAGGATGGCTTCCTTGCGGGCAGCTTTCGCGGTCCTTACGAGTTGCCTCAGGCATTCCTTGTACCTCGACACGCTGTCGGTGTTGCGGTCATTGATGGCATGGTTGACGATCACCCACCTGCCCTTGAGCGCAGTCAGCTGCTGCTCCCACGGCGGATGTCCGTCTGTACCGGCGAGCAGCTGGCATGCGGTCGTACCGCTCTTGCCTTCATTGGCCACTTGGTAGCCCGGCGATCCGGATTCGGCGTTCAGCGCGTTGACAAAGGCGGTCGGAGCGGGGACGCTGACCCGGTCGCCCGTGGTGCTATTGGTGCTATTGGTCTTCCAGCCCCACACCGTGGAGTCACCATAGTACTCAACGAGACCGCCAGTCTTCGGCGTGGTTGTTCCCCCGCCCGATGTGCCGGTTGGCGCGCCGACCGGCTGCTGCTGTGTGCCTGCGTCCGAACCTCCGCCGCCGCATGCGGCAAGCGTGAGCGCCAGGATAAGTATTGAAGGATAAGTTATGCGCATCAACGAGAACTCCCATAAGTAAAAAATCATTTTGTAGAGCAGTGTCGGCGACCGTTTCTTCTTCGTGCCTGTTCCGGCTACCGCGTTGCGTACGTGCGGCGCCCCGACGTTTCCTGCGAGGATTGCTGATACTAAGATTTCTTCGACGATACCAATTTGTCTCAGATTAAATAAACCGGAGGTTCATTTCCGTGTTTAACTTTTCTCTGCTCAATGGACATGTATGCCGGTACGTTTGTTCCATATGGACATTTGCGAATCAGCAAGCGACGCGTAAATTTCGCACCGGCTTGCATTGAGTCAGAGTGTCGAGATGTCGGAACAGGTATGGTCTGATAC
>JBBWZW010000181.1:0-2777 GCA_039649305.1 Burkholderiales bacterium
ACTCTCGCAGCAAGCGGAGCAACGCTCGCGCCGGTCGACGCTCCGATCCGCGTAGCTGTAGTGTTCATGCGCGGGCGAGCGCAAGAACACGACGGCGATATCCCCAATGCTGGCCGAAACGAGATTCACCGCCACCGCGCCAATCTGCGGCGGCAAAATCTCCGATATTTCGCCAGCATGGAGACGCCGCGCCAGGGCTTCAGCAATCGGCAGGTTGCTGTTAGAACAAGGCCGGTCATGTAGATGGCGCGCAAACGCCTCGCGGCTGGCAATGACCGCTTGGTATTCGTCGGGCCGATTAAACGGCTTGTGGAGCCCAACACGCCGGAATATCGCGTCCAGTTTCGGGTCGGCGGCAAGGTGCTTCGCCAATGCAAGGAGTTCCTCGGCGTCGTCGGGTCGTATCGGTCACGATCTACTTCGTCGGACATAGAGGAAAGCTCCCTGTAGCACAGGCAATGGCCTTACGCCCGGCCCTGCGTTTCGAGGAATGGGGGCCGCTTGAAATTGTCGTAATTGCTATCAGCCATCACACGGTCTCCATCAGAGTCGGTTTGATGCCCGTCAGACCGGCAGACACAATCGCATTCGCAAGGTCATCCGACATGTACGGTCCTTTGTCACTCAGCAAATACATCTCCATCCACAACTGCCGGCTTCCTATTTTCTTGTTGCTGAAAATCAATTCGGATTGAGTATCGTGCGGTAGATGAGGTGGAATCTTTTCAAATTGTTTATTGGCGACAAGATCGTATACGGACCGCCAGTGCTTGTTCCAAAGCTCGCCCTCTTTATTTCTAGTTTCAATCATCACGAATGTCGTGCGATCGTGATCCGTGCTATCAATCCGGTGGCAGGGAACGAGAAACCATCGTTTCTCCAGCAGTTTTCCATCGCTCAGGACATAATCGACGGGAATAAATTGGTGGACATCCGGTTCGAAGCGTTCGATTAAAGCTTTGGCTCCCTCCGAGACGTTCAAGGCCCACGAGATTTCAAAGTCCGGCATCTGTCCAGCGGCTTCGTCCCAGCGCATCATGGTCGGCATGAACTCCGTTTTGACCGGGCGGCCACTGCCAAGCGTATCATTGAGCATGCCGCCGTCCGGCGAATTGTCGACGAGCTTCACTTTCGAAAAATCGCCGTCCAGTTGGTCGACGCCATCGCCACGCACCGTGGGGTGGATGTTCATTCTATAAACCACTGCGAAACTCCGGTTCGGACCAATGCAACTGCGCTGCGAACTGCGTCTGGCTCATCTTGTGCCGATCCCTTCGGCTCCGGGAAGACGGCCGGGTTCGCCGGAGCCCGGCGCTTATAGGCTCCCGAGTGCAAAGAAGTGGGCTGTCGTGATCTTGAACCCGATGGGGCTGTCTTTGTAGGCTCGTTGTTGGCCCGGCGGATCTCTCTCGAAACGTTGTTCGTGCTTCGGATTTTCCAACCAGGGCAATCGTTGCTTCAGCACGCTCGTCACTGGAGCATCTGTAAATTCAATGTCGAGACCGACAAAGCGAACGCCTAGGAAAGCTTGCCCGAAGTTTTTCGGGTCCACCTCGTAGATGGTCGTTGGGATTTTCTCATCGCGGAACGCGACGAACGCAGGTAACCATGGCGGATGTCTAATCCGAAAGGGAATGCGCCCTCGCGCCTGGCGAACGCAATCGAAATCCTGGTCGCTTAGTGTACCGACACCGTGTTCGATCCCTAGCGAGCTCAAAATTCCTTCTTCATACACCTGGCTCAGCGACCCGCTCGGCGTATGTTCACGGGGCAGCACATATACCGTGCCCCGCCCCTTCAGATCCAGTATCAGCGCCTCGCCCTTGAGCGTCGTCGCGCCGCCGGCGCCTATGAGACTGCGTTCGACCTTCTCGTATGAGATTTCCATCACGGTCGATCCCTCGACCTTCTGGCCATCCACTTCAACGGTCGCGATGACGCGAAAGCGCTTCGTCGCGCTTTGCCCGCCGCTGCATACCGCGAGCAGCAATAGCAATCCAACTATCGGCACGAACATCCACTTCTTCATGCTGCGCTTCATTCTTCGTTGTTGGCCGTCAGCATGTTTTGCAAACTTTTTGTCCGCGGGCTAAAAACACGTCAATCAAGAAGCCCGTGTCTGCAAACTTTTGATTTCCATCACCGTTGATTTTTCGACCGATTTTCCGTCGACTTCGACCGTGGCAATGACGCGGTAACGAACGTTTGCGGACCTCGGGTCCTGGCAGCCAGCAAGGACAACGCCAAGGCACAAGACAGCGAAGACGGTGCGGAGAGTAGCCATGAAGGCCTCGTTGCGGGCGCACAGAGCCAGCTTAGCCTTCGATCCCTAATGCAAAGATTAAGCAACGCCCGCACGCTGGCTTAGGCTACAGCCGTGCCGAGATGTCGGCATCGCGCTGGAAGAGAATACCGGATTTGCAGTTGCGCGCGATTTCGGCCGCGAGGCCGCGCCGACGGGCCGAGGGTGTCCATCACTACGACAGCACGCGACAACGGCGCACCTCGCCTGCGCGCCGCCTGCGTCGCACACGCGCGCGGAACCCCATTGTCCGGAACCTGCGCCAATGCGCGAAGCGGGGCCATCGCCCCGCCGGCCGGGAGACGCAAGTCATTGAAAAGATTGGCAGGAAAAAATTGGCAGGAGTGGAGAGACTCGAACTCACAACCCCCGGTTTTGGAGACCGGTGCTCTAGCCAGTTGAGCTACACTCCTAACGCGCCGCGTATATAGCCAAGGAAATTCGCGCCGTCACCTGCTAGTCGCAAGCAATTTGG
>JBBWZW010000231.1:0-3956 GCA_039649305.1 Burkholderiales bacterium
TGCTGTCGGGGATTTACTACGGCGCCCAATATGGCGGCTCGACTACAGCCATCCTGGTGAACCTGCCCGGTGAGTCTTCCTCCGTCGTCACTGCGATCGACGGCTACCAGCTCGCGCGTCAGGGCCATGCAGGCAAGGCACTCGCCATCGCCGCGCTGGGCTCGTTCTTCGCCGGCACGGTTGCGACTTTCCTGATCGCGCTGGCCGCGCCCCCGCTGGCAGAAATCGCGCTCAAGTTCGGTCCTGCTGAATACTTTTCGCTGATGGTGCTGGGCCTGGTGGCATCGGTGGTCCTGGCCAACGGCTCCCTTCTCCGCGCGATCAGCATGATCCTGGTCGGACTGTTGCTCGGCCTGGTCGGCACCGACGTCAACTCCGGTACGCCGCGTTATACATTCGACATGCCGGACGTGGCGGACGGTATCAACTTCGTTGTGGTCGCGATGGGCATGTTCGGAATCGGCGAAATCATCTCAAACCTGCAGAACGAAGAGTCACGCACGGTGATGATGAAAAAAGTTACCGGACTGATGCCGACCAGGGATGATCTCAAGCGCTGTATCGCTCCGGGCCTGCGCGGTACCGTACTCGGCTCGGCACTCGGGATCCTCCCTGGTGGCGGTGCGATGCTGGCATCGTTTGCTGCTTATTCCCTTGAGAAGAAGGTCTCGAAAAACAAGGCGAACTTCGGCAAGGGCGCAATCGAAGGCGTGGCAGCGCCGGAGGCCGCCAATAACGCGGGTGCGCAGACCTCGTTCATCCCAATGCTGACCCTGGGCATTCCGTCGAACCCGGTGATGGCACTGATGATCGGTGCGATGATCATCCAGGGCATCCAGCCTGGCCCAGCGGTGATGACCGAGCAGCCGGCATTGTTCTGGGGATTGATCGCTTCCATGTGGATCGGTAATTTCTTCCTGGTCGTGCTGAACCTGCCGATGATCGGCATGTGGGTCCGCATGATCATGGTGCCGTATCGCATGCTGTATCCGGCCATCCTGATCTTCTGCGCAATCGGTGTATTCAGCCTGAACAACAGTAACTTCGACGTCTACCTGATGGCGGGCTTCGGATTGTTCGGTTACATCTGCAGCAGGCTCCAGGCCGAACCGGCGCCGATGCTCCTCGGATTCATCCTTGGACCGATGATGGAAGAATACCTGCGTCGCAGCTTGCTGCTGTCACGCAGCGATCCGATGGTCTTTCTGCAGCGGCCGATCAGCGCGACCATGCTGGTGCTGTCCGCTGTGGCGCTGGGCATGGTGCTGTTGCCGGCGCTGCGCAAAAAACGCGAAGAGGCTTTCGTCGAATAGTGCCGGACTCTCCCTGCAGTTGAAATTTGGTCAAGTGCGCTTCTCTCGGGGAGCGCATTTTTTTATCCGTTCAGGAAGTCGCGCATTGACGGCGGGCGTTATTGCTTTATCCTGTCTGCGTAACCTTGCGAAAGACGACTATGCATGTGCTTTTGGTTGAAGATGACGTGGTTCTTGCAGACGGGATTTCCCGTGTGCTGAGGGCCTCCGGCATGGTTGTCGATGTACTGCACAACGGCGCCGAGGCGGACTCGGTTTTGCAGCGGGCCGAGGTTTCGATCGCGGTGCTCGATATCGGCTTACCCGGGATCGACGGCTTTGAAGTGGTGCGCCGCTTGCGGGCCAGGGGCAGCAACATTCCCGTGCTGTTGCTCACGGCGCGCGACGCCATACATGACCGGGTACACGGACTGGAAGTAGGGGCGGACGATTACCTGGTCAAGCCGTTCGCCACCGCTGAACTGGTGGCACGGCTCAAGGCGCTGCTCAGGCGCAGCAGTTCAAAAACCGCCGAACTGCAGGTGGGCGGATTGTCGGTAGATTCCTTTTCGAAGCGTGCGCGAATCAACGGACAATCGATTGAATTGTCGGCCCGCGAGTGGGCGGTGTTGGAATACCTGATGCACCAGGCGTCGCGGGTGGTATCCAAACAGCAGATCATCGACGCTATCCTGCCGTGGGGTGAGGAGCTGACGCTCAATGCGGTCGAGGTTTACGTCTCGCGGATCCGGCTGAAAATCGCGAACGCGGGTGTGGTGATCCGAACGATACGGGGTTTCGGCTATATGCTCGAAGAGGCCGGCGGCGATGCGTAGCATCCGGCTGAGCCTGCTGAAGTGGCTGCTCCTTCCGCTGCTGGCCGTGAACCTGCTCGCAGGTGCATTGATGTACCACTTTGCATGGAACCCGGCTCAGGTGGCGTTCGATGCCAACCTGGCCAACGAGGCCTGGGCGCTGATCCCGCGCCTGCAGCTCGAGGAACGCAGCGTTGAACTCGACCTGTCGCACCAGGCGGAAGAGATGCTGCGCATAGACCGCTTCGATGCGATCTATTTCGTGGTCAGGGACGGCACCGGGAGAACCATCGCCGGCGACAAGGATTTTCCGACCGTCGCGCAGCCTGCTAAATTGGATGTGCCGGAAACCTACGACCAACAGATGCGCGGCACTACGATCCGGGTGGCGTCGCTCAAGACGATGATCGCTTCGCATCCGGTAGTTATCAGTGTCGGGGAAACGCTCCGGAAGCGAGATGATATCCGCTCGGAGATCGTGTTCAAGGTGGTCGGGCTGCAAATCCTGGTGACGTCCCTGTTGATGGCGATGTCATGGCTGGCTGTGAGCCGCGGCCTGCGACCGCTGCAGAAAATCAGGAATGCCTTGAACGCTCGCAGGTATGACGATCTTTCCCCGGTCGCCGAAAAAAATCTGCCGTCGGAATTGCAGCCCCTGGCGGAGGCGATCGACAGCCTGCTCAATCGCACGGAAACCGGCGCAAAGGCGCAGCAGGATTTTCTCGCCAATGTCGCGCACCAGCTCCGCACACCGCTGGCCGGATTGAAAACGCAACTCGAATGGCTGCAGCAAAAATACGCAACCGAACCGGACGCGGAACATTCGTGCGGACTGATGATGTCATCGATCGACCGGATGATACGCCAGTCCAACCAGTTGCTGGCGCTTGCCCGCGTGGAGCCGAGCCAGTTTGAGAGGCGGGGGCACGAGACGATCGAACTGCACAAGCTGGTCGAAGAAACCATCCAGCATTTCGTACGCGAGGCGGCCAGGAAGGAGATCGACCTCGGGTTCGATTTGCATCCGACCAGGGTGACGGGTGATCGGTTCGTGTTGCGCGACCTGATTGATAACCTGATGGACAACGCGATTCGCTACACACCGCGCGGCGGCATGGTGACGGTAAGCTGCTTTGAAAATGCCGGGAGGGGCACGCTCACCGTTGAGGATAACGGGCCCGGCATTCCGCCGGCAGACCGGGAGAAGGTTTTCAACCGGTTCTATCGGCTGGACCACAATGTCGCCGGCACGGGATTGGGGCTGGCGATCGTGCGCGATATCGCGACGGGGCATGATGCGGAAATTGAAATCACCTCTGGGGACGGGGGCAAAGGGACGATTTTCTCTGTGCGATTTCCTTTACGGGCGGACGCTTAATTTCGTGTGGGCAAGCGTGGGAACTCCCAGTCTTGCGACGTGATCAAAAGTTGACGTTTCGAAGATAGGGAAACGTTATGCGCGCGATGACTTCCCTTGCATTGGTTGCATTTCTTGCCGCTTGCGCCAGCGAAGCGGACCTTATCGCCCAGAAAGAACGCGAAGTCGACCAGATGGTTCGGATATACGGACCGGCTTGTACGCGGATGGGTTATGAGCCCGACACGAACCAGTGGCGCGACTGCGTGCTGCGCCTGAGCACGAGAGACAGTCTTTCGTACCGTAACTATCCGGGGCGGCTCGGTTGCTTCGGTCCCGCTGGATTTGGGTTGGTGGATTGCACGGTGTTTTAGGGTATTCGCTCTCTGTAATTGGGTACACGTCTCGCGGAGCCTCGCCCTCGACCTTAGCGATCCCGACAAAAAATAACGGCCGCAGATGCGGCCGTTATTTTCGATGAATAGTACGGCG
>JBBWZW010000278.1:0-15730 GCA_039649305.1 Burkholderiales bacterium
ATGGACTGGTTCGCGGCACGCGGATTCAATACCTGGTGCATGGACAATGAAGGGTATGGTCGCTCCGACAAGGACCGGCCGATCAATTTTGACATCAGCAATGGTGCGGACGATCTCGCCGCAGGCGCCGAATACATCCTGGAAAAAACCGGCGCCGAAAAACTGCTGGTCTACGGCATTTCGTCCGGCGCGCTGAAGGCAGCACTATTCACCCAGCGGCATCCTGAGCGGGTGGCAAGGTTGGCGCTTGACGCGTTTGTATGGACCGGCGACGGCAGCCCCACACTGGAGCAGCGGAAAAAGAAACTCGCGGAATTTTCAGCAATGAACCGCCGTCCGATCGACCGCGATTTCGTGCACAGCATTTTCAATCGCGATCATCCCGGAACGGCCGATGAGAACACCATCAATGCCTTTGCCGATGCCATCCTCACTTTGGATGACTCTGTGCCCACAGGGACCTACGTCGATATGTGCTCGAAGTTACCATTGATCGACCCGGAGAAAATTACAGTCCCATCCATCATTCTGCGCGGCGAATACGACGGCATCGCAGGCATGGACGACCTGATCAACTTCTACACGCTTCTGCCCAACATGGATAAGCAGTTCAGTGTCATGGAGGGGATCTCGCACGCGAGCTTCCAGCAGAAGAACTACAAGACGGTTTACCACCTTCTGCACAGCTTCTTCACCATGCCCGAACCAGTCTTCAAGGGGTAGCTGCGCTCTCCCCTGGTAACTGCAACAAAGGGAATGGATAGTTTTTCGATGTCGGGTCTTTCCTGTACAGGATAAATTATGAAATTGTCTTTCAGTTCGTCAGTTTTAGGCATGGTTCTTTCGCTGTCTGCGCTTTCGGTCGAAGCACAGGCGCAGTCGTATCCAACCCGATCAGTAAAACTGATCGTCCCCTTCGCTCCCGGCGGCTTCACCGATGTGGTCGCCCGGCTGATGGGCCAAAAGCTCTCGGTCGCCATGGGCCAGCAGTTCATCATCGAAAATCGGCCGGGAGCGGGCTCTACCATCGGGACGGACTTTGTCGCCAAGTCCGCTCCCGACGGCTACACGCTCGTCATGGTCTCGACCACGCACGTAATCAGCCCATGGCTGTACAAGAACGTGCCGTATGACCCCATCAACAGTTTTGTCGCCGTTTCCAAACTGGTTGATTCGCCGTATGTGTTATTGATCAACCCAAAAGTGCCAGCCAATAATGTGAAGGAGTTCATTGCGCTGGCGAAGGCTCAGCCCGACAGCATCCGTTATGCGTCTTCCGGCAACGGCAGTTCCCAGCATCTGATGGGCGGACTGTTCGCCGCGATGACGGGAGTGAAGATGCAGCATGTGCCCTACAAGGGGAGCAACATGGCTGCGCAGGATCTGGTCGGCGGCATCGTCGAAAGCAGTTTTGCAGGCGTGCCTAATGCCATAGCCTATGTGCCGTCAGGCAAGCTCAAGGCATTGGCCGTGACCACGGCGAAGCGCAGTCCGCTGCTCCCGGATGTGCCAACCCTGTCGGAATCAGGTGTGCCAGGCTACGACGCAACGGTATGGCTGGCCTTGTTAGCGCCGGCCGGAACACCGAAAGAGATCGTCAATAAACTCAATGCGGAAGTCGGGAAAGTGATGTCCGGTCCCGATGCTGCAAAAGCGTTCGCGGCGGCCGGCGTCGAGGTCGGCGTCTCCACCCCTCAGGAAATGACGCAATACATGGCTCAGGAACACGAGCGTTGGGGAAAAGTCGTCAAGGAGGCGGGGATCGTCGTGGACTAGAACGTAGCTCCGGCCACGATGGGATTTTTCTTTACGCCTCGAACTTGTATCCAATGCCATAAATCGAGCGTATCAGTTCATGATCCGGCGACACCTGGTCGAGCTTGCGGCGCAGGTTCTTGATATGGCTATCGACCGTTCGGTCTGTCACCACCCGGTAGGCGAGGCGGGCCTCGTTAGGCACCGCGCACGAATAAAGTTGGTCAATTTTGCTGGCCGTAGCGGGCGCGTTGCTGCGTTGCTCGTCGTCGCCCTAGCTCGCTATGGCTCCTCCTCATGCCTTGCACCGCATCCCGCGACGGCCGCCAAATTGCCCAACTTATCCCTGCGCGGTGCCCTAATCCCGCGGCACCAGCGTATCGATCACGATAATCAGCTCTTCCGGCGCAACCGGTTTCGTCACATGCATCTGGAACCCGGCCGTCAGTGCGCGGATACGGTCCTCGCGCTGTGCGAACGCGGTCAGCGCCAATGCCGGCATGCGCTGCAACGCAATGGCGCCGTCAGCCGACTTCCACGACCGAATTTTCCTGAGCACCGCATAACCGTCCTCGCCCGGCATCGCGATATCGCACACCAGCACGTCCGGATATTCATCGTTCGGAATTGACGACAGCCAGGTCAACACCTGCATCGACGTTTCCGCGGCAAATACCTTGGCGCCGGCCGCCGTGAGCACCACCGTGAGCGATTCGCGCGCTTCTTCCTGGTCGTCGACCAACAGGATACGCAATCCGTCCAGGGAGGGCAGTGGCAAGCTGTCCTCGCCGGTGTGCGACGAGTGAACGGCCGGCGTGTACTTGTCCAGCCTTGCGCGCAACGGCAGTGAGACCGAGAATCTGGTTCCCTTTCCTTCGCCCTCGCTATCGGCCCTGACCTGGCCGCCGTGCATTTCAATCAGGTGCCGGACCAGGAACAAGCCTAGCCCCAGCCCGCTGTGATCGCGGGTGCTCGAGGTGTCTTCCTGGCTGAAGCGATTGAACAGGTGCGGCAGGAAGTCCGTCGATATGCCGACGCCATCGTCGCGCACCGTCACGCAGATTTCATTCTCGGTATGGGTCGCGGTCAGCCATACATTCCCGCCCTCGGGCGTAAACTTTACCGCGTTCGAAAGCAGGTTCCAGAAGATCTGCTGCACCCGGTCGGAGTCGCCGTCTATCTGTTCGCTGGTAATGCGATAGGTGCAGGTGATGCCGATACGCTTGGCGGCGGCAATGCCGCGCACGCTTTCCACCGCTGCCTGGATTACCGGCAGTAATGCCAGCGGTTGCTTCACCAGCCGCAGTTTCCCGCTCATCATGCGCGTAACGTCGAGCAGATCTTCAATCAGACGCACCTGCTGTCCTACACCCGTCTTGATCCCTTGCAGCGCACGCTGCGCGAGCGGTCCGGAGGTGGAATCCTTGACATAATTTTCGAGCACATGTGCCCAGCTCTGGATGCCGTTCAACGGGGCTCGCAACTCATGCGAGACAATCGCCAGGAACTCGTCGCGGGCCCGCGCCGCGGTTTCAGCCTGGATGCGCGCGGATCGTTCACGCGCCAGCAGTTCGTCGCGTTCTTTTTCCATTCTCGCGCGCTCGGTGACGTCGTAGGCGATGCCGACTACCGACTCGATCCTGCCTTCGCCGTCGATCTCCGGCACCACGCGGCCGGAGAAGTTACGCATCTTTCCGTCGACTGTATGGTCGAATTCCAGTCGTTGTTCAAGCCCGGTATCAAAGGCAGCGCGCGCAGCAGTGTCCCATGCGTGCACGACGGCGGGCGGTAGGCCGAGCTCCGCTTTGGTCTTTCCGAGGTAAGCTGAAGCCGGCGCGTCTGAGAGCGATTCGATCGCCGGGTTGACATACAAGTGTCGCATGTCGCGGTTGATGCGGGAGATGATGTCCGGCGAGTTTTCGACCAGCGTCTTAAATTCGCGCTCGCGGCGGTGCAGTTGCTCCTCCATGCTGCGCAATCGCGTAATGTCGCTGATCGCCGCCACCAGCCCGCACACCCGGCCTTGTGCGTCCCGTTCCGGCACATAGGCCATATGCATGTAACGCTCGCCGGACTGGTCCGACGGCACCCTGACTTCGTGCTCCTGCGGATTGCCTGCCAGCGCAGCGTCGAGGTACTGGCGGATGCCGGCAAAGGCAACTTCGCCGATCACCTCGGGGACGCGTTTGCCGATCACGTCTTCCGGACGGAAGCCGAAGCGATCGGCATAAGTCCTGTTGACAAACCGGAGCCGGTATTCGCGATCGATCCGTGCGATGAAAACCGGAACCGTATCGGTAATCTGCCGCAGATCGTGTTTTCCGTTTCCGGGGGGCTGTTCCTGCCCCTGGTCGGCCTGTGTCATCCGATCCCCGGCATCGCCGTCCGGAGGTCTGTGCAGCTGGTCTTCGCCGCCGCGGAGCGATGCAAGCGGATTGATTAGTACAGCCATGGAATCCCTCGGAAATCGTTCACGGTCGCATCTCCGCGTGGCGCGGGTGATACGCCGCCGATTTCGACGTATAACCGGAACAAAGGTGAGACTCGATCATTATTTTTCTCCCGCCGCTTTTTGAAGTTACCTGTAAGGCTGGAACGCCGCGCCGTGTAAGCGCGGCGTATGCATTGCTCGTCGTGCTAGGCGCTCATGCTGCCGATACTCTGCGCTTGCGAATCAAGCTTGAGCGTCGAAATAAAACTGCCGAATTCTTCCGCGATCGCCGGATGCCTCAGCGCATACACCACCGACGCCTGGAGATATCCAAGCTTGCAGCCGCAGTCATAACGCTGTCCTTTGAATTCGTAGGCGAGGACCGGTTCGGTTTCCAGCAAAGCGGCAATCGCGTCGGTTAGCTGAAGCTCGCCGCCGGCGCCCGGGCGAATTTTGTCAAGCTGATCGAAGATCTCCGGCGTGAATACATAACGGCCCACGACGCCAAGCGTCGATGGCGCATACTCCGGAGCCGGTTTTTCGACGATATCGGCAATACGATGAATGCGCACGCCAAGCGACTGCGGCCGAACGATGCCGTATTGCTGCGTCTGATCAAGCGGCACGTTCTGCACCCCGACGACCGAGCTCGAATGCTGTTCAAAGAGATCGATCATTTGTCTTAACACCGGTACGTCTGCATCGATCAGGTCGTCCGCCAGCACCACGGCAAACGGCTCGTCGCCAACCAGCGACTTCGCGCACAGCACCGCATGACCGAGGCCCAGCGCCTCGCCCTGGCGTACATACGAATAATGCAAATGGTCAGGCAACAACGCCTGTATCTGCCTGAGCTGGCCGACCTTGCCATGGGAAGCAAGTTCGGCTTCCAGTTCATACGCTTTATCGAAGTGGTCCTCAATACTTCGCTTGCCGCGTCCTGTGACAAAAATCATTTCGGTAATACCCGCTGCGGCGGCTTCTTCCACCGCATACTGAATCAGAGGCTTGTCCACGATAGGCAGCATCTCCTTCGGCGATGCCTTGGTCACGGGCAGGAAGCGCGTGCCCAGACCGGCTACCGGAAAGACTGCTTTACGAATCTTAGTCATCTGCGATCCTTCGCTAGGGTTCACAATCCGGCGGCCGATGTGTGGTAACGATTACATCGCAGTGCTCTTTTTTACATGCCCTCATGCAGCACGTCCGGCCTCGCTACGCCAGTCCTGGTGTGCCGGCCCGAGACTGCTGCATTCATCGTGTTGGTTGCCGGTTCCCGAAGTAAGCAGGAAGCGTACCGGACGCTGGCGTGACTGCATCCGCGCGATAGTGCGGCAGAGCCGCCATGCGTAGTGAGTCGTTGATGACTGGCGCGGGTCCTAAGGACCGGCGCAGGAATAAGTTGTCACTTTTGCTGGCCGCCGTAGCGGGCGCACTGCGGCGTGGCCCGCCGCTGGCAGTGCTCGCACTGCGGCGCGTCGGGCGCCTGGCATTGCATCCCGCTGCGACCGCCAAAATGAACAGCTTATTACTGCGCGGGCTCTTAGGTGCAAATTCTCCGGTGGCGTGCCATGTCCTTGCGTCTACGATACTGGATCAACTCGGCTCGACGCGATTTGACGGAAATCATCTTGGTCACGCAGGCAAGTCGTATAGTTAGTGCGGGTCGGTAACTGGCTTCAAAAGTGAAGCCTGCCCTAGAAATGAAAGCGACTGCATGGCCTGATGGGCACAGTGCTTGCGTACTCGTCAGGCCATGCTTTCCGGGGTTCAATCCAAAACGGGCTGTATACAGACGCCCCGTGCGCATGGCCGTCGCCCGCGGGCGAGAAATTTCTGAAGCCGACTCATACACAGGAAATGAAATGGTGATCGCCGACAGCCGCTTCGCACGCAATGCCGGTAATCCCGCAAAGGCGCGAACGACGGCCGCGTTCTCCGCTCTCATTCCTGTTCCCGTATCCTCCCGGTTCACCTCATATGCCATCAAGGCAAGGAGATAGCATGCCTTCTGCAATCATTGTTTTTTCGCACCTGCGTTGGGATTTCGTCTTTCAGCGGCCACAACATCTGCTGTCCCGCCTGGCACAGCACCACCCGGTTTTTTTTATAGAAGAGCCGATCTTTGACGAGAACGAAAGCTTCCTGAAGACCTATACGCCGGCGCCCAACATCAATGTTTGCCAGCCGCATACACCGGTCAACATGCCGGGCTTCCACGACGATCACCTGCCATACCTGCAAAAAATGATGCGCCAGATAGTGCGCGACCATGAAGAGCATATCGCGTGGTTTTACACGCCGATGGCGCTTCCGCTGCTGCAGGAAATGCACCCGAGCCTGGTGGTATATGACTGCATGGATGAACTCTCTTCGTTCATGAACCCGCCCAAGCAGCTGCTGCAGAGAGAGAGCGGATTGCTGAAGACGGCGGACATCGTTTTTACCGGAGGACCGAGCCTGCATCGCTCCAAGCGCGATCGGCATCCGAACGTGCATTGTTTCCCGGGCAGCGTCGATGCCTCACACTTCCTGCCAGCGCTGGACCGGGCCAATTCGCATGTGGCGCATCGGGATATTCCCGGTCCCCGGCTCGGATTCTACGGCGTGATCGATGAGCGCTTCGATGCCGACCTGATTGCGAAAGTGGCCGACGCGCACACGCAATGGCAACTCGTGCTGGTCGGTCCGGTGGTGAAGATTGACCCGGCGACGCTGCCGCAGCGTCCGAACATACACTATCTGGGAGCCCAGCCTTACGAGGCGTTGCCGCAGTTCCTGGCCGGCTGGGATGTCTGCCTGTTGCCGTTTGCCCTGAACGAGGCAACCCGATACTACAATCCTGCCAAGACGCTTGAATACATGGCGGCGGAACTTCCCATCGTCAGTACGCCCGTCGCCGATGTGGCCGATGTCTGTGGCGACATAGTCGCGATCGCCGCGGATGCTCCCTCGTTCGTCGCCGCCTGCGAGGCTGCCTTGTTGGCCAGGCCGGAAGAACATGCGGCGCGCATCGAAAAAATGCGGGCTGTGGTGGCATCCACCTCGTGGGACGCGACCGCGGCAAGCATGCGCATCCTGATGAAAAGCACGCCGCGACGTTCCGCCGAAGATGCCCCGGCGCTTGAAGAGGCAGCCCACATCGGCGGCAAGGTGAATCTGCTTCGCTTGCATGAGCCGGTCAGGTATGCCAAGACCGCGATAATCGGCGCAGGACCGACAGGGCTGAGCGCTGCTTACCACCTGGGCCACGATGCGCTCCTGTTCGAAAGGAACTCAATGGTCGGCGGCTGGTGCCGCTCGATCAAGGACGACGGGTTCACGTTCGATCATGCGGGGCACATCATGTATTCGAACGATCCTTATGTGCTCGGGCTTTACGACATCCTGCTCGGGTCGAACGTCCACTGGCAAGACTGTGAAGCCTGGGTGTACAGCAACAACGTGTATACCCGCGTTCCGATGGCGGAGCCGGAAGAAAATGTTGACGGCGCGCTGCAACCGGTCGAAAAGCGGATGGGGCAGAATGCCCGCTTCGGCTATCCGCTGCGTGGCGGATTCCAGGCACTGATGTCGGGGTTCGTTCCGCACATCAAAGGAACGATCGAGCTCAACGCCGAGGTGATTCGCATCTCGCCCAGGAACCGGCTCCTCACGATGTTCGACGGGCGCCGCTACCAGTACGATTACCTGATCAGCACGATGCCGCTGCCGGAGCTGGTACGAATGGCGGGCGACGAGGCACCGGCCGAAGTGAAACAGGCGGCGCTCGGGTTGAGTCATGTTTCTGTCCGCTGCGTCAACATCGGCGTCGCGCGGGAAAATATCACGGACAAACACTGGATCCATTATCCCGACGACACGATCTTCCAGCGCATCTTCGTCCAGGGCAACGCCAGCCCGGACTGCAACGCGCCCGGCGGATTCGGCTTTACCTGCGAGATTACCTACTCACCGGACCTGCAGCCGTTGCAGGCGAGCGGCAAGGAGTTGATTGACCGCTGCGTGCAGGACTGCATCAAGGTCGGCTTCATCAGGGACGACGACAAGATCATTACCGTCAACGAAGTTGATATGCCTTATGCGTACGTGGTATATGACGAGGCGCGCGCGCGCAATATCGAGATCATCAGGAACTGGTTCCTGCAGCATGACGTGCTGCTCGCCGGCCGCCACAGCGAGTGGGAAAACTATCATTCGGATCATGCTTTCATTGCCGGCAAGAAGGTAGCGGAAGCCGTGATCGCGGCGAGCAACTGGACCGAACCAAAGGCGGCAGTGGCGGAGTAGGGCAGGCCTTCGCTGCTGGGCGAGTGGAACGACGCTTGCTCATTGCAAGTTGTATGCACACGTTGTGTGCTGAGGAGGCGTGCATGACCGACCAACCCACTTCCATCGATGCGACGACGGCGAGAGGCGCCCATATCGTCGGCGGCGCCACCAATTACTCCGGTCCGGGTCCACAGGTGATGGCAGCGGATACGCTGAAAGGCGACAAGGTCTTCAATTTGCAGGGTGAACAATTGGGGGAAATCCATGAAATCATGCTTGACGTGCCCAGCGGTCGGATCGCCTATGCGGTCCTGTCATTTGGCGGCATGCTGGGCATAGGCGACAAGTTGTTCGCCATACCCTGGAGCGCATTGACCCTGGATGCGGATCGGGGGTGCTTCGTGCTCGACCTCGCGAAAGACGAATTGCGGCATGCCCCCGGTTTCGACAAGGACCACTGGCCCTCGATGGCGGATCCCGTCTGGGGCAGCGACGTCCACTCATTTTATAAACGTCGTCCCTATTGGGAATGACGAAGTCGGCGAAGTCGGGTAACAAGCACGGAAATGGCGTCCTGCGGGGCGCCATTTCCGCGTCTGGCTCAATAGTGTGCCTACACAAGCATGGGGGGTAAATATGGGAAGTCTTTTTGCTATCGATTGGGGGGAGTTATTCGGCATTACCATGCCGGTGTTTGAGATAGTGGTCCGGGGGACGGCCATCTACTGGTTTCTCTTTCTCATATTCCGGTTCGTTGTGCGCCGCGATGTCGGGTCTGTCGGTGTTGCCGATATCCTGATTCTCGTCATCATCGCCGACGCCGCGCAAAACGCGATGGCCGGCGAATACACGTCGGTGACTGAGGGCTTCATACTGATCTCCACGCTCATCGGCTGGAACGTGCTGCTCGACTGGCTCAGCTTTCGAATCGAAACGGTACGCCGATTCGCCGAACCGCCTCCTCTGCTGCTGGTAAAGAGCGGGCGCATGATGGTGCGCAATATGCGTCGCGAACTCATTACCGAGGACGAACTATGGGCCAAACTGCGGCAGTCTGGAGTTGAATCACTGACAGAGGTGAAGAAAGTTTATATCGAGTCGGACGGACAGATCAGTGTCATCAAGTGGTGATGCTTCGCCGCGGGGGCCCTACACTGACATGAAATCCGCTCTAGTGATAAGTCCTGCGTGCCCTGACCCGCGGCCGGCTATCACGTTGCGACTGATGGCCCGTAGCGACTTCAACGTGCTCGAATTCGACATTCACCAGGCGCTCGGTTGACAGGCGGACGCTCGGGCGCAAAAAATCCGCAGTAGGTTGCGCGCTACGGCGTACATCGAGCGCACTGGTGGTGTCCCACTTCTGCGTCATGCTTTCCACAACGCGGGATGCCACGGAAACCTCTTTTTCCGTCGGCTTTCCAGGCTTCGCGCGTTTCCTGGGCGGTCCTTGAACGATCAGTGAAGCAGAATCCTCATCGGAGATGCGCAAGGTATTGAGCATCAGGACAGGCCCGCAGGGGATCAACGCGGCAAGCCGCCGGCGCGCCCGGATCACGACGTGCGCAATGCCGATCTTTCCAGTGCGGTTGAGCGTCTCATGCAGCAGGGTGTATACCCTTTCGTCGCCCGGAACCGGGGCGAGATAGTACGGTGTATCGAGAGACGAAAACGGGATTTCGCGGGCTTCGACGAACGCGAAAATATCGATTGCGTGGGATGACTGGATTGTGCTTGCAGATGCTTTTGGGTCGGATAGATCCACCTGGCGCCTTTCCTTGTGTTATTTGTGCTCAGGACCCGCGCAGCAATAAGTTGGCATTCTTGCCGGCCATAGCGGGCGCACTTGGGCGGCCCCCTGGCATTACATCCCGCTACGACCGCCAAAATGAACAACCTATTACTGCGCGGGCCCTGACCGATCGCTCTTTGAAATCAGCGCACAGGCGCCTATGGCCGCACCTCCGTCCGTATTTCCGAACAAAGGTGCGAACGGAAGCGTTAGTGGACAATCTTCCCTTTGGCCGGCTTTTCCTGCTCCGCTTCTTCCTCTGCTTCATCTTCCGACGCGAGGCCCAGCTCTTCGCGCACTTCTTGTTTGCGCACGCGTGCTTCCTCCGCCATGGCCACGAGATCCAGGTCGGCCTTCTTCGCTTTCGCGAACATTTCCTTCTCTTCTTCCTCAATGTGATGCTTTACGTATTCGCCGAGCACGGTGAATTTCGCATCGTACAGTTCGTCGCCGGGCTCCATCGAAGACAGCTCGCTGATCAGCTGTTTCGCGGAAGCATGTTCGACTTCCGCCTCGTCCAGCATATCCATGTCATCGATGGTTTCGCGCAGCGCGGGGTAAAACAGTTCCTCTTCGAGTTGCGCATGGACGGTCAGCTCGGCGCAGCACATCTCCACCAGCAACTGCTTCGCTTCCAGATCCGGCTCCTCTTCTTCCTTCATTTTCTCGAACTGGTCAAACATCTGCTTAACTTTTTTGTGATCCTCGGCAAGCATCTTCAGCACGTCTTGCGGGGCTTTTGCACGAGGTGTGGAACGCGAAGTTGATTTTGAAGCGGATTTTGAAGTGGGCATGGTTTTCTCCTGGGTTTGTAATGGGTGATCGGGGTATCGCAAGCTTTATGCCATCGTGCACAATGCGCGTTCCGGTCCCTGCACTCATTTGATTCGCGGTAGTGGTAATGTTTTTTTTGCAAGTGCATGTAAGAATTACAGCCGGCAATTTCACTGCGTGGTTACAGCGATAAGGGTAAGGCACCGCGCAGGAATAAGCTGGTCAATTTTGCTGGCCGTAGCGGGCGCGTTGCCGCGTTGCTCGTCGTCGCCATAGCTGGCTATGGCTCCCCATCACGCCTTGCACCGCATCCCGCGACGGCCGCCAAATTGCCCAACTTATCCCTGCGCGGTGCCTAAGTGGGGCAAAGGCTGCATCCGGTCGCGCGACTGCAGTTGTGTTTTACTTGCCCAACGCGCCAAGTCGGTCGCCGCGGCGACCACTTCGTCCGGAGCCACCTGCGTCAGGCAGTTGTTGTGTCCGTGCGGACACACACTCTTGTAACAAAAGCGGCACGGCACATCCCGGAACAGTACGCGGCTCCGGACCTGCCAAGGGGTATGCTGCGGATTGGTCAGCGCGTACAGCTCGACGATGGGGGTTCCGACCGCTGCGGCGATGTGCGCCGGGCCGGTATTGTTGGCAATCATCAGCGGAGCCAGTGAAATCAGCGCGGCCAGTTTGCCGAGATCAAGCTGCCCCGCGAGCGAATGAGTTAGGGAGGGCGGCAGGTCTCGCCTGATGTCGTCGATCAATACCGCTTCATCCGCGCTGCCGGTGAAAACGAGCAGGCAAGCCTCGCGCTCAATGAGTTGGCGTGCGACGTTCGTCCAATGTTCGGGAGGGTACCGCCGCGAAGCTGCCGTGGCGCCCGGATGGAAGACACTCCATCGTCCGACGGTGTTCACGCCGAGGGCCTGCAAACGGTCACGCACCCAATTAACGTCCGCCACACGCAGCCGGAACGACAGGCGCTCATCGGACGTTGTGCACCCGACGCCGGCTACAAGATCGAGCTGCCGCCGTACTTCATGCCGGACCCGTTCTTGCGGTTCCGGATCCCGCGCCCAGTCGGTCAGCAACTGATAGGGATTTTCATGGCAATGGGCCAGACGGAGCGAAATGCCGGCGAGATAGCAAAGCAACGCGGCCGGCAAAGGGCTCTGGCTGTAGGTGGTAAAAATAACCACCGCATCGAAGCGTCGCTCCTGCAAGAGGCGCAGCATCGCAACATCCACTTCCGGCGTGTGCTCTTCACTGCTCTTCATCCAGGGCGCCGCATACTCGATCACATCGTCGACTTCGGGGATGAAAGGCGCAACCGCAGCTCCGCTTGACGAGGTCATCAAAGTAATCCGGCGCCCGGGCAACGAGTTTTTCAGCGCCCGTATCGCTGGCGTCATCATCAGCACGTCGCCGAGGTAATCGAGGCGGATGCACAGTACATTCCTTGCGCGATCCCAGCCGTTTGCCGTCATGGGCCTATCACCTCCTGGGTCGGGAAATACAAGGCCTTGTCGGTTGTCGCCAACATTCTTGCTGCCGCATACAGGTTGGGCGCAGTCATGTGTGGCGTGCGAAGCGGTCCCGTTTCCCACTCGGTTTCATTGCCATTGTCGATCAGTACGGTATTGCAACCGGCCCGCCGGCCGGCTTCCACATCGTGCAGGATGTCGCCAATCATCCACGAAGATGAGAGGTCTATCCCATGCTCACGGGCGGCGCGTTGCAGCAAGCCCGGCATCGGTTTGCGGCAGGTGCAACTGATCGCATAGCGGGTGACTGCGCCATCAGGGCTGTGAGGACAATAATAAAACCCGTTCAGCTTGATGCCATACTGGGCCAGCAACTCGCCCAGCCGTCGCTGCACCGGCTGGATCGACGCCTCGGTGAAGAATCCCTTCGCAATACCGGCCTGGTTGGTAACGACGAATAGCGCGTATCCCATCTGCTGTAACAATTGCAGGGCCGGGCCCGCCAGCCAGGTCAGCTCGATCAGGTCCGGGTTGACGTTGTAAGGAACGTCTTGCACGAGGGTGCCGTCTTTATCGAGAAATATCGCTTTCATGATCAGGGCATATCAGGGGAAAGGTAACAGAGGCCAGGAATCAGATACAGACATCGAACGATCACTCGGCGCATGGCGACTCTTCTGGTCCCTGTCGTCTGTCCCGTGTACCCTGTCAGGGCCATGACGTTTCCGCCATAGGCAACACCATGATTTCGGGGATCACTGTCTGCTCGGGCAACAGCAGAACCGACTTCACGGCCATTGCGACGTTCACCGGGTCTTGCAGCGTCGAGACGTCGATGTCGGGGAAACGGTCCAGCAGGAAGGGCGTGCGCATGCCGCCCGCGAGCACCGCGGTTACCTTGATCTTGTGCGGTCGAAGCTCCGCGTGCATCGCATGCGAAAAACCGAGCACGCCCCACTTGCTGGCGTGGTAGACAGACGCATTCGGCCACGCGCGCTTGGCCGCGGTGGACGCGATATTGATGATCTGGCCGCCGCCTTGCCGCTTCATTTGGGCCGCCGCATATTTGGTGAGCAGGAACGGGCCGTACAGGTTGGTACGCATGACGCGGTCCCAGTCTTCGAACGAGAGTTCGTCGATCGGAAGTGTGACGTCAGTGCCGGCATTGTTGATGAGGACATCCAGCTTGCCAAACTTCCGGATCGTTTCCTCGATCGCGCGTTCTGCCGATGCCGGGTCGCCGACATCAAAAGCGATCGCATGCGCGGCCGTTTCCGCTGTATGAATCTTGTCCACGGTCCTGAGGGCCTTTTCCTCGATCAGGTCGCCCACCATGACATGTGCGCTGGCCGCGGCCATCACCTGGCACAGGGCTGCGCCGAGGCCGCTGCCGCCACCGGTTACCAGGATGACTTTGCCTGCGAGTTCGCTGGTGGCGGGCAGGTTGGAAGCGGAGTCAGTCATTATGCTCAATTCAATTTCCCTTCAATGTCGTAAGTGTGGCCTTCGCAAGGAAGGCACACCGCATCATCGTCCGCCCAGTTGCGCAAACTCATCTCCGGACGCCGCTAAAGGTTGTGTAACATAGGTCGTGACGGAGTCGATTGCGTTTTCATAAACGTCGGCGACTTGTGCCGCGATATCGCGCCATGTGAAGTGCTGATACGCGCGCCGCATGCCGGCCCAACCCATGCGCTGCGCCACCCGCGGGTGCTGATGCAGCCATGCCAGGCGCTCGGCCAAAGTATCCGGATCGTTTGGTGGAACCAGGTAGCCGGTCTCTCCATCCACCACGGTCGTCTTGATGCCGCCGACGGCGGTGCCGACCACCGGCGTGCCGCAGGCCATCGCCTCCACCGGCGTAATGCCAAACGGTTCGTACCACGGTGTGGTCACGAATACGTTGGCGGCGCTGTAGTAGTAGCGCAGCTGTTCGCGTGCACGTTGTCCGGTGAAGGTAATGGACTGCTCGATGCCGAGCGATTGCGCGAGCGCCATCAGCCGGCCAAGCTCGGGGGTGGTCACCGGATCCGGCTGTTCGGCGTTGCCGCCGACGACCAGCAAGCGCCCCTGCACCTGGTACCGGCGTTGCAAAATTGACAGGGCGCGGATCACATTGTCGACGCCCTTGCGCGGCACCATGCGTCCGAGCTGGAGGATGATGAATTCATCGCGGTCAAGCCCGAGCTGCTGGCGTGCGTCGACAGTCACCGGCCAGAACTCATCGGGATCAAAGCCGCAAGGGACGATGTCGATCCGTTCGCCCGGCGCACTATAGAGATTCTCCATGTCGTGCCGGTCTTGCAGGCATTCCGCAATCACCCGATCGGCATGCTGCATCAGGCTTTCTTCGATCGTGAAGCGTACGTCCGGGAAGCCGTCGGCCTGGCCCTGGGACAGGCGTCGCACGCGGCCGAGCGCATGGAAGGTCATCACGAACGGTATGCCGAGTTTATTTTTCACCTGTTGTGCCACCATGCCGGACATGAAGAAGTTCGCATGGACGAGGTCATAAGGAACTTTCTGCCGGCGCGCAAAGCGAATCACGAAACGGCCAAACTGCTCCATATGCGGCAACATTGCTTCCTTGGGTATGTAATGCGCCGGGCCGGCCGGTACATGGACTACGCGCACGCCGGGCGCCCAGTCGACTACCTGCTCCTGCGATTCGGAGTCGCGGCGCGTAAAGACATCGACCAGATAACCGAGGCGCGCGAGATGCCTGGCCAGTTGTGCGACGTAGACGTTCTGTCCGCCGCTGTCGGTGCTGCCAATTGATGCTAGTGGTGATGCATGCTCGCTGATGAGTGCAATTTTTCTCATGATTGACAGAGTGAATTTTAGGATGCCCGGCTTACAAAGCAATTGATATACCTAGTGGCGGTGTCTCTTCTGGCCCAGTGGGATTGCGGCGGCGCATGTGCTTTTCGCAGCGCAATCCGTTCGTAAGAAATACATGCCATGGTAAAAACTACGTTGACAACTGGCACCGCAGGCGTCGCCTGTCAAATTTTTTGTTTCATCGTGACATGATTTTTTTCGTCGTGGCACGCTACTGCATCGCCAACGGTGCCGGTTCCCGGATGCAAAACCGGACTTGGTCTCATTTTGAAACCCGGCGGCACGTGCACAGTCTTTTAAAAGTGGCTGTCAATTTAGAAGGAGATCTTTATGTGGACCACAAGACCGGGATGCATCTGCGCGGGCGCCATTGTTCTCGCGCTTACGGCG
>JBBWZW010000095.1:0-9140 GCA_039649305.1 Burkholderiales bacterium
ATCCAATGGTCCCGAGGCGTGGACGGACGTGTAGATCCGGCCCGCATAGTTGAAGACGCGCGTGCGCTCGGCGATTTCGATGTGCTGTGTTTGCAGGAGGTGTCGGCGAACTTTCCGGCGCTGGCCGGCCGCAAGGGAGAAAACCAGTTCGAGCTGTTCGCGGAACTGCTGCCCGATTTCACGCCGGTACCGATTGCCGGTGTCGACATCCTCGGTGAGGATGGCAGCCGGCGCGCATTCGGCAACATGATCCTGTCACGGTACCCGGTACTGCGCGTGTTGCGGCACCAGTTGCCGTGGTCGCCGGACCCCGATGCGATCAGCATGCCGCGCACATTACTCGAAGTGACGGTGGCCAGTTCGCTGGGACCGCTGCGCGTGATGACCACTCATCTCGAATACCACTCCGCTATCCAACGCGCAGTACAGATCGAAGCGATCCGTTTCGTATATGCCGAGGCATGCGCCCGGTCGGCGCTCACCCGCACGCGTGTTACGAACGAATCGCCTTATCACTCATTCCCCGAGCCGACGCGGACCATCCTTACGGGCGACTTCAACTTCCGCCCGGAAGACCCGTTGCATACCCGCCTGCAGGAGCCGGTCGACGAGCATACCCCGCGCCTGGTCGATACCTGGGAATACCTGCACCCTGACACCCCGCATCCGCACAACGTCGGTTTGTACGACCGGGAGCAGTGGCCGGAGCCGTTCACCTGCGACTTCATTTTTGCGAGCGAAGACCTGTTGCCACGGGTGCGCGCAGTGCGCCTCGACAGCCAGACCCGCTCCTCGGATCATCAACCGCAGTTACTGGAACTCGAATGAAGCCTTTGAGCGAGTTGCCGATCGACGCGGTCGATACGGTATTCACCGATATCGACGATACGCTGACGACAGAAGGCAAGCTGACGGCGCAAGCCTACGCTGCGCTGGAAGACCTGCAGGCTGCGGGACTGCGTGTGATTCCGGTCACCGGCCGGCCGGCAGGGTGGTGCGACCATATTGCGCGTATGTGGCCGGTCGATGGGGTCATCGGCGAGAACGGCGCGTTCTATCTCTGGCACGATGGCGATAGCGGCAAGCTACGCACCCGCCATCTCTATGATGACAGCACAAGAGCTGCGAATGCGACCCGGCTGGCCGGGGTACGCGAGCGCATCCTGCGTGAGGTGCCGGGGGCGGGCATCGCATCGGACCAGTTCTGCCGTCTCTACGACCTGGCGATCGACTTTTGCGAAGACGTACCGCCGCTCGATGATGCAGCCATCAACCGGATAGTCGCGTTGATGGAGGAGGCGGGCATGACGGCGAAAGTCAGTTCGATCCATGTCAATGGCTGGTTTGGCGAATATGACAAACTAAGCATGGCCAGAATAATGATGAACGAACGCTACAGAACAGACCTGAACGACCCGGCGCAACGCGCACGTTGTGTGTTTGCCGGCGATTCGCCGAACGATGCGCCGATGTTCGACTATTTTCCGTTATCCGTCGGCGTCGCCAACGTGCGCGATTTCGCCGAACGGCTACCGCATCCGCCGAGCTTCGTGACGCAGGCGGGGCATGGCGCCGGATTCGCCGAACTGGCGCGGCACCTGTTACGGAACCGCGAGTAGCGGCCGCCGCATGCTGACCCTGCTCAACCTCCTCTCCGCCCTGGCCATGCTGGTCTGGGGCACGCACCTGGTGCGTACCGGTGTACTGCGCGTGTATGGCGCTGACCTGCGGCGCGTTTTAAGCACCAGTATCAAACGCCGCGGCATGGCGTTCATGGCAGGCGTGGGTGTGACGAGCCTGGTGCAAAGCAGCAATGCCACTTCCGTCATCGTCTGCTCGTTCGTCGCGCAGGGACTGATCGGCCTCGCGCCCGCGCTCGCCATCATGCTCGGTGCGGATGTCGGGACGGCGCTCATGACGGGCGTGTTGAGTTTCGATTTATCGTGGCTGTCGCCGCTGCTGATTTTTTGCGGCGTGATCGTGCATTTGTCGAGCAAGAAGAAGAAATCCGGACAGATCGGCCGCATCGCGATCGGGCTCGGTTTGATCACGCTGGCGCTGCAACTGACTGCCGCCGCCACCCGGCCGATGACCGAGATGGCAGGGATCGAAGTCCTGTTTTCCTCGCTCACCGGCGACTTGCTGCTGGACGCACTGATCGGCGCGCTGTTCGCGATGGTGACATATTCGAGCCTGGCGGCGGTGCTGCTTGCCGCAACCCTGGCAACTTCCGGCGTGATTTCACTCGAAGTGGCGCTATGCCTGGTGGTGGGCGCCAACCTCGGCAGCGGGATCCTGGGAATAGTGGGCGCCTCGAATCACAATGCGGCCGGCCGCCGCGTCGCCTTGGGCAGCCTGCTGTTCCGGCTCGCTGGTGCCGCGGTCGTGCTGCCTTTCATCGGCCTGCTGCAAGTGGAATTGTCGCAGCTGATCACCGATCCGACCAAGGCGGTCGTGGCGTTCCACATTGCCTATAACTTTGTGCGTAGCGTGCTGTTCCTGATGATGACCGAACGGATGGCGCGTTTTCTCATGAAGTCGCTTCCGGATTCCGCTGAACCCGGCGCCGGCATCCGGCCCCGTTACCTCGATACGGCCGCGATCAACACGCCCACCCTCGCGCTCGCCAATGCCGCGCGCGAGGTGCTTCGCATGGGCGAGATCATCGAGAACATGCTGGCGGGACTGCTGGTTGTGGTCCGTGACAACGATGCGCCGCGCGGACGCGAAGTGCGCAAACTGGACGATGACGTTGACAAGTTGTACACAGACGTCAAGATGTACCTGGCGCGGGTTTCGCGGCAAGAGCTGGATGAGGCCGAGATCCGGCGCTGGACCGACATCATCACGCTCACGATCAACCTGGAACAATCGGGCGACCTCATCGAACGGATCGTCACCGATGTGGAAACCAAGAAAATCGTCCCGCGGCGCCATTTCTCGGATGCCGGCATGAGTGAAGTGATGGAGATGCATGCGCGGCTGGTCACCAGCCTGCAACTTGGCCTGTCGGTCTTCCTCAACGGCGACGTGAAAAGCGCGCAGCGGCTGCTGGAGGAAAAAGAGACTTTCCGCGACCTCGAGCGCCGATATGCGCAAACCCATTTGCTGCGTCTTGCGGGGGAGAGCATGCAAACCATAGAAACCAGTTCACTGCACCTCGACATCATCAGCGACATGAAGCGGCTGCATTCGCTATTCTGTTCACCCGCTTATCCGGTGCTCGACAAAGCCGGCCTGCTGCGCAAGAGCCGCCTCGAGCCCGCCAACCCGATCGCGCCCGCGGTTATCAAAACCGACCCCGCGGCCGCGCGAGAAGGTTCGTATCATGCGCCCCCCTGATAAATGGGTAACGGGATAATTTGTTAGCACTCTGGCTACCATCCTTGGTCTCTCAGCAACAAACCTTCAACAAACCGATTTAATTTCTGCTAAGAAATTCTTTTAGGTTTCCGTATTCGCTACAATGCCACGTAGAAATATGCGTGACATTTCGATCCGGTTCTTGCCGGATTGGTAAATCGGCGAGATTTGCGGAGCACTCGGATGATCAAGATCAGCGTCGTCTCATACAACAATGAAATCCCGGCGGCACCTGCGTCGGCGGTTTTCGACCGTGAGGGCCGCACCCTGGGGCGCAGCAGGGATAATTTCTTTGTGCTCGACGATCCCAAGAATCTCGTTTCACGCACCCAGGCCCGGATTAAAAGCGATGGCCTGCGGCATACGATCACGAACCTGAGCCGCGCCACGCCGATCATGGTGAACGGCCGGGAAATCCCCTCCGAGCGCGAACACGAACTGCGGTCCGGCGACGAAATCCAGATTGGCCTGTATGTATTGCGTGCTGAAGCGGTCATTAAATCGGCACCCGAACCGGCCCCGAGGCGCGCATCGGTCTCCCAGTTAAAGGAAGCCGCTGCCAAGGCTGCAGCAGCCGCCGCCCAGCGGCCATTGCCCGGCTTCGGTGCCGCCGCGTCCTCCCATGCACTGCCTGATGCCCAACCCGCTGTTCCGCCGTCGCCGGCTGCGGAGGTAGCCCCAACCAGCCCGGAGGACGAGGCGCTGATCCAGGCCTTCCTGAATGGCGCCGGCATCCCTTCGGTGACGCTGGCACAGGGACTGACACCGGAATTCATGGAGATGCTCGGCAAGCTGCTCGCGATCTCAGTGCAAGGGACGATGGACCTGAATGCACTGCGGGCGCTGGTCAAGCGCGAGGTCAGGGCGGATGTGACGCAAGTCGTCGTCAGGAACAACAATCCCCTGAAATTCTTGCCGGATAGCGAAACGGTGTTGACGCAAATGTTCCGTAAAAAGATGCCCGGTTTCATGAGCCCGACCGAAGCGATGGAAGATGCGTACGAAGATTTGCATGCGCATCAGCTCGCCGTGGTTGCCGGCATGCGCTCCGCCATGGTCGATATGTTGAAGCGCCTCGACCCGGAAAAGGTGGAAGTGAAAGCCAAGGAGCTCTCGCTATTCGGCTCGATGATGCCCACCAATCGCAAAGCGAAGCTGTGGGACGCCTACACCGAGTTGTTCGGGAAGATCAGCGCCGAAGCGCAGGACGATTTCCAGGCGCTGTTCGGCCAGGCGTTCCTCGATGCATACGAGCAGGAAATCGAACGGGTACAAAACCATGCTCAACATTCCTGATCGCGCACTCATCAGCAGCGAACTGGTCCTGAGCTTTGCCGAGGTGACCGATGTCGGGGGACGCGTATCGAACCAGGACGCGCTCGGCAGTGCGCAACTGGAAGACCTTGCGTGCTTCGTCGTGGCCGATGGAGTGGGCGGCGAAGCCGGCGGCGAGATCGCTGCGCAGATCGTCGTCGAAGCGGTCACCGGCAGATTCATGCACGAAGCTTCTTTCGCCCCCCGCGCGCTGCGCTCTTATATCGATTGCGCCGCCGGCGAAGTAGCGCGGCGCAAGTCGGAAGACGAGCAGTTGAAGGGAATGAGCGCGACCGTCGCAGCCGTCCTGATCGACCGCCGGAACCGTTCAGCATTGTGGGCGCATCTTGGCGACACGCGTGTCTATCTGTTCCGCCAGAACAAGGTCTACAGCGTCACCAAAGACCACAGCCTGGTACAGCAACTGGTCGACGAAGGGTATTGCAGCCCTGACCAGTTGCGCACGCATCCGCAGCGCAACGCGCTGTGCGCGGCCATAGGCGGTGGAAGCGGCGACATACCTGAAGTGACGCTTGCCGCGACCACGATCCTGGCCGGCGATGCATTCCTGGTTTGTACCGATGGCTTCTGGGAATGGATCGTCGAGAAGAATATGGAAGAGGTAATCGCCCCGGCGCGCTCCGCGCAGGAATGGCTGGCGGCGATGCGCGCGCTGGTGGAAGAGAACGGCAGGCTTTCCGGGAAATCACGCGACAACTACACCGCGTTCGCGATCTTCCTGGACGACCCGACATTGCAGCCTAACGAATTTTAACGACGAGCCGTACTGATCATGCAAAACACCATGTCGATCGTCTCCAACGACACATCCATAAACGGCTCCGACGCCTGTCTTCCGGTTGGCACGCGCCTGGCGGAGTTCGAAATCACCGGCGTCATCGGCGAGGGCGGCTTCGGCATCGTCTATCTCGCATTCGACCATTCGCTGCAACGCACGGTCGCCATCAAGGAATACATGCCGAACGCGCTCGCCAGGCGCGGCCCGGACAAAAGCGTGGCGGTGCGCCTGCAACGCGAAAAGGTAACGTTCGACGCCGGCCTCAGGAGCTTCATCAACGAGGCGCGGATGCTGGCGCAATTCGACCATCCCGCGCTGATCAAGGTGTACCGGTTCTGGGAAGAGAACCACACCGGCTACATGGCGATGCGATACTACGAAGGCCAGACCATCAAGGGCTTGGTCCGGAACAATCCGGAACTGGTGACGGAAGCGTGGCTCAAGGGCATGCTGAAACCGGTGCTCGAAGCGCTCGATGCGCTGTACCGGGTGCAGGTACTCCATCGCGATATATCGCCCGACAACATCATGATCCAGAACAACGGCGAAGCGGTGTTGCTCGACTTTGGCGCAGCACGCCAGATCATCGGCGACATGAACCATGCGGTGACCGTGATCCTGAAGCCGGGCTATGCACCGGTCGAGCAATACGCCAATGAAGCGGCGATGCCGCAAGGACCCTGGACCGACATCTATTCGCTGTGCGCGGTGGTCTATTTTGCCATTGCGAAAATACCGCCACCGACGTCTGTGGCACGCATGGTCAGGGACCCGATCGAGTTGCTGGAAAGCGTAGGCTATGAAGGATACAGTCGTGAATTCCTCGCCGCGATCGACCAGGGCCTGGCCCTCAAGCCGGAAGACCGGCCGCAATCGATAGATCAGTTCCGCCAAATGCTGGGGCTGGAACTCTCGGTGCCGGTTCCGATTCCCGCTTCGGCGATCCCCGCGGCGTTGCCCGAATCGCCGGCGCCTGCAAAGAAATCCGCAGCAGATGCGCCACTCACCCGGAAGCAGTCGCCCAAAGCCATTCATGTATTTTCAGTCGCGGCGATCCTGGGTGGGCTCGCCATCGCCGGATTCGCTTCATTCAAAGGCAAGGAGCCCGCTGCAATTGCGCCGGTCGCGCAGTCCGCAAAGGTGAACAAGGCGCTCGGCGCTGCACCCCCGCCGGTGACGGTGGCCGCACCCGTGGAGCAACCTGCTATGCTACCGGCAGTCACCGAGGAGCCGCCGGTGATGAAGCTGTCGCCGATCGCGGAGACCGGGTCGGTGAGGCTGAACGTCAAACCATGGGGTACGGTGTATGTCGACGGCGTGTCCCGCGGTGCAAGTCCGCCGCTGAAGAAACTGGATCTGCCGGCCGGCAGGCACGAGATAAGAATCGAGAACCCGAGCTTCAGCAGCCATACGGTTGAAATCGAGATAACCAAGAAAAAGACAGGCAGCATTGAACATGATTTCTCCCCGATTAAATAAGCGCGCGATCGCGGTGCTTGCTGCGCTCATGTTGATGAGCGGCTGCGCGACCGTCGAACGTATCAAGGAAGCGGTGACTCCCGATCCGGAACCGGCGAAAAAAGCGCCCGCGGTTTCCGAGTCGCACACGCCAAAAAGAGCGCCTCCGGCTGCAGAGGCACCGCGTAGCACCACAGCCTCACCATCTGCCGCACAGAATCCTGTGGATGCGCTGAACGAAGGCATCCAGTTATACGACAAAGGCGAATTCAACGCCGCGATCAGGCGCCTCAACGCACCGGAAATCCGGTCTGCGGATAGATCCGTCCAGACTCGGGCGTTGAAGTACATGGCATTCAGTTATTGCGTCACGTCGCGGCAGACGCTTTGCCGCCGGCAGTTTGAGAAGGCGCTGAAGATTGATCCGGCGTTTGATCTCGCTCCGGGTGAGAAGGGACATCCTTTGTGGGGTTCGGTGTTTGATCGGGTGAAGAAGCGGAAGTAACCACGCGTCGCAGGTTGCGATCTGCGGCGCGCACGCCAATCCCGACATTCGGACCTGGCGCGGCCGACGGCTTCCCTGGGCGGTATGGCGTGGGAATTTCATCCAAAGATTGACTCGGGTTCGCCCCCGCATAAAAGCCATCCGATGTGCGAAGTATGAATGTCGGGATCAGCATCCCCACCTACGGTCCCTTCTGAACGCCCTCGTACCGTCGTACCACCAATCCAAGCACACCCCCCGCAACCGCCGCAGCCCCCGTCACCCATAGCGCATCCCGCCACAGCCCACTCGCGGCAACCAGCATCGCAATCAGAGGCGGCCCAATGAACGGCCCAAGATTCCCACACTGCATAAACAACCCCTGCAACGTCCCAATCTGCTGCGGCGTACGCGCGAAACTAGCCGATGCCGAAAGCACCGAAGCAGGAATCAATCCTCCCGCAAAAGACAACGTCAAACAAAGCGCATAGCGCAGCAGATCCGGTAACACGTCAAGAAAAATACCAACGCCAGAAAGCCCGGTGACGAGACTAGCGAACGCAATCAGATTGCCGCGCTTGAAATGCCGTTGCAGCAGGCTGCCGCCGATCAGGTTGCCCGGAACATTGACCAGCACCATCAGGCACGACAGCAGCGACACCACAATCGGCGAAAGGTCGCGTTGCTCCCGGAGGAAGGTCGGCAGCCAGATGATCAGCGCGAAGTGCTGCAGCGTCCAGCACCCCATGGCGATAGCGAGCAACCATGGCACCGGTTGCGCCAGCGCTTCCTTTGCCGTCGTCAGCGGATGTGATTTCGCAGCGATACGGACTGGAAGGTGGTAGGCCTGCCGGCATCGATGAATCGCAAGTGCCGCGAGCAGTACCACCGCAAGGCTCGCAAGCCACACGCCACGCCAACCGGACAGATGCATCATTAGCGGCGCAAGCAGCATCACGAGCCCGACGCCGGCCGGCATGTACGAACTCCAGATGCCAAGTGCAAAGCGGCGATCTGCGGGGCTGCTGGCAGCACTCAGCAGGGCAGGCGCCGACACGGCGACCGATACCAAACCGACGCCTTCGGCGAAACGTGACAGCAACAGTGCCGTTTCACCGCTTGCGATCAATGCTCCTGTGCCGCCCAACGCACTGACCAACAATCCGGCGAAACACATTTTGAGCGCGCCGATCCGGTCGCCGAGCAGGCCGAAGAACAAACCCGTGGCCACTGCCATCGTATTGATCATCGACGACACCCAACCGGCGGCGACCAGCGAAAGATGAAACTCGGATCGCAAATGCGGCATGGCGATCGATACTTTCCCGACATTCATGGCGACGGCGACCCCGCAAAGCACTGCCGCGAGAACTGCCGGCCAGTTGGTTTTCGGGGAGACGACTGCAGCGGGCGGGGAATTCATAGTCAGGGATGCAACAAAACCGGAAGCTGCCGATTCTAGCGTGAAACATGTAAAACGCGTCGGAGCGCACCTGCTTCCTTTTCCTTTGCTACACTTCGGTTCCCTCCGGACTTCTGTTCGCCGGTTTTATCATCCTGGCAACGGCTTACGCGCCTATCCATTCTTCCATCAACAAAAACATGAGCAACAAACCAGCCCGCACACTTACCTTCAAGTGCAAGAAATGTTCAAAACCGGTCCAACTGTATTTGCAGAAAGTATCAGCCTGCTCACACATCCAGCCTTACCAGGGAATCTGC
>JBBWZW010000290.1:0-5085 GCA_039649305.1 Burkholderiales bacterium
TTCTTCTTTTTTCTTGCGAACGTGTTGCTCGTCGTCGCCATAGCTCGCTATGGCTCCTCCTCACGCCTTGCACCGCATCCCGCGACGGCCGCCAAATTGCCCAACTTATCCCTGCGCGGCGCCTAAGGTCTTGATTTTTTGGTGGGCCGTGAGCGGCTCGAACGCTCGACCTACGGATTAAGAGTCCGCTGCTCTACCAACTGAGCTAACGACCCAATGGGTTCAGTGCGAACCAGTTTTCTCTTTGGGCTGCTTAAAAATTATACGCCGGCCAAAGCGATGTGGAAGCATTCCGTCAGTTGAAGTACCGCAGTACGCGTGCGCGACTGCGCATACCGCCGCACCAGGGCTTCTGGTTTCCATCCGGCTATCTCCTGCAATTCGTACAGGGGTGCGCCACTGTACCGACCGGCTCGCCCAACTGACGCACAGCGCTTCAGCTACAGTAGCGCCAAGCAGGAAGAGCAGCATAGGCAAGATACGAGGCGCGGCGACCGTAAGCGTGCCCACAAACGAGGCAAGTGCGAACTGCATCATCGGGTGGGGTTCTCGGATACGCGTTGCCAGACCTGGGTCTTGCCGAACATCGGCAACAGCTTGTAGCCGCGGATCTTCAGTTGGTCGGACCCGTCCAACGTCATGATGCAATCATAGGTTTCACCATTGTCGCGATTGTAGATGCGTCCTTGCCACTCGTGCTCGCGTATGGGCATCAGGTCATAAAGGATCTTCATACCCAGTAACGGCTGGACGCCGGGCTTCGGCGCGGAAGCATTGCTTGGACTGCTCATCGCGCGATGCGCGATGACTCTGACCACGGTGCCGTAGAGCGCCTTTCCACATGGCGCAATCTCGACTTCAAGGTTACCGCTCTCGGTCAGCCAGACGCCCCTCTCGTTGGCCATATCGTGGCTGCCTTGTGCCGCTGTCGACAGCGTGGCAATGGCGAGGAGCATTAACGCTTTTCGGATGATTCTCTCTAGTTGAAGAAGCGCGCATGCATGAAGTTCCGTAGCGGGTTCCAAATCTCCTCTCGTGCAAATTCCGAAACTGCCCAGAAACAGCCGCTGCCTGGCGCACTTTCCAGACCAAACGTTTCACACCAGGGGTCCTTGTACAAGGCGATGACTCCCCATGCAGCCAACGCAAGGCCTATCACCACCGGTACAATCAGCCACGCCCTTAACATCCCGGCCTTGGACTCCATCATGTCGCCAAATAATCGTGTCAGCGCTTGTGCGGACACTGTGACGATAAGCGCGGTGACTGCGAGGCCTTGCGCACCGGACGAACCTTGCAGTAGTGCGAACACAAACAAAAAGGCCAGGAACATGTACAGCATTTTCAAAGTGTGAGACCACACCCGGGCCGACAAACTGCCCGGCAGCGAAACCGCAACCATCCCTTGTAGCATCAAGCCTGAACGTGCCAACCAGCGTGGCACGACTGAATTCATGCCCCGCTTGTTCGTGATCTCCTGAAGTATGCGACCTGTAATGGTGACGGCGCGTGAGACATTGTTAAGCGTCGCTTGCGGGTCTGGTTTTCGATCGACGTCGTGCTTCTTCACGTAGTCGACGAAACCCTGTTCGTCAAGGAGCGACGCCACGTCATTAAGTAGCTGCGCACGCTGTTGCGACGGCCGGCCCACTGCCGCCTTAATCCTCTCGCGTACCAACTTGACCGGGCTCGCGTTTTGCAACATTTCGTTGAGGTCCCGGACCCACAAGTTTAAAAGCTTTCCATGGGCCTCAGGTAAAAACGTCGCTCGCAATATCTCGAGATGCGCCCGCCGGGTAAGTTCTTCCCGTATCGTTTGCGTGCAGGAGTCTGACATTGGAAGCATGGTTTTGATCAGCCGCTCTGCCCCGTCCAGACGCCCCCACATAATATCGTTGCGGCGCCAACGCTCATCGAGAAAGCCGCCGAAATTTCCCAGCGCCGTACCCGCCAACTTACGACGGCCATCGGATTGTTCATCGACCAGGGTTCGCGCGTCTTTAGGGCTGATACGAGCCACCTCGACAGTGCACGGCTCACCTATTCCCGTCCCGTGAAACAGGGGAAAGCTCATCTGATCGAAGAGGTCGAAATAGACGTAATACTCGCCGAGGATACGTCGCACCACCTGCCCCTCGATACTGTCGAGGACAGGGTTCCCCACCATGTCGACACAAGGCCGCAACTTCACACCAGGGTTCGACTTGCTATCAAGCGTTACTGTCGGCCCTGTACCCACTAACGTCAGCCGGGGCTTGCCCAGCAAGTCCCAGGTAACTGGCCCATCTATCCGCGCGTCCATCGATTCGATACCGGCTTCAAGCGTATTCTGGAGTATGGTCCGGTCCGACAACTTTGCCTGCGCGTTGAGTGCCCGTACCCTGATCAACACGCTTTCCCGCATCGTGCGGGAATAGGAACAGGCTCGCTGAGTCTCCCTGGACATAATCACCGGCACCTTGCCTGATCTCGTGGTCAGAGTGACGCGATTGATTGCGCCGTGTCCTAATACCAGTGAAAGAATCGCTTTCAACTCTTTGCGCAGATTGTCGTCAATCGGGCACTTGCCTTCACCGACGCTTTTTCCAAGAACGTGGTCGCGGATCCGCCATTTTTTCTGCGCGGCATTCAGGTCGGCCTTCAATACCTTGAGTGCAGCAAGAGCACTTTGCATGGCGCAAGCGTCCTGTTTCCCATTCAGCAGACACAATCCCTGCTCTTCCAGACGCATAATCATCCTCTCGTCAGCCAACGGAAGATTCTCTAAATCCCCTTCGGTCAATTTGAACTTCGGCTCGTTACGGGTATTTCGAAGAAGCTGTCGCAGCACCCGCGTCAAATGATCAATCTGGCGAAGCAGGAAGCTCAGTCGACGAATACGATAGTCGACATCAAATTTCTCCATAAACCTGTTGATCGACTGATACTTTCCCTTCGTCTCTTCCTGATAGTTCAGGTCGCGCCATTCGCGCACGATTGCAGTCAATGCATAGTGCTGGTCTGAGTCGCGTTCGGTGTCCCAAAGTTGGCCCAGGCGTTCGGCAATCCTGTCAGTTACAGAAGAGACCCGCACACGACGATATGCCAGGAACGCAGTGCCGAAATACTTCACCATATCGCTGCGCTCGAAATCCGGAAACGGCGGGACCCGGCCTTGTTTTTCACGCAGGATGCGCACGTAGGGGTTGGATTCTCCTTCCAGCATTTGATGCAGGTCTTTCTCTCCTTCCCGCACGATGCGATCCACGCGCTCGATAGCATGATTACGTGTCAGCACTGCCTGCAAATCTTCACGGATCGTTTCGTATCGGGGAATGGTTGTCAGCGCAGCAAACGAGTTGCTCAGCGCATCAGGGATCCGGTCACCAGATTGAGGATCGCTGCCACTGACGCGGTCGGAGTCGTCTCTCCTCGATACATCGGATACGATGGCCTGTGGCGCAGGCTCCACATAGATCAACTTGCGGTCCACGGGCACGAAGGCCTGACGGATAGCAAGGATATTCGCGACGTATGAGAACGGTTTATTATCGAGATAACCGCCGTCCCCGAAAGCGCGCTTGAGGTGCTTTCCTTTCTTCACATGCTCGTTAGGCAGGTACGAGAAGAAGGCTGCGTCTTTTACCTTTTCGAAGGACCGGGGTTTTAGCAGTCGTTCGGCAGCGGCCAGCGTCATCGGCTCGAATGCAAATGGAAACGACGAGGTACATCGCGCGGCGAAGGCGAGCAGTCCGTTATTCTCGGGAATGAAGTCGTTCTCATCCTTCAGTTCCTTTGAATAACTAAAATGAAAACTGCGCTTGTGCCGTAGCTCGTAGATAATGTCGTCGGTCAGGCGGAGAGGGATGGGCGAGCCATTGATGTCGGTCGTCGTGACGAAGAGATCCAATTCGTCGACCATCGATCTATCCAACTCGGCGTTAACTTCCGCAGATTTTGAACTCATCCCCTCAATTGCTTCCAACAGCTTGAGGTACATGCGATCGCCGTTGAGCAACGATCCAGGCGGACCGATCGGCTTGAAGTTACGTATATCGTTGTACGAGCGTCTGTCGTTGAGGAGCGAACTAATGTCGCCTTCCTTAAGCCACAGGTCCTTCAACCGCTCGAACGGCTCACCATTAGCGAGCGCCTTGGCAAGGAAGATTCCATTGATACCGCCGGCGGAGGTGCCCGCGATGGCATCGACAACCAAACGCACCCGATTTGCGCCAGGAAGACCAGCAAGGAATGTGTCATCCCACTCACCCGGCCAGACGTCCCTGGGCGCCTTGCCGCAACGTTGCTCTTCAAGCCTTTCGCTTTCAATGAGACGGCAGTATTCTTCGCGCAAATCGGGGTTGTTTACCAGCCACGAGAGGCGTCGATAGAGTGCGCACGTCCCGATTGGCTTACGGTCATATTCGAACTTTGGAGTGGCGCGGGCCATCTCGTACATCTCGTTGGCCACCCCATTGATGTACATTGCCAGCGAGACGCCTCCGTACATCACAACACCGAACCGGGTTTCCGAATCATAGTCGATGGGTGACTTTTGGGCTTTCGACGCAGTAGTTGCAGCCATAGGTCCTCCTCATGGCCTGCCTTTAGCTCCGGTCCAGTTCTGATTTGTCCCTCGTACACCCGTACAACGTGAAGATGATGCACCGATCATAACAACGCGCTCGGTTTCTCTTCGGCTTACTTCGAATGTGCTTCCACATACGTTGTGGGCATCAATGTATTCAGGATACGTCGGGAACATTCGGTACGATTGACCCTTGTCAGTGATCGACGACGCGAATGGTGTTCCATCTGCTGTTTTATGGGCTTGCAACGGTTCCTGAGATCCAGCAGCTTCCTGGTGGAAGCGGTGAACGAATACCGGACTTCCGTGGAGGTGCGGTAACTCTCAGTTCTTCCAAAGAAGCCGGAAGTCACCGTCGTCCTGGCGCACGACCCGGCTACCGAGCTTGCGGCATTCGGTGTCGAATACGTCCAGCAGCCACCGCGCTTCGTCGTCCGGCGCCAGGTTGAGTCGAAAGCGGCGGATCTGCATCGGCGTCATCGTGAGGCTCACCAGCCTGCCCGACCGCACATCCAGGG
>JBBWZW010000294.1:0-13849 GCA_039649305.1 Burkholderiales bacterium
CGCTTGCACGCCCTCAAAGTCGTGCGCCAGTTGGTCGGCACCGCGCTCTACCCGCTGCAAGTCGTTGCAATGATGCCGCGCGATGCGGCCTACAAGGTGGGCGATTATTTCTCCTCGCTGACGTCGCGCTAAAAACAAAACCGCAACCTGATACAGCATCAGGTCTCCAACGCCCAGACCCAGCAGCAGGCGCAGCACCTGTCGGCTGAAAACGCCCAGTTGCGCAAGCTACTGACGGCCAACGAGCAGTTGCCGGTAAAGTCGGTGATGAGCGAAATACTGTATGACGCCCGCGATGCGTTCATTCGCAAGATCATAGTCGATCGCGGTACGCAGCACGGCGTAGCGCCCGGGCAGCCGGTGATTGACGATATCGGGATTGTCGGCCAGGTCACACGCGTGTTTCCGTTCACCTCCGAAGTCACCCTGCTGACCGATAAGGACCAGGCCATTCCGGTTCAGGTGGTGCGCACCGGACTGCGCAGCATCGCCTATGGACAGGGTCATTCCGGCTCGCTCGACTTGCGGTTCATGCCTGTCAATGCCGATATCAAGAACGGCGACATTCTGGTGACGTCCGGTATCGACGGCGTTTACCCGGCCGGGCTGTCGGTCGCGAAGGTGGTGCAGGTCGAAAGCAAGTCAACCGATGCGTTTGCGCGCATCATATGCCAGCCACTGGCCGGGATCGATCGCAACCGTCAGCTGCTGATACTGCTGACCGAATCCAAACTGCCGCCGCGTCCGGCGCCCGAGGATATGAAAGACAGGAAGGCGGCGGCGAAGGCCGCTGCCCAAAGCGCGAAAGAGGCGTCCAAGGAAGCGGCGAAAGCCGCTGCGCCTGCCGCGCCCGCAGGCCGCGCCGCGCCACCCGCCGCCCCGACTGTGCAGAAGGTGCCGTCACCATGAACCAGCCACATTACATACTGCTACCGGCCAACCCGCTGTTCATCACGGCCAGCCTGGTTGTCGCATTCCTGCTCAACCTGCTGCCCTGGGGGCACTGGTTCGGGGTTCCGGACTTCGTCGCGCTGGTATTGATCTTCTGGAGCATTCACCAGCCGCGCAAGGTAGGCATCGGTATCGCCTTCCTGATGGGTTTGCTGATGGATGTGCATGATGCCACGCTGCTTGGTGAAAACGCGTTGTCGTACACCTTGCTGTCGTATTTTGCGATCATGATTCATCGCCGTGTGCTTTGGTTCAAGGTGATGACCCAGGCCATGCATGTACTGCCGCTGCTGCTCATGATGCAGACCGTGCAACTGGTGATACGGGTGGCCGTGAGCGGACACTTCCCGGGCTGGCTCTATTTCGTTGAAAGCCTGACTGCCGCTGTGCTGTGGCCTGTGGTTACATCGATTTTGCTGGCGCCGCAGCGTCGGGCGATTAATCGGGATGATACGCGGCCGATTTGATGGGACGTCGACCGAGTACGGTCGTGTAAGAGAAGCAAGCTCTGATATGCGCTATCGCGCGTCCCCTCTCCCCCTGCCCCTCTGCCGCAGGGGGAGAGGGGAGTGAAATGACGGACACGGCCTTTCGTCCGCGCCCGTAAAACTAAGAATGACTGAATTCAAGAATACTGAACGCGAACTGCATTTGTTCCGCCTGCGGCTGTCGGCGGTGGGCGTGTTCGTGATCATTTTTTTCTCGCTGCTTTTCGCGCGTTTTGTGTGGCTGCAGGTATACAAGCACAGCGACTATGCGATGCAGGCCGAAGACAACCGCATCTCCATTGTGCCGGTGGTGCCCAACCGCGGTCTGATCACCGACCGTAATGGCGTGGTATTGGCTCGAAATTTTTCTGCGTATACGCTGGAAATTACCCCCTCCAAGATCGTCGACCCGCTCGATGTGGTGATCGAAAAGCTATCGGAATTTGTGGAAATCCAGCCCAAGGATCGCCGGCGTTTCCGGCGCCTGCAAGAAGAAGCGAAGAATTTCGAAAGCGTACCGATCCGCACCCGGCTGACCGATGAAGAAGTCGCACGCTTTACCGCGCAGCGTTATCGCTTTCCCGGCGTCGAGATCCAGGCGCGCTTGTTCCGCCAGTACCCGCTCGGCGAAACCGCATCGCACGTAATCGGATATATCGGTCGCATCAGCCAGAAGGACGCGAAAAAGATCGAGGAGTCGGAGGACCCTGCCAACTATGCCGGCACCGACTACATCGGCAAGGAAGGCCTGGAGAAAAAATACGAGCAGATATTGCACGGAAAGACCGGCTACGAAGAAGTCGAGGTCACGGCAGGCGGCCGTGCCGTGCGTACCTTGTCGCGTACCGCGGCCAGCCCCGGCCACAACCTGATCCTGTCGATCGATATCGAATTGCAGAAAATCGTCGAAGCTGCATTTGGCGACCGGCGCGGTGCACTTGTGGCCATTGATCCAGCCACCGGCGACATCCTGGCCTACGTATCCAAACCCACCTTCGACCCGAACCTGTTTGTCGAAGGTATCGACCAGCAAAGCTGGGAAGAGCTCAACACCTCGCTCGACAAGCCGCTCCTGAACCGGCCCCTGATCGGTACCTATCCGCCCGGTTCCACGTTCAAGCCCTATATGGCGCTGGCGGCGCTGGAACTCGGCAAGCGTACCCCCGGCCAGGCGATTTCCGATCCCGGCCATTTCTGGTTCGGCAACCACCGGTTCCGGGACGACAAAGTCGGCGGCCATGGCATGGTCGATATGTACAAGTCGATCGTCGTGTCATGCAATACCTATTACTACGTTCTGGCCAATGACCTGGGCATCGACGCAATCCATGATTTCATGAAGCCGTTCGGATTCGGCCAGTTGACAGGGATCGACCTCGAGAATGAACGTACCGGCGTGCTGCCGTCGACCGCGTGGAAGCGCGCGGCGTATAAACGGCCGGAGCACAAGAAATGGTATGCCGGCGAAACGATTTCGGTCGGTATCGGCCAGGGATATAACGCCTACACGCCTCTGCAGATGGCGCATGCAATCTCCAACCTTGCCAATAATGGCGTGGTGATGAAGCCGCACCTGGTCAAGACCGTCGAAGACGGTGTCAGCAAGGAGCGTACGCTGACCGTGCCGAAAGAAAGTTACAAGATCAACCTCAAGCAGGCGAATCTCGATTTCGTGAAGAATGCAATGGCAGGCGTGGTGAAGGAAGGAACATCGTCGCGCGCTTTTGCCGGGGCGGGCTACGTATCGGCCGGCAAGACCGGCACTGCGCAGGCGATCGGACTCGGCCGCAACGAAAAATACGATGCGAAAAAAATGGCTGAGCGTCACCGCGACCACTCGCTCTATACCGCATTTGCGCCGGCGGACAACCCGCGCATCGCGCTTGCGGTAATCGTCGAGAACGGTGGTTTCGGCGCTGCTGCCGCTGCCCCGATTGCGCGACTCGCGCTCGATTACTATTTACTCGGCAAGCGTCCCGCTCCGACGGAAACAAAGGCCCCTGTGATTGTCGACCCCGCAGGGATGGAGGACTGATGCCAACGATAAGCCTGACCGATAAACGCCCAGTCTGGCCGGCGATAAAACGCTACTTCGCCGTCTTTGACGGCACGCTGGCACTCATTGTTTTCCTGATCCTCGCGACCAGCACGGTGACCATGTATTCAGCCGGCATGGATTTCCCCGGCCGGCTCGAAGATCATTTGCGCAATATTGCACTTTCGTTCGTCGTGTTGTGGATCGCGGCTATCATTCCTCCGCAAACGCTGATGCGCTTCGCGTTACCGATCTACACGGTGGGCGTCGCGTTGCTGGTCGCAGTCGCGCTGTTCGGCATCATCAAGAAGGGCGCGCAACGCTGGATCAACATCGGTGTTGTCATCCAGCCGTCCGAGATCATGAAGATCGCGACGCCGTTGATGCTGGCCTGGTATTTCCAGAAGCGCGAAACGCTGATCCGATGGACGGATTTCCTGGTCGCCGGCATATTGCTGATGATTCCCGTGGCGCTCATCATGGAGCAGCCCGACCTGGGCACCGCGCTGCTGGTGATGGCCGCCGGGTTCTACGTGATCTTCCTTGCCGGTCTCCCCTGGAAAATCATCATAGGCCTGGTGCTGGCAGGCGCGGCCTTTTTGCCGGTCGGCTGGTCGATGATGCATGACTACCAGCGGCAACGCGTGATGACCCTGCTCGATCCCACCTCCGATCCATTGGGCAAGGGCTTTCACATCATCCAGTCAATGATCGCCATCGGTTCCGGCGGCGCCATGGGGAAAGGGTGGATGAACGGCACCCAGGGCCATCTGCAATTCATCCCCGAGCGCACCACCGACTTCATCTTCGCGGTTTTCTCGGAAGAGTTCGGACTGGTCGGTAATACAGTCCTGCTGGTGCTTTACCTGTTGCTCATCGGGCGCGGGCTGATGATTGCCGCCAATGCGCCGACCCTCTTCAGCCGGTTGCTGGCGGGGGCGCTCACCCTGATGTTCTTTACTTATGCGTTCGTCAACATGGGCATGGTCAGCGGCATCCTTCCGGTCGTGGGTGTGCCTTTGCCTTTCATGAGTTACGGCGGAACCGCATTTGTCACGCTCGGTCTGGGAGTCGGCATATTGATGAGCATACAGCGGCACCGGAAGCTGGTGCAGAGCTAAGGCACCGCGCAGGAATAAGGTGGTCAATTTTGTTGGCCGTAGCGGGCGCGTTGCTGCGTTGTTCGTCGTCGCCATAGCTCGCTATGACTCCTCCTCACGCCTTGCACCGCATCCCGCGACGGCCGCCAAATTGCCCAACTTATCCCTGCGCGGTGCCTAAACGGTACGCCCAGCCACGACATTCTTTGGCAGAGGAGGAAACAAAACGTAAATACGAAAAGTCGATCGAAAGCCGCGCTGTATACTGCGCGGTTTGCAGCTTCGCAACACCGCGGCAGACTAAACGTATTTCATGACAACTAAAGGAGAATGCGAAATGCCATTGCGAACTCAGTATTACCATTGGCGGAATATCGCATTACTCATCACCGCGGCGACCCTCGGAGGTTGCGGTACGGTGTCATTATCGCCGGCGCCGAACGATGCCGAATCCGCCCCTTCGCGCCCGGTCGCTGCGCCAAAACTTGCGAAGAATGTTCCCTCGCTTCCGCGCGCCGGTTCCGGACGTGGTGGCTACTACCAGGATGATGGCCCGGGTGACGATATCCCCGACGGGCTGCATGACCTGCCGGACGCGGAGCCCAAAGTCGAGCCTTATACCAGGTACGGGAACCGCCCCTATGTGGTGTTCGGCAAGCAGTATGTCCCGTTCACCGATGACCGTCCCCTCAAACAGAGGGGCCTCGGCAGCTGGTACGGCAAGAAGTTCCATGGCCAGAAAACCTCATCCGGCGAACCGTACGATATGTACAAGATGACCGCCGCGCACCCCACCATGCCGCTGCCATCGTATGCAAGGGTGACCAATGTGGCCAACGGCAGGCAGGTCATCGTGCGCGTCAATGATCGTGGCCCTTTTCATTCGGGCCGGATCATCGACCTCTCTTATGCTGCGGCCCTGAAGCTGGACTATCTCAGCCAGGGCAGCGCCCGGCTTGAGGTAGAGCGCCTGCTGCCCGAAGAAATCGAACGCATTGCAAACAGCAGGAAGCAGGACGCAGGCAAGGACGTACAGGCCGCGCCACAACCTGTCGCGAACATGCCGGTCGCGAATGCACAGCCGGAGGCCGGAACGGTCAAACCCGTCGTCTATTCCGCTCCCGCCGCAGCACCAGCGCCTGGCTTCTATATCCAGCTAGGCGCGTATTCACAAGCAGCCAATGCGGAAGCGGTGCGCACCCGCCTGATGCAGAACTGGGCAAGTACGCTGCCGCCGATTGAAGTGATGGAAAACGGTTCGCTCTACCGACTGCATAGCGGTCCGTTCGCAAACCGCACCGATGCGGCGACTGCGGCGCTGCAGTTGCAGAATGCCGGTGTCACCGGCACGACTATCGTGCAGCGGTGATAGCGACCGGCTTACTGTTGTTGGTCCTTTAGCCGCAACGCGCGCTCATACAGCGCGTTCTTCTTTTGCCCGGTAATTTGTGCGGCAAGCGCCGCAGCCTGCTTGACCGGGCATTCAGCCAGCAGGATCGTGAGCACGCGGTCTGCCTCGGCATCGTTTTCGTCCGCGGCGGCCGGCGCGCCTTCCACCAGAATGACGAATTCGCCTTTTTGGCGGTTGGCTTCCCCTGCCAACCATGCCGGGGCCTCCGACAAGGGGCCGCGGTGGATTTCTTCGAACAGTTTGGTAAGTTCGCGCGCCAGCACAACCTGGCGCGTGGGTTCAAATGCGGAGGCCAGCGCATCGACGGTCTCAACGATGCGGTGTGGCGCTTCGTAGAACACCAGCGTCGCATCGATGTTACGCAGGCCGGCCAGTGCCGTCTCCCGCTGCTTGCTCCTGGCGGGCAGGAAACCGACAAAGTAAAACCGGTCGTTGACGAGTCCGCTGGCAGATAATGCGGTGACCGCCGCCGATGGGCCGGGCATGGGCATCACGCGCAGCCCGGCTGCGCGCACCGCGTCGACGATGCGGGCGCCCGGATCCGAAACCGCAGGTGTGCCTGCATCCGACACCAACGCGATACGTTGTCCCGCTTGCAGTCGGGCGATCAGCTTATCCGCCACTTCCCGCTCATTGTGTTCGTGCGCCGCGATCAGCTCTTTGGACAAACCATAACGTGTCAGCAGATGTCCGGTATTGCGCGTATCTTCGCAAGCAACCGCATCGGCAATCGACAGTGCGTTGATTGCTCGCAAGGTGATATCGGCCGCATTTCCGATCGGTGTTGCCACAACATATAATGTGGACAAAGGGTAAACTTGCTGCGCCACCTCATGCATGATGGGCATGCTGGCGAGCGGATTCGTTGAAGACTGGGTCATTGGGAGACTTGAATGGTGCACGGATTGGCGAAGGTACTGTTGCTGGCAACTGCTCTCAGCGGATTGTGCCCGCCTGCGCTTGCAAATACAACAGCGGCGAACGTGGACACGGTTCCCGTCGCGGGTTTTCCGCTCCGGCTCGCGCAATCCGACATTACCATTTTCCCCGGAGTTTCGATTCCGTCGACGGCACAGCACCAGTCCGCGCCCGCAGAACCGGCAGTACGCATGGCGCTGCTTCTGCCGTTGCGCTCCGATGCGCTCGGCGTAGCTGCGGACGCGGTGCGCGCCGGCTTTCTGGCGGCACATGAACGCGAACAGGAAGGGATGGCGGTGACCGTGGTGGAGACCGGCGATGCGCCACAGGATGTGTTGTCCGCCTATGTCGATGCAGCTGCGCAGCATGATATTGTGATCGGTCCGTTATCGCGCTCCGGTGTTGCGGCCATCGCGCAAAGCGGCGAAGTGCGCAAGCCGACAATTGCGCTGACGCCGCCGGACCTTGCTGCTGCCGATGCGAAGCTGCCGCAACAGATGCTGGTGATGGGCCTGTCCATCGAAGACGAGGCGCGCCAGGTTTCCAGGTGGGCAAGCGCAAACAAGGTTGCCGGCAGGGCGCTGACCCTCTCCAGCAATATCGCATGGCAGCGCCGCGCATCCAATGCCTTCGCCGAGCAATGGCAAAAGCAGGGCAAGGAGATCGAGTCGATCGAGCTGCCCGCGTACAGCGGATATCTCGCCGCGAACGACCTGGCGCAGCTGAAAACGCAAATCGAATTCGATAAACCGAGTCTGATATTTCTGGCGCTCGACGACAGGCAGGCCAAGCAATTGCGTGCTGCAATCGGCAATGAAATTCCGATGTACGGCACCTCGCAGCTGAATCCGGTCGCTTTGACCGACTGGAGCAGTGCGGATCGTGCGCCCGACATGGATGGCATCCGCCTGCTGGACATTCCGTGGCAATTGCAGTCTGACCATCCCGCGGTGATGGGGTATCCGCGCCTTATCGCCAATCCCGAACAGAAACGCAGGGCCGACATCGAGCGCCTGTATGCGCTCGGCATCGACGCCTATCGCGTGGCGCGCGAAATCGCATTGAAGCACACCGAATTTGAACTCGACGGCGTCACCGGAAAGCTGCGGGTCCGATTCGATTCGGCGGCGCCATCTTTTGAACGCATCGGGCAGCAGGCGATTTATCGCGAAGGCAGTGTGACGGCGGTGTCGGGATCGCGCTGATGGGACTGTTAGACTCCCTGATGGGCAAGCGCACTGCCAAACAGGTTGAGGGACAGGCCGGCGAAGACCAGGCGCTCGTCTATCTGGAGCGGAATGGCCTTAGCCTGGTCGAGCGAAATTTTCGCTGCAAGGGCGGCGAGATCGATTTGATAATGCGGGAGCGCGGTGCGTTGGTCTTCGTCGAGGTGCGCAAGCGCGCTGTCAGCGGATACGGTGGCGCGGCGGCCAGCGTGACGCCACGCAAACAGCGGCGCCTGATTGTCGCGGCGCAGGTCTATCTGCAGCGCTATAAGATGCCGCCCGCATGTCGATTCGACGTGGTGGCGATTGATGGGGCATCGATTGACTGGCTGAAAAATGCCATCGAGGCGTGAACTGCTGCTAAGCCTCTGACATAATGCGGTATCCGATCTCGCAAGCCTGCCGCTGATCAAGCGCATGCGCGATGAATCCTGCCTTAGGCCCTATAATCCCGAACACTATGAACAATCAACGTATCCTCGCGCACTTCCAGGAGAGCGCGGAACTGAAGATCCAGGCCGCATCCGTACTGGCCCAGCCAATTGCACAGGCGGTGGAACTTATGTTCGCTGCATTGTCTAACGGCAACAAGATCCTCGCGTGCGGTAATGGCGGCTCCGCGGCCGATTGCCAGCACTTTGCGGCGGAACTGGTCGGCCGCTTCGAGCGCGAACGCCTGCCGCTGCCTGCCATGGCGCTGACTACCGATACCTCGATCCTGACTGCGATCAGCAATGATTACAGTTACCAGGACATATTCACCAAACAGGTACAGGCATTCGGCCAGGCGGGAGATGTGCTGCTGGCTCTGTCCACATCTGGTAATTCGGCCAACGTGCTTAATGCAGTCGACGCTGCCCTGGAACGCGACATGCGCATCGTCGCGTTGACCGGCAAGGGTGGCGGCGACATGAACAGCCGGCTGACTGATGCGGACGTACATATTTGCGTTCCGCACGACCGCACCGCCAGGATCCAGGAAGTGCATTTATTAACGATTCATTGTTTATGCGACGGTATCGATGTCGCCTTGTTCGGAGGAGAAGCGAATGAATAAATTACAGCGTGCATGGAAGGGACTGCGCGGCCCTTTGACTACCATCGTATTGTGCGGGGCTGTAGCGACCAGCCTTCAGGGCTGTATCGAAATGGCGATCGGCACCGCAGTGATGGGCACGCTGGCGGCGACCGATCGCCGCACCTTCGGCGCGCAAACCGAAGACAAGGCGATCACGGTCAAAGGCGAGGCGCGCGTTGCGAACCTGGTCGGCAGCACCGGACATGTGAACGTGGCCAGCTTCAACCGCAAGGTGCTGTTGACCGGCGAAGTCAGGGATGAAGCAACGAAGGCGGCGGTCGAGCGCGAAGTCAGCGCAATCGAAGGCGTGCAGTCCGTTGTCAACGACCTGGAAGTGATGGGTAATTCCAGCTTTACCGCGCGCTCGAATGATTCGCTCACCACCGGCAGGGTCAAGGCATCGTTCGTCGATTCCAAGGAACTGTACGCGAATTCAATCAAGGTGGTGACCGAACGCAGCACCGTCTACCTGATGGGCCGGGTGACCGAGCGCGAAGGGCAGCTTGCCGCCAACCTCGCAAGCGGCATCGGTGGCGTGCAAAAGGTCATCAAGGTGTTCGAGTATATTTCCGATGACGAACTGAACCGCCTCACGACACAAGCGGAAAACCAGGCCAAAAAGTAAGCAATACTCAAATCGGTTTTATTGCCGTATCCGAGTGATATAGTAGGCCGCGAGACATAGTGTCTCGCGGCTTTTTTTCTTGGGGAGAAACCATGGTCGGAACGATAATCCTGATCGCGATCGTCCTGCTGGTGCTGTTCTGGGGAGTAGGCGCGTACAACCGACTGGTCAGTCTGCGCAACCAGATCAAGAATGCGTTCGCGCAAATCGATGTGCAACTGAAACGGCGTTACGACCTGATCCCCAATCTCGTGGAAACCGCGAAGGGGTACATGAAGCATGAGCGTGAGGCGCTGGAAGCGGTGATAGCCGCGCGTAACCAGGCGGTCACTGCAAATGCGAAAGCTGCGGTTAATCCGGCCGATGCCGGCGCAATGCAGCAGATGGCCGCGGCGGAAGGCGCGCTGACTTCCACACTCGGCAGAATGTTCGCATTGTCGGAAGCCTATCCCGACCTGAAGGCCAATCAGAACATGATGCAGCTGACGGAAGAATTGACCAGCACCGAAAACCGGATTGCTTTCGCGCGGCAGGCTTATAACGACGGGGTGATGGACTACAACACCTCGATCGAGCAGTTCCCGGTATCGATCATTGCGGGCGTGTTTGCGTTCAAGGGGGCGGAGATGTTGCAGTCTACCGAGTCGCCTGAAGAGCGGAAGACGGTCAAAGTTTCCTTTTAACTTCATGCGCGAAGCGCAACGTATGGCTCCCTCTCCCGCAGGCGGGTCGAGGCAGGGTTTCGCGAACCACCGGTTCGCGCTGCCGCAGCCGGTTTGGCTTGCAGGCCAAACCGTGGGGCGCGGGGCGGGGCCGGGGGTGAGGGGGCTCGCAGAAGGGTATGCAACCGCAAGCGGGACAGCGGCGGGGGTGGCGGGTCCCGCAGCAGAAGGATATGCAACCCCATGAACTTCTTCGAACATCAACACCAAGCCCGCCGCCAAACCCGAACCCTCATCATCCTGTTCGTCCTCGCGGTAATCGCCATCGTAATCGCAGTCAATGCCGCCATGGTCCTGATCTGGAGCTGGTCGCAAGGCGGTTATTCGTCAAGCCCCGATTTTTACCCCAGAGGCTTCTTCGCCACCAACACTCTGGTCACCATCGCGCTGATAGGCGTCGGCACCCTGCTCGAAACCTGGAACCTGCGTGATGGCGGCGATGCGGTGGCACGCATGGCGGGCGGCCGCCCGATATCACCGGCCTCAAGCGACCAGCAGGAGCGGCGGCTGTTGAATGTGGTGGAAGAGATTGCCATTGCGTCCGGCATCGCCTGTCCCCGCGTTTATGTAATGGACAAGGAAGAGGCGATCAATGCCTTCGCCGCCGGCTACAACCAGAACGAAGCGGTGGTGGCCGTCACGCGCGGCACGTTGAGCCGCCTGACCAGGGATGAACTGCAAGGCGTCGTGGCCCATGAATTCAGTCATATCCTCAACGGCGACATGCGCCTGAACATACGCCTCATCGGTGTCTTGTTCGGTATCCAGATGCTGGCGAGTTTCGGGCAGCACTTGATGGATTTCGGCACGCATAGCTGGAGCAGGCGCGACCGTAATGAAAAAGGCCCATCGGGGCAGTTGATCATGCTGGCGATCGGGTTTGCATTGTTTGTGATCGGTTATATCGGGATCTTCTTCGGCCGGCTGATCAAGTCCGCCGTTTCGCGCCAGCGTGAATACCTGGCGGATGCGAGCGCGGTGCAGTTCACCCGCAATGCGGATGGCATCGGTGGCGCACTGCGCAAGATCGGCGGCTTGTCGCGCACTTTGAAGCTAGGCTCACGCATCCAGCATCCGAATGCCGAGCACTTGTCGCACCTGTTTTTAGGCGCGCCCAAGACCAGTCTGGTGAGCGGATTGTTTGCCACTCACCCGCCGATCCCCGAGCGGCTGCGCCGCATCTATGGCAGGAGCGTCGAGTTGCTCGACGCGCCGGAGGCGCCGGTCTCCTATGGGGCGGAAACGCCTAACCTGCCCGACATTCCTTTTGTTGCATCTGGCTTCGCCGGCAATACACGTTCAACAGAGACATCGGTCGCATTCGGACATACACCTGCCGAACAAATCCGGCTGGCGCCCGAACTCGAAAATGCGGTGCACGAACCGCGGGCAGCATCCGCTGTTGTCTGCGCCCTTGTTCTTGCGCCCGACGCCGCGCGCGAGGTCCAGTTGGCACTGTTGCGGGCCGAACTGCCGCAACAGGTGTCCTTTATCGTGTTCCTCGCGGACGCTATCGGGCGATTGCCCGCCAGTGCGCGTTTGCCCCTGCTTGATCTCGCCATGCCCGCGCTGCGGCAGTTGCCCGAAACCGCTCGCGACGCGTTATTGAAGACCGTCGATGCCCTCATCGCCGCGGACCGGCGGATCACGCTGGCCGAATTTGTTTTGCAGACCGTATTGATCCGCCGCCTCAATCCGCATGCGGGCCGCGCGGTGCCGGTCCGGTTCCATCAACTTGCCGCGCTGAAGGAAGATTGCATAGTGTTGTTGTCGCTGGTTGCGCAGGTCGCTGCAACGGCAGTGCCCCAACCGGCATCCTCGTTATTCCTGCGTGGTGACGTGTACGGGCCGGAGCTCGGTTTGCTGCCTACCGATCTGCTCGATGCGAAGTCCATCGGATTCGCGCGAGTGAAGACAGCGCTCGATCGCACCAACCAGCTTGCGCCGCTAGCCAAGCCGGTGTTGATAAAAGCGCTGCTCGCCGCAGCCGGAGAGAGCGAACGCATTGAGGTTGGCACAGCCGACCTGCTGCGCGCCATATGCGCCGCAATTGATGCGCCAATCCCGCCGGCAGTCGCCGCGACCTACACGGCGTATCATTGGTAACCATCTACGAATTCACTGAAAAATCACCATGCGTCGAACATTCCTTAAAGCCCTCTCCGGTGGATTGCTGGCATCGGTCCTGACCCCCGGCATCAGCTTCGCGGCGGAGCAGGTCAAGGTGGTGTACCACCTGGTTGATGGCCTCGAGCAGGCAACGCGTGCGATGTCCAACATCCGCAATCATTTGCGCGCCGAACCCGATACCAGGATCGTGGTAGTGGCCAATAACGATGGCATCCGGTTCCTGCTCGCCGGCGCGCGGGATCGTAGCGGCAAGCCGTTCGATGCCGCGGTGACGGCGTTGGCTGCGCAGGGCGTGGAATTCCGCGTCTGCAAGAACACGCTGACCGCGCATGACGTCCCTTTGTCGCAGTTGGTGCCCGAGGCGAAGCTGGTGCAATCCGGCGTGGTCGAGGTCGCGCGCCTGCAGGCGAAAGAGGGCTTTGCTTACTTGCGCCCCTGACAGGGTCGCAAGGCATCGCAGCCACCGTCGGACTATAATGGCGACTAACCGCAAACGACCTCGTTGATAATCTGCCATGCAAACCGAATCCACCGCCGCCCCGCGCAATCGCGCCTGGATCAAGGCACTCGCAGCCGTTGTCGTTCTGGCCATAGCCGCAGTCGGCTACTTCTCGCTGTCCAACAAGCAGGCTGCGCCAGATGTCACGTTCACCAGCCTGACCGGCGAGAAAGTGAGCATGCAAAGCCTGCGCGGCAAAGTGGTGATGGTCAATTTTTGGGCGACCTCATGCACGACGTGCGTGAAGGAGATGCCGGAGCTGGTCGACACCTATAACAAGTTCAAGGACAAGGGTCTGGACTTCGTCGCCGTTGCAATGAGCTACGATCCGCCGAATTACGTGCTCAATTACGCACAGACCCGTAAGCTGCCGTTCAAGGTGGCACTCGATACACAGGGCGAACTGGCGAAGTCATTTGGAGACATCAAGCTGACGCCGACCACATTTGTGATCGACAAGAATGGCAATATCATCAAGCGCTACCTCGGCGAGCCGGATTTCGCGGCGTTGCATCAGTTGCTGGAAGCGGCGCTGGCAGCTTAGGCGCCGCGCAGGGATAAGTTGGGCAATTTGGCGGCCGTCGCGGGATGCGGTGCAAGGCGTGAGGAGGAGCCATAGCGAGCTATGGCGACGACGAGCAACACGTTCGCAAGAAAAAAGAAGAA
>JBBWZW010000297.1:0-4699 GCA_039649305.1 Burkholderiales bacterium
TTCTTCTTTTTTCTTGCGAACGTGTTGCTCGTCGTCGCCATAGCTCCCTATGACTCCTCCTCACGCCTTGCACCGCATCCCGCGACGGCCGCCAAATTGCCCAACTTATCCCTGCGCGGCGCCTAACACACGTAGTCGGCCAGCACAGGTATCACCTTCCCCGGCGCTTCCTCCAGCAGCCAATGACCGGAGCCCGGAATCACCTCACCCTCGACATCATTCGCGACCAGCTTCACCTGGTCGATGAGGAAGGTGCCGCCCGATTTTTCACCGGAGATGACCCGTACCGGCATCGTCAGTTTTTTCTGTGCGAGCTGCCGGAAGTCCTCGGCATCCTGCTCAAAGTTGCGGAAGTACTCGAAGCCCGCGCGCATGCCGCCGGGCTGGGCATAGGCGGCGGCATAGATCTGGCGGTCCTGTTCCGGAACAGAGTGATGAGGGTCAGCCGCGAAATCGTTCCAGAAATGCTCGAAGTAAGTCCGCTCACGACCGGCGACCAGCGCCAGCGGCACCTCGCCATAAAAATGAAAATGCCACAGGTCGCGCATCAGCCACATGTCCTTCCAATTGCCTATACCCGGCAGGAATGCGTCCATCAGCACAACGCGTTCCGTTTCATCCGGGTACTGGCCCGCATAAGCGTACGCCACCATCAAACCGATATCATGGCCAACGATGGTGGCCTTGCCGAAGCCGAGCGATTCGACCAGTGAATGAATATCTTGCGCCAGGGTCTTTTTGTCGTATCCGGTAGCCGGCTTCCCGGAGTCGCCCGCGCCGCGCAGGTCGGGAACGATGACGGTATGGGTTTTCGCTATATCAGCCATGACGGGATTCCACATGTGCCCCGTCTCGGCGTAACCATGCACCAACACCACTGCGGTGCCGTTTCCGCCGATCCGGTAATGAAGGTTCACGTCATCGAGTTGGACAGTACGGTCGCTGAAGTTTGCCGGCGGTTGAGCAATCGATGCGTTCATTTCGGTCTCCTGGGACGTGGCTTGAGGGACTATTGCACGCCTTCCAACATCCCCGGCCAGAACATGGCTCGCGTCGTTCATTCTACTGTCACGGCCCGTTGGTGGCGGAAGCGAATACCCGGCAGTGCTAAATACCAAACATCCGGCGGGTCACGACCCACCCTACCTCGCCAATTCACGCCATCGCTGTGACGGATCACTAACGTAGCTTCAAGGATGGAATTTGTGTCGAAGCGGGTAGTCCAAATCGTATGCTGCCGCAGATCGCGGCACTTGCCAGTGTTCGGCATCAAATTCAAACTATCGGTGTCTGCGGTAAAGAGCACCGCCCGGACCCCGTCGAGCATGCATCAATGAAGCAGCCTGAATACCCGAGCTGGCCGGTCGAAGGAGGCGAGATGGGCGCTCTCGTCCGCGCCCACGACTGGTCGGCGACCAGCCTTGGCCCGATCGCGGCGTGGCCCCAAAGCCTGAAGAGCACAGTCGACAATCTCTTGCGCTCCCCGGCTGCGATGGCGCTGTTCTGGGGCGCCGAAGGCATCACGCTCTATAACGATGCTTATGCCCTCTTTGCCGGCGCGACGCATCCCATGCTCCTCGGGTCCAGGGTGCTGGATACCTGGGCCGGTAACAGCGACTTTATCGCCGATGCACTTCGCGTCGGGCTGACCGGCGGCTCGCGATCGTGCCGCGACCAGGAGTTCACCGTATACCGTGAAGGCAAGATCGCGCACGTCTGGCTGAACCTCGACTTTTCTCCTTTGCTGGACGAGGCCGGCAAGCCCGCCGGGGTCCTCGTGATCCTCCTTGATACCACCGAGAAGGTGCTGGCGGAAAGGGCGCTGCGCGACAGTGAAATGCATTTCCGGCTCGCATTAAAAAGTTCGCCGGTGGTGGTTTTTACGCAGGACAAGGAGTTGCGATATACCTGGATCTTCAATCCAAAACTCGGATATTCGGTAGACGACGTCCTTGGCACGACAGACGACGCTTTGCTTTCCGGTGAACTTGCAGCTCCGCTGATTCAGATCAAGCGCGGGGTACTGGAGAGCGGATCGGGCGCAAGGGAAATAGTGAAAGTTTCCCGCGGCGGCAATGACGATTTCTATGACCTGACTATCGAACCGCTGCGCAACGACCATGGCGAAATTGTCGGCATAGCTTGCGCGGCAATGGATGTTACCGAACGCCGCAAGGCCGAAGAGGACCTGCTGGCAACACAGGAGGCTTTGGCGCAGCAGACTCGACAGTTGGTCGACGCGCAGCGCCTTGCGCACATCGGCAGTTGGGATTGGGACCTGGAAACCGATACCATCACGTGGTCGGAGGAACACTTCCGTATCTTCGGACTCGATCCCGCGACGTATCGCCCTACCTATGCGACGAACATGCAGTTCATCCACCCGGATGACCGACAGAAGCGCTACGACGCCGTCGCCGCAGCGCTCGAGGGGCGTGCTCCCTTCAATGTGGAACTGCGCGTCGTGCGCGCCGACGGCGCCGAGCGGCATGTGATTTCGCGCGGCGAAGTAACTCTTAACAGCATGGGGCGCCCGTGTCGGATGGTGGGCACGATCCAGGACATCACCGAACGCAAGCTTGTCGAGGAGGCGCTACGTGCCAGCGAGGCGCGTTTCCGGGCATTGGCCGAAGCCTCGCCAGCCTTAATCACGCAGATGGACCCGAAAGGAAATGTGGTTTACCTGAATCAGCGGCATCGCGAATTGTTTGGCGCCGCCGTGGGCCTGCTGAATACCGGGTGGCACGCCATCATTCATCCGGATGACGCTACCGACTGCATGGCGGCCATTAAACAGGCATTGCGTAATCGCACGCGCTTCCAGCGCCGCGTACGGGTGAAAACCGGAAATGGCGATTGGCGCTGGCTTGAATCATATGGAATGCCATGGTTTGCCGCCGGCGGGCAATATGCAGGACATGTATTTATTTCGATCGACATCAATGAAGCGGTACAACTGGAACGATCGCAGAACACCTATCGCATGGCGACGGAAGGAGGAAATGAAGGATTTTATATCGTGCGACCCCTGCGCGGCGACTGTGGCGCGTACATCGACTTTGAAATAATCGATTGCAATCGTCACGGCGCGGAATTCCTTGCCCGTCAGCGTGAAGACCTGATCGGCAAGAGAATGTCGACGCTCTATCAACGGTCCAATTTCGACCATCCGCTGGAAATATTGCGACGGGCCATGGAGGTCGGTTTTTATGAGGACGATGTGGAAGTGTCGAGCGAGAGCCCGCTCCTGCCCCGATGGATGCATTGCAAAATTGTCCGTTCCTACGACGATCTGGCAGTGACGCTGCGTGACATCAGCGACGCGAAAGCCCATGTGCACGAACTCGAGCGGCGGGGCAACGAAGACGCATTGACCGGCCTGCCAAACCGCTATTGGGTCCAGACCTGCCTTCCGCTGGCGATCAACCGCGCGGCGAGCAACAGCACGATGCTGGCGGTGCTATTCATGGACCTGGATGGCTTCAAGAAGGTGAATGATGCATTGGGCCACCCCGCGGGCGACGAACTGTTGCGCATCGCCGCCCGCCGCCTGAAAGTAGCGGTGCGTCCCCAGGATAAGGTCGCCCGGCTGGGTGGCGACGAGTTTGTCGTCATACTCGAGAACATAACGCACAAGCAGGACGCGGCCCACGTTGCGGAACGGGTGGTGCAGGCATTCCGGGAAAGCTTCACGCTTTCACAGGGTATACAGTCCGTCGGCGCCTCGATCGGTATCAGCTTTTTCCCGGGTGACGGGTCCGATGCGGAGACGCTGTTGCGCAACGCCGATATTGCGATGTATTCCGTCAAGACCAGCGGGAAACGGCACTTCCGCTTCTTCGACTCCAGGTTTTACGACATGCTGCGTTCCCGACTGGAGCGCGAAGCCGAGCTGCGCGATGCGATCGAACGGGATCAGTTCCTGATGTATTACCAGCCGCGTGTCGATATGGCGACCGGCGCGACGTCAAGCATGGAGGCGCTGGTGCGCTGGGCCCACCCGGCCAAGGGATTAGTGGGGCCGGATGAGTTCATCGCGCTGGCGGAGCGTAGCGGCCTGATTCTCGGCCTGGGGCAACTCGTCATCGAAAAGGTCTGCCTCCAGCTGGAACGGTGGTCCCGGAGAAGCGACAAGCTGCTGCCGGTTTCGATCAACGTTTCGCCGCGCCAGTTCAACGAAACGAATGTCGCGGAAATTCTCTCCGCATCGCTGCGGCGACACCATGTCGACCCTGCACTGGTGGAAATCGAACTGACGGAGTCCTGCATGATCGACGACGGCTCCGACGCTCCGGGCAAGCTTGCGGCGATTCGCAACATGGGGGTCCGGGTTCTGCTTGACGATTTTGGAACCGGCTACTCATCGCTGTCCCAGTTGCAATGGCTGGATTTCGACATACTCAAGGTCGATCGCCTCTTCACTGAAGCGATGGAGGCGACCGACAAGGGCAAAGTGTTTTATAAGGCCATCATCACGATGGCGCACGCGCTCGGCATGCGGGTCGTAGCCGAGGGCGTCGAAGATGAAAAGCAGGTCAACATACTGAGGACGCTGCGTTGCGATGAGCTGCAGGGTTACTATATTTCCAGACCGTTGCCGCCGGCCGCGATGCAGTCGGTATCGCCGGGCTGGTCTTCCGCAGCGAGCCGCTGATGGGGCGGCTAAGGCGCCGCGCAGGAATAAGTTGGGCAATTTGGC
>JBBWZW010000310.1:0-5166 GCA_039649305.1 Burkholderiales bacterium
TTGGCAAATTCGTGTTCACCGTTGCAGAGTGCCTCAAGCATCGAGTCGGCCGCCGGCTTGATATCAACCGCAAGAACGCGATCGGGCCGGATGAATTGCAGCGCTTTTTGCGCATCGCTTTCATCGCGCTGTACGCCGTAAGGCAATCGCATCGCAATGAATTGCGCCTGATGCCCCTGGGCACGCGCGCGTTCGACGGCGAGTTGCGAAAGTCGTCCGGCGGTAGTCGAATCGATGCCGCCGCTGATGCCCAGGACCAGGGCGCGTGTCTTCGTGTCGATCAGGTAATTGCACAGGAAGGAAACGCGCCGCTCCATGTCCTGCTTCGCGTCGAATGTGGGAGCGACTTGCAGCTCGTTAATGATGGAACGCTGTAATTCTTCGGACTGGGCTTGATTCATGGGTTGATCTCCTGCATTGACTGTTGTCAATGAGACTTTGCGGAGGAGATCAAGTTCGGTGGATCAGCGTAAATATTGAAATCTGTTTATCGGATCGGCAGCTTCGTAGTGCTCTTTACCTCTTCCATGACCGCATAGGTATGCGTCTCGCGTACACCCTTCAGCTCGAGCAGCGAATTGCCAAGAAATTCGCGGTACGCATTCATGTCCTTCACGCGCGCTTTTACCAGGTAATCAAAGCCGCCCGCGACCATATGGCACTCGAGGACTTCGGGGATCACCTGAACACTGCGCTTGAATGCTTCGAACACTTCCGGCGTCGTACGGTCGAGCACCACTTCGATAAACACCAGCAAGGACACATCCAGCAATTCCGGATTGAGCTGGGCGGTGTAGCCGACGATGTAACCCGACTCTTGCAGCTTGCGCACCCGCTCGAGGCAGGCGGCGGGCGACAGGTTGACCCGGGATGAAAGCTCGACATTGCTGATGCGCCCATCATTCTGTAGCTCTGCGAGTATCTTTTTGCTGATTTTGTCGAGGTCGATCATCTCACTCCGCCTGAAGAATTTTGTTTGGCCGGGCTTGGCCGCGAAATAGAATATTTCGAAACTGAGGCCAAATACCGAAATAAATACTCAAAAATTCTCATTACAATCGAAGTATCTACTTCCCTGAAGGACGATGCCATGCTCCACATGCCCCCGCAGGCTTCTGAACTCCCGGTGCCATTCATTGCATTTCATGCGGAGCTAGCGCCGGATCCATCGACAGTACGAGCGGCCATCACTCCCGCGTATCGACGGGACGAGCGTGAAGCGGTGCGATGGCTGCTTGCGCAGGGGAACACGGATATGGGGACACGGGGACAGGCCGAGGACCTGGCGCGTCAACTGGTTCAAACGGTACGCGAACGACGCACCCGCGCCTCCGGTGTGGATGCGCTGATGCATGAATTCTCATTGTCGTCGGAAGAGGGCGTGGCGCTGATGTGCCTCGCCGAAGCGTTGTTGCGCGTACCCGACCATCAGACCGCCGACCGCCTCATCGCCGACAAGATCAGCAAGGGCGACTGGCGCAAGCACCTCGGGGAATCGCCGTCCCTGTTCGTGAATGCGGCGACGTGGGGCTTGTTGATCACCGGCAAACTGGTCGCCACCAGCAGCGAAAACGGACTCGGTTCGGCCTTGACGAAGCTGATTGCCAAAGGCGGCGAACCGCTGATCCGCAAGGGCGTCGACCTCGCGATGCGCATGCTTGGCAATCAGTTCGTCACCGGCCGGACCATCGAAGAGGCGCTGGACAACAGTCGCAGCAAGGAGGCCCGCGGTTATCGTTATTCCTACGACATGCTGGGCGAAGCGGCGCTGACGGAACAGGATGCCGCCAACTATTTCTCCGCCTATGAAAATGCCATCCACGCAATCGGCCAGGCAGCGAACGGACGCGGGATCAGGAATGGCCCCGGTATTTCAGTCAAGCTGTCTGCGCTGCATCCGCGCTACTCACGTGCGCAGCGCGAGCGTTGCCTGGCCGAGCTGCTGCCGCGCCTGAAAAAACTTGTCGTGCTGGCCATGCGCTACAACATCGGACTGAATGTCGATGCGGAAGAAGCGGATCGCCTCGAACTGTCGCTCGATTTAATTGAGGCACTGGCCTTTGACCCCGACCTGGCCGGCTATGACGGCATCGGCTTCGTCGTGCAGGCATACCAGAAACGCTGCCCGTTCGTCATCGATTACCTGATCGACCTGGCGCGCCGCAGCGATCGCAAGTTCATGGTGCGGTTGGTAAAGGGCGCCTATTGGGACACCGAAATCAAGCGGGCGCAAGTCGACGGCATGCCCGGCTACCCGGTGTATACGCGCAAGGTGTACACCGATGTGTCGTACCTTGCATGTGCGCAGAAGCTGCTTGCGGCGACCGATGTGCTCTATCCACAGTTCGCCACCCACAATGCCCATACCCTGGCGACGATATACACCTGGGCGCAACAGCGCGGCATCACCGGTTATGAATTCCAGTGCTTGCACGGCATGGGAGAAACGCTATACGACCAGATTGTCGGGCCGGACCAGCCATGCCGGATTTACGCGCCTGTCGGCTCGCATGAAACACTGCTCGCCTACCTGGTAAGACGCCTGCTGGAAAACGGCGCGAACTCATCCTTCGTCAACCAGATTGTTGACGAAGACATATCGATCGATACACTGGTGGCCGACCCCTTCGAGACTGCGCGCATGCTCGGTGGCGAACCGCACCCGAACATCCCGTTGCCTTCAGACTTGTACGGGAGCGAGCGCCGCAACTCCGCAGGCGTCGACCTGAGCAACGAGGATGTGTTGCGCGAGATCGGCTCGGCATTTCAGCGTTTCGATATGCAGCAATGGCAAGCCGCACCCTTGTTGGCCGCGATCTCCGACATAACCGGCGCCATACATACGTTGGCAAGCCCTGCGGAGCACCGCGATGTGGTCGGCGAAGTAACGGAAGCGAACGAGGAGGACATCGCGACCGCACTCATGTCCGCCGAAGCATACGCACCCGAGTGGCAAACCGTACCGCCTGCCAAACGCGCCGAATTACTGATGCATGCATCGGACTTGCTCGAAGCGCATCGATATGAATTGATGGCATTGGCGATACGCGAAGCGGGAAAATCGCTACCGAATGCAATTGCGGAAGTCCGGGAGGCGGTCGACTTCCTGCGATATTACGCAACCCAGGTAGCCGACGCACCGAACCTGCTGGCGCTGGGACCCGTGGTTTGTATCAGCCCCTGGAATTTTCCGCTGGCGATTTTCGTCGGCCAGGTGAGCGCCGCGCTGGCTGCCGGTAACGTGGTGATCGCAAAGCCTGCGGAACAAACCCCGCTGATCGCGTCCCGCGCCGTACAGTTGTTGCACCAGGCCGGCATCCCGCGCGCAGCGCTTCAGTTCCTGCCGGGGCGCGGGGAAGTGGTTGGAGCGGCACTGGTGGCCGATCCGCGCGTACAGGGCGTCGTGTTTACCGGTTCGACCGACGTAGCCGGGCTGATCAACCGCACTCTTGCCAAACGCGCCATCGCGCGGTCGCGCGAAATCCCCCTGATCGCAGAAACCGGTGGACAGAACGCCATGATCGTCGATTCCAGCGCATTACCGGAACAGGTGGTGCAGGATGTGTTGAGCTCTGCCTTCGACAGCGCCGGCCAGCGCTGCTCGGCGCTGAGAGTGCTATGCCTGCAGCAGGATGTCGCCGACAAGACGCTGGCGATGCTGTATGGCGCGATGCGGGAGCTTCGCATCGGGAACCCCGACCGCCTGTCGACCGACATCGGACCGGTCATCGATGCGCAGGCGCAGGAGGATCTGCTGCAATACATCGAACAAATGCGGGAGCAGGGAAACATCGTCAAACAAATGCCGCTGCCTCCGGGATGCAGGCACGGCACCTTTGTCGCGCCGGTGGTGATTGAAATCGCATCACTGTCCGAATTGAAGCGGGAAGTGTTCGGCCCGGTATTGCATGTGGTTCGCTATCACCGCGAAGAGTTGCCGGAACTGGTTGCTGCGATCAACGCAACCGGTTACGGCCTGACGCTAGGGATCCATACACGCATCGATGAAACCATCGACTTCATCACCACGCACGCGCATGTCGGCAACATTTATGTAAACCGCAATATGGTCGGTGCGGTCGTGGGCGTGCAACCGTTCGGCGGCGAAGGTAAATCCGGCACTGGCCCGAAGGCGGGAGGTCCGCTGTACCTGAAGCGTCTGCGGCACGACGCGGCATTCATGCGCAGCGCACATACGATACATCAGCGCGAATCACAGGAAACCTTGCCTGTATTCAGTGATCTGGTTGCCTGGGCAAAAATGCATCACCATGAGTGGATTGCCACGCTCGGGGAACGATATTCGCATGCGACGCCGTTGCATACGTCGCTGGTCCTGCCCGGACCGACCGGTGAGCGCAATTCGCTGTCTTTTGCAGCGCGCGGCAAGGTGTTGTGCTGTGCGTCCGGTACCGCCAGGCTGCTCAATCAGCTTGCCGCCGTACTTGCAACCGGCAATACGCCGGTGCTCGATGCCGACACTGCGGCGTTGCTTCCCGCCGGCTTGCCGCAATCGGTGCACGCTGAACTCCGGCATATCGAGAATGCGATCAACGACAAAACCGAAATTCATCTTGCACTGATCGACACCGAGCGGTGGCAGCAAATGCCCGATGTGCTCGCGGCGCGTGACGGAGCATTGGTTCCGGCAATCGAGACTGATGAAGAGAATCCAATTCCACTGTGGCGGCTGGTAGCCGAACGGGCGGTGTGTATCAACACAGCCGCCGCCGGTGGAAACGCCAGCCTGATGACCTTGTCGGCCTGACACGGCACCTGTGAGATATGACAGGTGTTGGCGTCCCGGATCAGGGCATACAGTGCTGAGCCTGTGCGATCAACCAGAAAAATCAGAAAATTAGTGATGGAAAATGAAATTTTGCTCGTTCGCGACGGGGAAGGTTATCGCGTTTTGTATGGCCATCTGCGCCTGACGACGGTACTCACCACGACCAGGGAAGTCACTGTGCATGTGAAAGGCGAGCAGGGAAGAGCAAAAATCGTTCGTACGGAATCCGATTTGCATGTCGTGCAGGATAACAGGCAACTGCCGCTTCTTAAAAACTAGTTGCAAAACAGCAGTCGCCGATCGCCAATCTCGTTAGGCGCCGCGCAGGAATAAGTTGGGCAATTTGGCGGCCGTCGCGGGATGCGGTGCAAGGCGTG
>JBBWZW010000311.1:0-9300 GCA_039649305.1 Burkholderiales bacterium
TGCTGTACCCGCTGCTCGGCATGTTCTCGTTCCACCACTTCCTGCTTGAGCGTTTGATTGGTCACCTCCAGTTCTGCGGTGCGCTCGTGAACGCGACGCTCGAGGTTTTCCTGCGCGCTGCGTAAGGCATCCTGGTCGCGGCATTGTTTGTCGTACTGTCTTTTAATGACCGAATCCGCATGACGGACGATAAGAAACAGAAGCACATACAGCAGGCCAAGGACCCCGACCACGCTCAGCGTGACGAGGCGCTGCTTGTCGCTGATGCTCCGGTAAAGGCTGGTCACGTCGGTGTAGATTTCGACCACACCTTCCGCCGGCGCCTGCGGATTGCGACGCAGTCCGACGTAGCTCGACAGCATGTCCCGGTCCTCGAGCTGCTGCTCGAACGCGCTGAATGTATTGCGATGCGCAAGTTCACTCGCCGACACACCCCGGCGCGCGGACTGAAAACCCGCATTACCGCTCGCATCCCTTCCGATCTGCGCTGCCTCCGTCGAAAACAGCGTGCGGCCATTGAGGTCATAGAGCTTTACCTTGACGACATTGGTATCGCGCATCTGCTGCACGACTGCGTGGTGCAACCTGGCGATGTCCGGATGACGCTGCAATTCCTTTGCATCGAGGCCGGCGGTCGAAGCGGCAAAGTCGCGAAACTGCGGCCACAGTGAATTTGCGAAGGTCTGGGTCAGCGCGACATTATTGCTCTCGCCCAGCGTGAGCAGATCACGCGTCGCAATCTGCCGGTAGAGCGCGCCCAGTCCGACCGCGGCGAGTGCAATCGTGAACAGGCTGGCGATCGAAAAGTAGCGCAGCAGGCGAAACATAAGTCTCCCGTGTCGGGCGCTGCAGTGCGCGCCCGGTTTTATGCGGCCGTCCCAAATAATGGCCGGTATGACTGTCTTTTGTAACTTACCGCATTTGCCTGCGCTTGGAAACCATCTTTAATGCGCAAGAACCGCGGCCATCCGATTCAGCGCTCCTCGGGATAGCTGAATCGGACTATATGCGGCGCGCCGCGTAACAGGTACAGCGACAGGATAAGAAAGGTAAAGCCGCTGATGAAGTAGCTGACCTGATAGCTGCCCGCCTGCCCGCCCAGCCCCAGCACGGTGCTCACGCCATAGACCAGGTACCAGAGCGCATATACCAGCAGCGACAAGCCGAATACCCGAACAACGATCCCAAACACTTCGACTGGTCTCATAGATCCTCCTTCGACCGGAGACGGATGGTGGCCACCAATACCGTTATTGTCACAACCACAACGACAGGCGGGCCACCGGCAGTCCCGGGAAGGCTGAGAAGGATCAAGCTTGTGCTATTGCGCGGTACTCTCAAGCATGATTTCTATCTTCACCTGGCTCTTCACCCGGAGGCCATCTTTCTCTCCCGGGTGAAACCTGGTGTTCTGGAATGCCGCGATGATCTCGTTCGCGACATGCTCGGGCACCGACGATTCCTCGATAATGACCTTATCGATCTCACCCATTTCGTTAATCAGCAAACGAAGTACGGCAGCTTGCGGCGGTGCGTCGGGCAAATCGAAGACCAGGTCCGGTGGAATGTCGCGCGAAACAAGCGGCTTTTGCGTGAGTTCCGTCGGTTCAAAATAATAGGGTTTGGCCGAAGCCCGGATGGTGGCTTCATTTTCCGCGTCTGCTTGCTTCGGCACCGCGGTCGCCGGCTTCGCCTGCGCGGGGCGGACATGCTTCGGTTCTGGTAATGCGGGCATGCGTTTCGCGGTGTCGAGTGTGATTATAGTCACCCCCGGCATCGGATCGGCATCGATGGGTGCGGCGTCCACCGCTCCGCTGCCGAACTGAATGAAACTGAACAGCGCGACATGCATCGCAAATGTGCCTGCCATGGCAAACCATTGCCATGGCTTCAAGCGAACTCGCATCGATCGCTTAATCAGTCAACTCGCGCCAGGAAACGCGCCGTGCGCCGTTGCCGGTGCCGCTGCCGCCCGACGGGTTGTCCTCGGAATTGAGGTCACCTGTGGTCCCCGTCACCACCGTGACGGTATTGCCCGAATCCAGACGCAGCATCTGGATACCGGCGGCCAACGCATTGTTACTGAGGCGCTTACCCGCAGTGGCGTTTTCCGCACCCTTCACAAATTGCCCCGTCTTGTAATCGAGCCAATACAACCACGTGTACCCGCCGACGGAGCATGCATCGGTATCCGGGACGTTGCCTGCGAAAGTCAGCAGTCCGAGTTGCTGTCGCATGTCTACATTGACGCGCTCGCCGGGCGATTTATTTTCGGCATTGAGATCCAGGTACCAGCCGGCCTTCCCGGTCCAGTCGACCGGAAGGGTGGTGGTTGTCCTGCGGCCTTCGTTGCCGGCGACCGTGCTAAAAGATTGCTTCACCAGCACGTCGGCGGTTCGGACTTTGCCGTGCCCGGTCGCCGTCAGATCGTCCCTGATCGTATAAACCGAATTCTGCCTCGTATCGGACAGGTCGCTTGCGCCCAGATAGCGGCCGGTCGCGATGCTGACCACCGCACGCGTGACGCCGCCATGCGAAAGCTCGGACAACAACGGCTTGATCGTGATCGGTTGAATCCCCACAGGAGCGACATTGCCAAGCTCGGCCAGCAGGGTCGCTTCATTTCCAGCGGGCGCAATGCGGTCGTCGGTGTCGAAGCGCCACAGGTTTCCGAGCAGGTCACCGCCGTAAAAACGCTTGGCGGTATTGTCGGTTGTGCTGTCGACCCATGCATTGATTTTGGCAAGGCCACTCGGATTGGTAGCATCGCCCGCTGTGGTGGACAGCTTCAGGATCAGGGCGCCGGTGTAGGCGTTAAGCACATACAAATGCCCTTTACCGTCGCCGGAGGTGTTGTTATAGCCGGATGCAAACACCACGACCCAGGTACCGTCCTTGCGCTTGGTGATGACCGGGTTGCCGAAGCTTAAGCCCATGTCGGCATCATTGGCGACGGTATAGTTCCATAATGCCTTGGGGCTGGCGGGGTCAGTGACATCCATCGCATAATAGCCTTTGCCGCCCCCATTCAAGCCGCCGACCAGTATTGTTTTCCACTGACTGGCCGTGCAGACGGCGCCCGGCATACTCGGACACACGTCGCCGATAGTCGGAGCGCCATCGACAAAGTACTGGTGATTGTTTGCATAGTTCATGTCAGCCAGCTTGTGCAGATTGGGCATGACCATAGGCGGGATATAGGCCCATTTCTCGCGGCCGGAAGTCGTCTGGTCGATGGTCGCATCAAACGCGTGCAACATCCCATCGTTGGCCGCCACATACACCATCGGCACCCGATCTTTCTGCGCAGTCTTGAAAGACGCATAACCGGCATCGGCATAAGAAAACGGAGGCACTTTCACATACACCGGCTGTGAATTGATCATATCGCCGAGAGCGTGTTCGCGATCACGATAGATCCGATCGGTATTTCCCGCCTGGTCTTCGTGCGCGCTTTGGCCGCGAAGGAAGTTCACCAGGTTCGCGCCGGACAGCATATCCCTTTGGGCTGCGGTCAGATTGGGACCGGCTGTCGTATCGGTGCACTGGGACAGCTTCGAAGGCGCTGCGCACAGACCGTTGAAGTAGGCTTGCTCAGTCGCGCCGAGATTTGCCCAGATAAAGCTTTTCAGTTTGCCGGTCGCAGCGCTGTCAAAGAAATAAATATTGCGTGTATCTGCAGCAAGGCCCACCTGCGCGTCAAGCTTCTCCTGTGCAGACCACTTGACGTTCGGCGAGATCGCGCCGGTTTTCGGATCGATGGTCTTTACCTGAAGGTCGCCATCCCATTTCAAGGTGCGATAAAGCGCAAGGAAAAGCAGATTGTCGCCGGCGACTGGTTCGAGATTACTGGTTGCGGCTGCCGCGGCCGTTCCGGTACGCGCGCTAACCCCGCCCAATGCCTTACCGAGGCCGCTCACCAGCGAATCCGGGCTTTGCGCGCTGAAGTAAGTACCATGCCCGTTGACTGCGGTATGCCACAGATCGTCGATACGTTCCGGACCGTTATTTGCAATCGGGTCGGGCCAGTTCATCGTGCCCTGCTTGATCTTCTCGTAGTCGGGGGAACCGCCCTGCAAATAGTTTTCAGCGTATTGCAAACGGCCGTTCGTACCGAGCCCAAGCGTGAAGGTCGTCATATGCTGTTGCAGGTTGGTGTCTGAGCCGCCGCCTGTAACGTTATTTGTGCAGATATCGACGCCGATACCGGTGCCTAGCGCGCCGGTACAGTTTGGCGAGGTCCTCAAGTCGGTGTTGTAGTAATAGGCGGCGACGTCGGCCAGTGTATTGCTCGCTCCGCCGGTGGTTATCGCGACCGGGCTGAACGCCGTTGCGGTAATGGTCACCGTCCCCTTCTTGTTCACAACCGGGGTGAAGGTGATCGCGCCAAGCGAAGTCGGCGCAGTGATCGTGACGACGTTGCCGCTACTGGTTGCCGTATAACCATTCTTGCTGATCGCCGCCGCGATTCGCTCGGCGACTCTCGTCTCGCTGTCCGAGTCGTTAGTTGAGCCCGAAGTAATAGTGATACCGTTGACCGTGATGCTCTCCACCTGGGCATTGTTTGCACCGGTCACCGTGAGGGTAGACCTTTGACGGGTGGTGGCGACGCTGCCGTCGAACATAGGCCGGTCCAAGGCTGAATCCTGGTTGCCGACTGTCGTGGTGCCGTCTATCTGAAAGGGACCATAAGTAGTGGTCTCCTCATTCGCGTTCCAGTAACCGTCAGTCGACAGGATCGTGAAGTTCTGCTGACATGAATATTGAATCGGATCGTCCGCACCGGTAAGCAGCTTGCCGGCATAAATCCGCCCTGCTTTGGCTAGGGCTGGGCGCAAAGGCGTCCAGTGTGTAGGAGCGGCTTTGTAGAGCTTTGAATAAAACAATTCCTTCTGTGCCGCGCTGAAATCGGCGATCTTGAGGAAGTCGCGATTTGTGGAATCAACGCCGGTGTATCCGATCGTTGAATAACCGACGCGATATTTGTCGTCGATGTTCCTGAATGCGCGCCCTGCCGCTGTTTTCATCGTCAGCATGCGAGTGCGGTAGTAGCTGTACCAGTTGGCGTAATTGGTTTGTTCCGCCGCGGTTGATGAGGCGTCTATGGTCTTCCTCGTAAATACGTTTTTCCCCGGAGTGTTGTCAATCGTGCTGTTGCACTCCTTGAAGAACGTGGTTCCAGTCTCCACGTCGCCGGACGCATTGTAGGTATAAGCTGCATCGGGCTGGGTGCCCGTGTACACATAGTAGCGGGCGCTGCTGGTTATATTTACGGTTCCTGCGCTGGTGTTGAATCCATCTTTCCAGGCGGCGGCAAGCGTTGCGTTGGCGAAGCTGACGCCTTTGGAATCAATCGGCGGGACATAGATCACCTTCGGATTGTAGTAGATGCCATTGCAATGACTGCTCCTGTTGCCGTACCGGTCACTGTCAAAATTTGCGCCGTCCGGAAGGAAGTCCCAGTCCATACTTCCCGAGTCGTCCAGGATGAACATCAGGTTCGGCTTGACGACCGCGGCGGTGGTTGCCGACGCCAGCGGGCTATGGGAAATGTCGGTGATGGCCGCCTGGGCGACCGTACCGGACCACAGTCCCGCGACCGAAATCAACAGGGAAAGCTGAGCGCTAATAAAACGTTTTTTCATGATTGTCTTCTTATTGCTATCAGGCTGTAATCCGATGCGGCTTGTGGCCGCGCTAGAAGTGCACCAGTGTTTCTACAAAACTCACCGTATTTCTCGGCCCTTTGATCCTTGACGTGATGCGGTAATACGGGCCGGGCAATGGTTCGAAACGTTTGTCATCGCCATATTTCACCTCGTCTTTTTTGGGGCTGCCGGCATCACCGGGCTGATAGGTAACGCAGCTGTTTCCGCCCGAGTTCGGATCCTCTTCGCTCTGGCACAAACGGTGGATCACGTAGCTCACGGAGTTGTCGCCGACTGTAATCACGGGCCCAGGGTTCAGGCAGGCGGAAAATTGCAGGCCGTTGCAATCGTTGTATTCCCAATCCACCACGGCGCGTGCCGGATCGTTGCTGCGACCGGTCCTGTCGAGCGAGGTCTGGCTGGTCGCGTAGTACCCGGAGTCCGCCTTGTCCTTGTAGCTCGCCGCTGTGCCGTTCATCGGCTCAAGCCAGGTGATCGCAGCTTCAGTGCCTGCATCTCCGGCCAACGTCGCGCCTTGCTTGAATGCGAGATTGCCCGCCACCATAGTGCCTGTTTCGACTGAGCGCACCATCGCAAGTCCGGCAAGCGTCATGGCTACCAATACGATGAGCGCGATGAACAGCACCACACCGTTTTGGCGGGCGAGCATTTTCCGCCCGGGGGCTTTAAACACGGAAGCTGCCATCATGTTTCTCTCCATAGCAGGTTCCGCAGCGGAATGACGGTTTCGAATACTTTGTAGCGATAACATTTCCAGTTCGCGTTCGCGGTGCCATCCGGATGTTTGCTGACGTCGATTGCTCCGCCTGCCCACGTCGGACTGTTTGCCGTACGGCCGGGGACAGCAACGGAAATGGTGATATCGCATGTGCCATCGGACTTCGGCTTTTCCATGATGGCGCTACGTGCGACGACCGCCATGCGCACAGCGGCGATCCGGCCGAAGTCACCGGCGTCGCCCACCGTGCCGCTGCTGTCGGCATCAACCATCGCGCCGCTCCATGTGTCCACTCTCACGTCATCAACCGTACCGGCGCGGGTATCAAATCCATACTCTGCTTTCAGATGGACGACGTCGGAGGCCAGCGTACGAACCGCGTTGGTGTTGGTTGCCGAAAGATGATCGCTGAGCACGAGGTTGCTGTTGGCATCAATGGTATAGGTACGATCACTCAAGTTGCCTAAGTTGAGCACCATCCCGTCGACGCTGTAACCGTCGACCGGGAATACGCTGGCCGCGGCGGCCGCATTCCAGCCGCTCGTGGAGGCGTGGACTACTTCGGAATCATTGGGGTTCACAGCGGTTGCTTGCATCAATGTGCAAGTTTTGCCAGGTTCATAAGCGACCAACATGTCGCCCACCGACATTCCGAGGGTCGTGTTCAGGAACACGCTGGTGCCGCTATTGGCGTGTTCACTGGTGATCCTGTTAGGCACGCTCCATGCCTCTTTGGAACTGGCGATGGTCCGGATCGTGTCCGGCCGCCCGCCCGCGCCTTGCGTGATTTCTACCGGCTTGAGTGAAAATGGCGGGTTGGTAATTTCCGCGCCACCAAAATAGCGCCGCACAGAACACCCGATGGCACCCGGGACGCTGATGCCGTATCCCGCCTTGCGTACATCGCGCTCGACGGCGTACAACGCCATTGCGCCGTTGACCTGCGCATCGGCGCCGCTCGTGGTGGTGCGCTTGCGCCCTTCGAAGATCGCCGATACTTGCATGATGACCAGCGCGCCGATTATACCGATGGTGACGCCGACCATGATCTCAACCAGACTGAATCCGGCGGTTCGTCTTTTGAATACTGGTTTTGAAGTCGGCCTCATGACGGTCTCTTCCTGTTATCCGTTAATGCGTGTGACCGCAACATAGTTATGCGCGCCTGATTCACCCGGCGCCTGCCACCGCACAGTCACGGTCACCTGGTTATTGGCGTCGATGGCGATGGTCGGCAGATTGACAGTGGCCGTTACTCCCGGGAGGGTAGCCATGACTTTCGCTTTCCAGGTTGCGTATGCCGTGCCGGCCGGATCTTTGAAAACCGCGGTCAATGCGGCATTGGTCTTTTCACTGGCCCACATCTGACCGATGATCTCCGAGGCCAACAAACTGGCGTCGGTACGGTATTTCGCATTCGTCGTGTCTTTGACGGACATGCCAAGCAAAGCAACCAGCGCCAGAATTCCGAAAGAAAAAACGAGGATCGCGACCATGCCTTCAAGCATCAGCGAGCCGCGTTGGTTTGACAGGAGTGGCTTCACGTCGTGGATTCCCTTTTAGGAACAACCCTGCGGGTTGTTTGCGAGTGAGAGAGCGGGATCGCACATCCGGACCGATCCGCCAGGGCTGACAACCACCACCAGCCGGCGAGCGTCGTCGGCTGCGGCGTTGGTGATGTCGATGCGGGTTATGTCGGTGCCGATATTTGCGGCGGGCACGGCGCCAAGGCCGTTGAAACTTACTCCGGCGCCGGCAGCCAGGCCTGCACCGGCTGCGAGTGCAGTGTTGAACTGGGTAGCAGGAACGGGTGAAGGCAATGCGTCAGTACTGATTCCGACTCTTGCGTTTGCGCCACCTTCATCACCCGAGCGTTGCTGCAAGACCGCGGGGCAATCGTTCCTCACGTTGACGCATCCGACTGTCCATGCAACCTTGCCGCCTGCGTCGGTGAGGGCAAACCGGACATCCGCGTTGCGCCTGACCGCTGCGGAACGGGCCGCCTGGAGTCCGTTTTGAATCGACTCGGCCGCCGTCCGCGTCTGCGAGTTCTGGATCCAGTCCCCGAACGCCGGCACAGCCACAGAGGCAAGGACCGAGACGATGGCTACGCCGATCAGCATCTCGACCATGCCGAGGCCGCGTTGTTTTCGAAGGCCTAGCATCCGCCGCCTTTCTTGCTCACCCAGCACGAAATTGCCGGAGGAGCAGTACCCCATCCCGCAGGCACCTGGGTCGTGAGCCTGGCGCCAGCATGGTCGATGCTATACACAAAGCCGTTCATCGACCCGCTACCTGTCGCGGTGATCGTAAATGACTGGTTGGATGCGCCCGTGCCCCAATTGCACGCATAAGTGAAATTTGAGGTGGCGGCGGGCGCCGCGACGCCGCAGACGGCTGCAGTTGAGCCGTAGTTCCGGTTGTCCTGGTAATACTGCTCCATCTGCACGCGCATGTTGGACAAAGCAGTCGTCGCCTCGGGAATCTTCCCGCGAGTGAGATAGTCGCGATATGAGGGCACGGCGATCGACGCCAGGATCCCGACGACGGCGACGGCGATCATCAGCTCGATCAGCGTAAAGCCGGCTTGTCTTTCGTTGCTGTTTGCAAGTGGTTTAGTCATGATTTGATCCTTTTTGAGAATATTACTGTATGGCAACTGGATGCTGTAAAGGAACATTTGGGAAAAAGGACCAGCGGCACGACAAATGGAGGAAACCGCAGGATAAGCGGCGTTGTCGGGAAAACAACTTGTGGAAGGGTTGGTACAGAACGGTAACAACACCCCGACTGGGATGCGATCTGCTTGATAAATGATCACCGTCATTCGGAGGAAATACGTGCGCAATTTGTCGCTGGCTCGTCAATTGGCGAAGAGCGCACCACGCTGGCTTACCGGTTACTGTGAGGTGC
>JBBWZW010000049.1:0-30806 GCA_039649305.1 Burkholderiales bacterium
GAACCCCAACGTTCGGGAATTCGCGAGAGCCTTGCGTCATGCATGCGGCAGAACGTTGGGATTCGCATCCCAACCTACGATCTTCCCGAACTATCCGGGCCATGCCGTAATCGATACCACACCATTCCTATCCCTTCATGCCATGCATAATGGGTACGCCGTAACCCTTCCCCGCTCGGGAGATAGTGCAGCGGCGTCAGCCGCTCCTGGCCCAGAAATACCGTCGGCGCCGACACGACGTCAAACCCATTACGCTCGAATATCCTCCGCGAACGCGGCATATGCAGCGCATCTGTCACGAGGATGATGCGCCGGATGCCAAGCGGGAGCAGCACCTTCGCGGAGAAAGAGGCGTTTTGCGCGGTCGTGTCGGAACCCTCCTCGATCCATTTGACCGGCACGCCGAAGTCTTCCCGCAAAACGCCCGCCATGATTGCCGCCTCCGATACCCGTTCGCCGGACGTCGAGCCGCCCGTCACCAGGATAGGCAATCCGGTTTCGCGATGCAGCCGCGCGCCATAGCGCATGCGTGGAAGCGTCCAGGCATTCGTTACGTCGGCGCCGCCGTACTCGGGAGCATTCGACAGTCGGCCTCCGGCCAGTATCACAATCGCCTGCGTTCCCGAATGCTCGTTCGCAGACAGTGGAGCGATCTGATTCTCGATGGGCGACACAAATATCCTGGAGCCGGCTACAGTGCACGCGACGAACAGCACGACCAACGCTGCGGCGCTTATGGACAGTCCAAGGCGCGGATACGATCGACGAATCAGCATTCCCAACGCACAAAGCGCGATCATGTTGAGAGGCGGAAGCAATAATGCGGCAAGAAAATTCGTGGCAATCAGGCTTGCTGTCATAGGGAAACCCGGATCAATGCGGACAATTGCGCACTTTATCCGATTTCACGGGGCATGCCGGTAAACCCGTAGGGCAGGATCATGACCGGTCATGACCCATCCTGCAATCAAGGGCGCTGCATCTTGCAACTCTCCTGCACAGGATAAATCGCATCCTTGCCCGGGATGACGGACACCACCGTAAATCCGATCTTCGTGCCGTCCAAAGGAAAGCGGGCATTCTCCGACGCCTTCGAAACCATGACCGGGAGGATCGCCTGATGGTCTTCCCTGCGCATAGAGACATGGCCGACCGGAGATTCGATGCTGGTGGTCTCAAGCGCTTCGGCGACGGCTTTGATGCTGATCTTGCCGCCGCGCGGATCGGCCTTCTTCAGCGCCTGCTGCAGGAACAGGTACATATTGACCGAGTGCGCCTCAGAAGCCATGGGATATTTGCCGATAAGCGTCTTGAAGTCTTCCGGCATGCTGGATTTGTCACCTTCAATGTTGTACGGACTCGAGGTGTAGCTACCGAGGATAATCGGTCCGGCGCTGGCCACATTGCCTGGCTGGTCGAAGTACATGCCGCCTAATCCGGTCTTCAGGTTGGCTTCGGACATCGCCTTCGCCAGGAGCAGCAGGTCGTTCGCCCAGTTGGCCGTGATCACCGATGTTGGTTTCGAGGCAGATATCTTGGCAACGAAAGGCGTGAAGTCCTGGATGCGCGCGACATCATGCAGGGTCTTGCCCACCACTGTGTAATTGTATTTGGCTGCGTTGGCGACTATCGTCTGCTCCATTTCCTGGCCGAGCGCGTAGTTCTGGTTGATCGAATAGACCTTGTCACCGAGCGCGTTGGCCTCATTCATCACCTGCAGCAGGGCGTTGCCGCGCATCGTGGTCGTGGTGTTGAGCCGGAAGCTGTAGAAATGGCATTTCGCGCCGGTGAGTTCGCTGGCCTCGGCACCGATGTTCAGGAACAGCACCGGGTCCGCCGGATTGCGCAGATTATGGCGACGCGTGTCTTCCGATAACTGGGCGTTGATCGCCGAAGAGGCGGCCTGGAGGACGATGGTCGCGCCATTGGCGACAGCCTCCCTGAATTTGTCGCTTGCGGTGGATGCGGAACCGGCATTGTCGTAGACGAGCAGTTCTACGGGCACACTATTGAAGCCGCCGTCCTTGTTGATCCGGGCGACGCCGAACCGGCTGGCGTTTTCATACATCTTCCCGTTGGCCGCCTGCGGGCCGGTGAGACTTTCGATGAGGGCGATTTTCAGAGGTTTGGCCTGGGCGTGGGCCGGATTGAGGTACAGGGAAAAAGTGGAGATGCCGAGGGCGAGGATTACTTTAGAAATCATGATGCCTCCTGAGTTGGTACGTCGTAGACCACTACTTGAAGAGCTTCTGATTCGTTTCGAAAGGGCGCCTGTGTCCGCTTCGGTCGTAAGTTGGGATGCGAATCCCAACATTCGGACCTTAATGCGACCGACGGCTCTTGCATGCGACAGCGTGTTGGGATTACATCCCAACCTACGGCCTACCCAATGCAACTGTGCTTACAGACCGGCCAACAGATCCGCCGGAAAGCGGGTTTCGTCGGCCTCCGACCCCTGCAAACATCCGCCAATCACAGCAAACAACTGCTCAACCTCCGGCAGCACATAAGTGAAGTAATACCGCGCCGTATCTCGCTTGGCATCATGGAAAACCGGGTCGTCCGCGCGCCGCTCCACCGCGATCCGCGCCGCCCGCAGCCAAAGCCAGGCAAGCGCGCAATGCCCTGCCAGCCGCAGCGCCTCACCCGCAATGCGATATGCAAGTTCCGGCTGCGCTTTGGCGATAGCCTGCATCACACCGCGTACTCGCTGCGTCAATCCGAGTACCTTCACCTCGAATCCGCATTGAGGCCCATCCCGTGCAGTCCACTCTATCTGGGCGAGAAAGGCATTCAGCCGCGCGCCACCGTCGGACAGCACTTTGCGCATCAGGAAGTCGATCGCCTGGATTTCGTTGGTGCCTTCATAAATCGTGGTGATGCGCGCGTCGCGCGAGTATTGCTCGATACCGGTTTCACTAATAAATCCGTGACCGCCAAACACCTGCAATGCCTGGCTCGCCCCCTGGCAGCCCTGGTCGGTAAGTATCGTCTTGACTACCGGCGTGATCAGCGCGAGCTGCTCATTCGCGGCGGCGCGCTCCGCAGCATCGCCATGGTGTTCCGCCGTGTCGAGCAGAAGTCCGGTCCAGTAAGCCAGCATGCGGCCGCCTTCGATCCCGGCCCGCTGCGTCATCAGCAGGCGCTGCACGGCCGGATGCATGACGATCGGATCGGCAGGTTCATTCTCGCGGCCGGCCGGTCGATTCACCGCTCTCATTTGCAGCCGTTCGCGTGAGTAAGCGAGGGCGTTCTGGTAAGCCGTTTCGGCATGTGCCAGTCCCTGGATGCCGACCAGCAAGCGCGCTGCATTCATCATCACAAACATCGCCGCGAGACCGCGATGCGGCTCACCCACCAGCCAACCGGTTGCCGCGTTGAATTGCATCGTGCAGGTGGCGCTGCCACGCAGGCCCATCTTGTGTTCGATTCCGGCGCAATGAACTTCATTGCGTTCGCCATCGGGAAGGAATTTCGGCACCAGGAACAGCGAGATGCCCTTGCTGCCGGGCACACCATCCGGCAAACGCGCCAGCACCAGGTGCACGATGTTGTCGGTAAGGTCGTGCTCGCCACCTGAAATGAAAATCTTGGTGCCGCTGATGCGGTAACCACCTTCATCATGCGGCACCGCCTTGGTACGGCCCCGCCCCAGGTCGCTACCCGCATCCGGCTCGGTGAGGCACATGGTGGGCAACCATTCACCGCTTGCAATCTTCGGCAGGTAACGCGCTTTCAGTTCTTCATTCGCGTGCCGCTTCAGGCACGCATATGCACCGTGCACGAGCGCCGGATACATGGTCCAGCCATGGTTGGCGCTATTCAGAATTTCGTAGACGACGCACTCGAGCAATTGCGGCAGCCCCTGGCCGCCATCTTCCGGCACGCAGGACAAACCCGGCCATCCGCCCTCTCGGAATTGCCGGTACGCTTCCGCAAAACCCGCCGGCGTGCGTACAGCACCGTCTTCAAAACGCGCTCCCTCACGGTCACCCGCCGCATTCAGCGGAAACAGGACTTCACTGCCAAAGCGTCCCGCCTCGCTGATCACCTGATGCATCAATGCATCGTCGATGTCGGAGAAAGCGGGAAAACCGGCCAGCGTAGCCGGTGCATCAAGCAGGGCCGTCAGGACGAAACGGATGTCTTTCAGCGGGGGCGTGTATCGAAGCATGCCGGTTAGCGCGGCGCCAGGCGCACCGCACCGTCAAGGCGGATGACTTCGCCGTTCAGGTGCGTGTTGGTGACGATATACGTCACTAATGAGGCAAATTCCTCCGGCTTTCCCAGGCGCTTCGGGAAGGGGATGCTGGCCGCCAGCGATTTCTGGATTTCGTCCGGCAATGTCGCCATCAACGGCGTATGGAACAGGCCGGGTGCGATTGTCATCACGCGAATGCCGAACTGCGAGAGGTCGCGCGCCATGGGCAGCGTCATGGAAACAAGGCCGCCCTTGGCCGCCGCATAGGCTTCCTGTCCGACCTGTCCGTCATAGGCGGCAACCGATGCGGTAAAGAACACGATGCCGCGCTCGTTGTCTTCGAACGGTTCGAGCTTCGCCATGCGCGCGACGGCCAGGCGCGTCACATTGTACGTGCCGATCAGGTTGACGCGGATATTGCGCTCAAAGTCCTCGAGCGGCGCCGGAGAGCCATCCTTGCCGATAATACGCTTGGCATTGCCGATGCCTGCCACGTTGGCAAGGATGCGGGCCGGTCCGTGCTCCTTCTCGGCGACGTTCAGCGCAGCCTGCACACTGGCGGTGTCGGCAATGTCGGCAGTCAGGCCGAGGCCTCCGATTTCCCTGGCCACTGCCTGCGCATTGGCGGCGTTGATGTCCAGTATCGCCACCTTCGCACCCTGGCGAGCCAGCTCACGCGCGGTGGCTGCGCCCAGGCCTGAGCCGCCGCCGGTTACCAATGCCGCTTGTCCCTTGATCTGCATGGTGATTCCTATCGTCGTTTAGTTGATTTAGTTGATTTAGGTGCTTTTATTACGCTCTTCCGCCCAATAGCGATCCTTGAGCAATCGTTTGTACAACTTGCCCGTCGGATGACGGGGCAGCTCCTGTTCGAAATCCACACTGCGCGGACATTTGATGGAGGAGAGGTGCGCCTTGCAATATGCGATCAGTTCCGCCTCCAGCACCGGCCCCGCATCGCGCATGTCCCGCGGCTGCACCACCGCCTTCACCTCTTCGCCGAAGTCTTCATTCGGTACGCCGATCACGGCGGCATCAAGCACTTTCGGATGGTTGATCAACAGGTCTTCCACTTCCTGCGGATAAATGTTCACGCCGCCGGAAATGATCATGTACGACTTGCGGTCGGTCAGATACAGGTAGCCGTCCTGGTCGAGATAGCCGATATCGCCGAGCGTGGACCAGCCTTGCGCATTGCGTGATTCGGCGGTCTTCTGCGGATCGTTGTGGTATTCAAAAACCGGACCTTTGGCGAAGTAGACATTGCCCGCCTCGCCAGCGGGCAGTTCGGCGCCGTCGTCGTCGAGGATATGCGCCTCGCCAAGTACCGAACGGCCGACGCTGCCTTTGTGCTGCAGCCATTCCTCACTTGTGCACAGCGTGAAGCCATTATTTTCGGTGGCGCCGTAATACTCGAGAAACACCGGCCCCCACCACTCGATCATGCGCTCCTTGACCTGCACCGGACAAGGCGCCGCCCCATGCATCGCCATGGTCATCGTCGATACGTCGTACTTGTTACGCACCTCGTCGGGCAGCTTCAGCATGCGGACGAACATCGTCGGCACCCACTGGCTATGCGTGACCTTGTATTGATCGATCAGTGCCAGCGCCCTCTCTTCGTTGAAGTGTTCCATGACGATCGAGGTACCACCTTCGCGCATCACGTACATGGTCACCCGAAGCGGGCCGGCGTGATATAGCGGCGCCGTCGACATATAAACCGTGTCTGCACTGAACCGCAACAAATGATTGGCCACCCTGTGCAGCGGCGCCGGCTCATCGATCGCCTCGTCTTTTACAACCGGCTTGATGCCTTTCGGGCGGCCGGTGGTGCCGGAGGAATAAAGCATGTCGCGTCCGGCCACCTGGTCAGCGATAGGCGTGACCGGCAGTGTTGCAAGGGTCGCTTCCCATTCCTGGTAACCGCGCATCCCGCCGCCAACCGAAAAGTAATGCTGCACTCCCGCTGTGGTCTCACGAAGCTGCTGCGCCTGCTCCGCCAGCACAGTGGACATGATCAGCAGCTTCGCGCCGCAGTCATTGGCTATATATTCCGCCTCCGCCGCGGTCAGGCGCGAACTGATCGCGGTGTAGATCAGTCCGGAACGCTGCGCCGCCCAACATATCTCGAAAAAGCGGGCATTGTTCTCCATCATCATCGCGAAGGAATCGCCCGGCCTCAGCCCGAGGCTGCGGAACAACTGCGCGCCCTGATTCGAGCGTTCTTCAAGCTGGCGGTATGTAACAACTTCACCGCTGTCAGCCATGATGTACGCCGGTTTGTCCGGCGTTTTCGCGGCATGAACGTACGGATGCATGGACGTCTCCCTACAAGGTTGCTTCTGTCCCCAGCACTGTCGTGAATTGATGCGAGAAAGTCGCACCGTTACCATGAGCGATAGCAACCCGCGCATTCTCCACTTGTCTTTCGCCGGCGTCGCCGCGCAATTGCGTAGCCGCTTCAATCAGCGTGAACAGGCCGTACATGCCCGGATGCGCGAACGACAGGCCGCCGCCATTGGTGTTCACCGGCAGTTCGCCACCCGGCGCAATGCGCCCGCCGGAAACGAAATCGCCGCCTTCGCCCTTTTTGCAGAAGCCCATGTCCTCGAGAAACATGATGGTGTTGATGGTGAACGCGTCGTAGAGCTGGACCAGGTCGACGTCTTTGGTGGTGATGCCGGCCATCTCGAACGCGCGAGGTGCGCTTTCCGCCGTTGGCGAAGTCGTGAGGTCCTGCATCTGCGACACTTCGCGATGCCAGTGCGCGCCGGCCGCACCCAGCATGTACACGGGTTTCTGCCGCATGCTACGCGCGCGTTTTGCGCTGGTCACAATGATCGCGGCGCCACCGTCCGTCATCAGGCAGCAGTCGAGCCGCGAAAGCGGATCGGAAACCATAGGCGCCGCGAGCACCTCGTCTATCGTGAGCGGCGCGCGCATTGTTGCATCGGGATGCTTCTGCGCCCACTTGCGCGCCGAAACCGCAACTTCCGCCAGGTGCGTGCGCGTGGTGCCGTATTCGTGCATGTGCCGCGCGGCGCACAACGCATAACCCTGCAGCGGTCCGGTCAGCCCGTACACCTGGTCAAAGGCCGGCACATCGATCAGGCCGAAGTTGCGTGCCGCCTTCAGGTGGGAACCATAAGCGATCAGCACCGTGTTGCACAGCCCGGCTTCAATCGCGAGCGTGGCTTGCAGCAGATGTGAGAGGAAAGAGGAGCCGCCGGTCTGGTCCGCATTCGACCACTTCGGCCGGATGCCGAGGTATTCCGCGATCGAGAGCGTCGGGAACATGTGATAGAAGGTGCCGCCGCACAAACCATCGATATCGTCCAGCGTCAAGCCGGCATCCTCGAGCGCCTTGACCACCGCGCCCCCCAATAATTCCAGCGCCGTATTCTGCGGCGAACTCCCCAGCCCGTGATAACCAACCCCGACAATGGCGCTTTTTCCGCGTAATGCATTAGACATGACTATCCTTTTTCTTATTGGGCTGCGCGAAACACGACCACCGGCTGCTCGCTGTTTGCATGGGTGCCAAAATCCACTTTTTCGATATGCGCCATGACTGACATGCCGATCTTCACCTGTTCAGGCGGGATGCCAACCACACGCGACACCATTCTCGGGCCCTCTTCGAGCTGCACCAGCACAAGGTTGTAGTCGCCGCCGGCCTTCGGGCTCTGCCGAACGACGGTCGTGGAATGCACGACGGCCCTGCCGGAGACTTCAACGAACTCGAGGTCTGTTGCGCCGGTCCGCGGTGCAAGCACTCGCGGATAAAACACATATTCGCCGCTGCTCTTCGATCTCTGGATCATGAATTTCCCGTCGCGCACATGGGCCCAGTACTGCGCTTCCGGTCCCGGTTGAACCGGAACTTTCTCAGTGTTTGCCAACTTGTTCTCCTTGTCGTTATGGTTCAGGAAGAGACGTCCAGCCATTTCTGGCGCACGTCGGTCCTGGATTTGAATTCGGGGACTGTGCCGGTGAAGACGATATGCCCGTGGCCCATGACCAGCACTTTCTGGCTGATCTTCAGGGCCAGCGCCAGCTTCTGTTCCACCAACAGCACGGTGACTCGCTTGCGTGATATGTCGATCAGCACTTCGCGCAGCGCTTCGACGATCAGCGGAGCCAGCCCCTCGGTCGGCTCATCGATGAGGATGAGCTTGGGATTGCCGAGCAGCGAGCGGCACATGGTGAGCATCTGCTGTTCGCCGCCCGACAGCGTGCCGGCCTTCTGCTGCCGGCGTTCCTTCAGCCGCGGGAAATAGTTGTACATGTCCTCCAGCGACCACGTGTGGCAGCCCGCACGGGGCGACTGCAGGCCGACATTGAGGTTCTCCAGTACGCTGAGATTGGCGAACACCTGCCGGTCTTCAGGGACGTAGGCGATACCCATGCGCGAGATCTTGTCGGGAGCCAGTCCGAAAAAATCCTGGCCGTCGAGCGTCCCCGTACCGGCAGTAGGAGCAACGATGCCCATCAACGCCTTGAGCGTGGTCGAGCGGCCTGAGCCGTTACGTCCGAGGATGCAGGCGATTTCGCCGCGCGCAATCTCGAAGTCGACACCCTGGAGCACATGACCCTTGCTGTAATGCGCATGCAGATTGGATACGGTGAAGTGTGCCATCAGTGATCACCAAGATAAGCGCGCTGCACTTCGGCATTGCTCTGGATTTCCTGCGGCGTGCCGGTCGCCAGTATCTTGCCGTACACCAGCACCGAGATGCGATCGCACAATCCGAACACCACGCTCATGTCATGTTCGACCATCAACAACGTGCGGTCGGTGGTCATGCGCCGGATCAGGTCGGTGATGTAGTCGGTTTCCTCGCGCGACATGCCGGCGGTCGGTTCATCCAGCAGGATGACCGAAGGGTCGGTCGCCAGTGTGAGCGCAAGTTCCAGCGCGCGCTGTTCGGAATAGGTCAGGCCACCGGCCAGTTCATCACGCCGCCGATGCAGCGCCACCGCCTCCATGAGCCTGTCGGTTTCCTCATTGACCCGCTGCAGCGTCGACACCATACGAAACATGCTGAAGCGGATCCCGTGTCGGGCCATCACGGCGATGCGCACGTTCTCGAATACCGACATCTTCATGAAGATATTGGTGATCTGGAAGGAGCGCCCAAGTCCGAGCCGGTTAAGCTGGTCCGGCTCGAGGTTGGTGACCGGCCTTCCGCCCAACAGGATCTCACCCCCGGATACCGACAGGCGTCCCGAGATCATGTTGAAGAGCGTGGATTTTCCGGCGCCATTCGGGCCGATCAGTGCATGGCGCTCACCCGCATGCACCGCCAGTGTGGCGTCCTGTATCACGCTGAGGTCGCCAAACGATTTGGCGACGCCGTTCAACTGCAACGCAGCCTGGGTGCTCATGGCCGCACCTCGACGACAGGTTTGACCGACACCGTGGCGACATTGCGCGCAACTATCTCTTTGTCCGGCAACGATTCGGTAGCCGCTACCATGCTCCGCACCCTCTGCAATAACGCGATGCCGAAGATGAAGGCAACAGCCGCTGCGGCCCAGGCCATCGTCCTCGTATCGAGGGCTTTTGTGGCATGGGTGACCTCGGCGCCGAGCACAAAGGCGCCGATCACGAAGACTGCTCCGGCAAATCCGTGGGCCTGGATCCACAGCCAGCGGGACATGGGAAGCTTGCGCAGCAGTTGCGCCTGCGATTGAAGCAGGCCGGCAGCGCCGGTAGGTGCGTAGAGCATGAGAAGCATAAAGAGCAGTCCCTGATAAAGAGGCCACAAGCGCGTCATGCCAGAGAGCGCGAATGGCAGGAACGTCAATACCGCAGCCGCAAAGGCCGGACCAAGGAAAAAGCTGGTGCCGCCGATGAATGCATAGAAGACCACTTCAAGCGAAACGTAGGGAATGAACAGACTGTAGCTGACCGATTCATTGGCCATCACAAGGAGTCCGCCGGCAATACCGGAGAGCGCGCCGGAAACGGCGAACACGATGACTTTGCTCATATGGACGTTGTAGCCGAGGAAGACGACGCGCTCTTCGTTTTCGCGGATTGCGACGGTGAGCCTGCCGAACGGTGTGCGGGTGAACAGCCAGGCGATCACCAGGCAAACGACCACCCACACGAGTGTGGTGTAGTACACGGAAACCGGCGTGCCGAAAGTGATGCCGGCCCATGGCATACGCATCGCGGTAAGTCCGGCTTCGCCGCCGAATACCGGCTGCCACTGCACGGCAACTACGTGCACCAGTTCCGCCATGGCCAATGTGATCAGCGTGAAATAGGCGCCGGATCGGCGCGTCGCAAAATAACCGGCGAACGCGGCGAGCAGCGCGCCCGCAAGTCCGCCCACCAGCGGCATCAGCGGCGTCGGCAAACCGAAGAGGCCACGCTCGGCCAGCATCATCACGTGAATGGTCGCTACCGCACCGATGCCATACAACGCCGCATGCCCGAACGACAGGAGGCCAGCCTGTCCGATCAATATGCCGAAGCCGGTCGCGAACAATGCGGCGATCAGCATCTTGGTCATCACACCCTGCGCAAAGCCGCCTATCGCAAGCGGCAACAGCAAGAGTACGCACAGCAGCGCCGCAAGCATCAACACATTTTTATTGCGGCTCACTTGCGTTCTCCCATCAGCCCGGCCGGCCTGAACAGCAGGACCAGCAGCATCAACAGGAAGGGCACGACGCCCGCAAGTGCGGAGACCGGAATCAGGAACACGCCACCTGCCTGCTTCGCCATGTCGCCCAATCCGATCAGCCTGGCGGCGTCTGCCAGCGACCAGTCCATCACAATGATGCAGGAGGTCAGCACGCCTATCAGCAGCGATGCCCAGAACGAGCCCTGGATAGAACCAAGACCGCCGACCACCACCACCACGAACACGATGATGCCGAAGTTGATCGCCATCGCGGGACTGGTCGGGTAATACGCTCCGGCGATCGCACCCGCCAGCCCGGCAAGCGCCGCACCGAGTCCGAACACGCCGCTGAAGACGCGCCATACATCATGCCCGAGCGCCGCCGTCATCACAGGCAGCCGCTCCGCGGCCCGCACGATGAGACCGATGCGTGTATAGGTGAGCAGCACGCCGATCAGGATGAACATCGCCACCGCGACGCCGCCCATGAACAACCGGTAGAACGGGAAGTCGTTACCGAACAGGTGGAATGCCGTAAACGACATTTGTTTTGGTATTGAATACTCAACGGAAAAATCGCCGAAGAACAGCTTGACGAATTCCTCGATGACGAAGGCCAGGCCGAACGTGAATATCAGTTCCTGGCCATGGCCGTGTTTGTGTATCGGCCTGAGCATCGTTCTCTCGATAACGATGCCCATGACGCCAACGACGATGGGTGCCGCCACCACGCCGAGCCAGAAATACCCCAATGAAGTGAACACGTATCCCACGTACGCGCCGATCATGAAGAACGAGGCATGCGCCAGGTTCAGGATGCCCATCATCCCGAACACCAGCGTCAGCCCGGACGAGAGCATGAACAGGATCAGCCCGTACACGAGTCCGTTAAGAAGTGAAATGGCGAATAAATCCATGGTCGACCCGGGTCACCCTTTCTGGTTATTATTATTGCGACGAAGCTTAGGGGCGCTGCATCTTGCAGCTGTCCTGCACCGGATAAATAATGTCCTTGCCCGGCATCTTCGCCACGACCTCGAGTCCCATCCTGGTGTTGTCGAGTGGGAAGCGCACCTTCTCGGAGATCTTTGAAACGACGATCGGCAGGATCAGCTGATGGTCTTCCTTGCGAATCGCGAGGTCTCCCATTTCCGACTTGAAGGTGGCCGATTCGAGCGCGGTGGCAATTGCTTTCACGTCGACCGCGCCGCCATTCGTACTCGCATTCTTCAACGCGCTATGCAGATAGCGCAGCACCGTGACCGTATGCGCGCCATAGGACACCGGATATGCGCCGGTAGCTTTCTTGTAGTCTTCCTTCATGCTGGTGTTGTCGGCCTCGTTGTTGAAGGTCGTGGCGACGTAGCCGCCCATCAACGCATCGCCCGCAGCGGCGATGTTGCCTGGCTGGTCGAAGTACATGCCGCCGAACACTGCCTTGAGTCCGGCCTCTTTCGATGCCTTCACCAGCAGCACCAGGTCGTTACCCCAGTTGGCGGTAATGACCGATGTCGGCTTGGCATCAACGATACGCGCTACATACGGAGAAAAGTCCTGGATGCGCGCTACATCGTGCAGCACCTTGCCCACTACGGTATAGCCGAGTTTGGGTGCATTGGCGGTAGTTGCCGCATCCATTTCCTGGCCGAGCGCATAGTTCATGTTGACTGCGTACACCCGGTCGCCCAGGACATTGGCCTGCTTCATCACGCCGAGCAGCGCATTGGCTCGTATTGTGGCGGTCGAGGTCAAACGGAAACTGTAGAAGTGGCACTTGGATCCGGTCAGGTCACTCGCTTCGGCACCCACATTCAGGAACATCATCGGCGCCTGCGCATTGCGCAGGTTATGCCGGCGCACGTCTTCCTGCAGCTGTCCCGCGATGGCGGAAGAGGCGGCCTGGACCACGATATGCGCACCGGCTGCCTGCGCTTCCTTGAAGCGGTCACTCGCCGCTGAGGTAGTGCCCGCGTTGTCGAGAACGATCAGTTCGATCGGCGCACCGTTGAAGCCGCCCTGCGCATTCATCTGGTTGACCGCATAGCGGGTCGACATTTCGTAGATCTTGCCGGTGGCCGCCTGGGCGCCGGTGAGCGTTTCGATCAGTGCGATCTTGAGCGGGGCTGCCGCGGCCGTGGAGCTGAACGAAAGAGAAACTGCCAGGGATACAGCCGAGAGTGCGAACACATTTCCGAATCTTGCCATCACTGCCTCCGTTATAGTTTTTCAACTGCGATGAAAATACCGAATTGCTGTTTGTTCTGGCAGCAGGCTACATTCTTCCTTCGCCTTTTTTTGCCCGGATAGCCGACCGCACCCGATCGGGCGTCGCCGGAATTTTTGTCACGCGCACACCCACCGCATCATGTACCGCATTCAGAATTGCTCCCGGCGTGGCGATCAATGCCGGCTCGCCGACGCCCTTCGCCCCATACGGTCCAAGCGGCTCCGCGTCTTCGATGATATGCACCGTGACAGGTGGCATATCGCCAGCCGTCGGGATCAGGTAATCATGCAGGTTGTCGGTGCGACCACTGATGTACTCCTCCATCAATGCCATTCCGAGACCTTGCGCGATGCCGCCGTGGATCTGCCCTTCGACCTGCGTCGGATTGACCGCGCGGCCGACATCGTGCGCCGCATGCAGGTGCAGCACCTTCACTGTGCCAAGTTCGAGATCGACGACGACCTCCGCCACCTGCGCGGCAAAACCGTAGGTCGCATAGGGGACGCCCTGGCCGTTCGCATCGAGCGGCACCGTCGGCGGATTGAAATAACCGCGGCCCGACACCACATCACCCTGTTCATTGGCGGGCAGCCTGGAAAGATCGATGGATTTTTCTGCACCGTTATCCCGGCCAATCAACATCGTCCCGTTGATGCTGAGCCGGGCATGCTGCCCCAGGCCCAGCATTTTCAACAACTGCTGCCGCACTTCCTCGCCGGCGAATTTCGCCGCATTGCCTGAGACAAACGTCTGGCGCGAGGCCGACGACTTCCCCGCGTCGAGGGTGAGGTCGGTGTCGCCCATCACCTGGTCAACCAGCGCTACCGGCAAGCCCACCGCATCGGCAAAGATCTGCGGTATCACTGTATAAGTGCCCTGCCCGATATCCATCGCGCCGTTGTAAAGGAACAGTCGGCCATTGCTGCGCAACGTGCCGATCATCGTCGAGGGATTCGCGATCACGGTATTGCCGATGCCGTACCACATGCACGCAACGCCGATGCCGCGCCGTTGCACACTGCCTTCCTCAACCGCACGCCGGTTGAATTCGACCCTCGCTTCCTTGCCCGCTTCCCATGCCGGCTGCAATGCCTCCAGACACTCCGCCATGCCGACGCTGGCATGCAGTATTTGCCCCGTGGGCGTCGCATCGCCCTTGCGAATCGCGTTCTTGAGACGAAACGCCAGCTTGTCGATGCCCGCTTGTTCCGCCAGTTCATCGAGCAAGGCTTCCGTCACGATGCTTGCCTGCGGCAAGCCGAAACCGCGAAACGCGCCGGCCACCGTATTGTGGGTATAGATCGCACGCGTCAGTGCACGCATGTGCGGCACTGCATAAGGACCGGGCGCATGCACCGGCACACGATTGGCAACGGTGCTGCCCCAGCTGGCGTAGGCGCCGGTATTGAAGTCGCCATGGAAATCCAGCGCGGTCAGCTTGCCGTCGGCGTCGCATCCGTAGCGCGCACGTATGCGCGCCGGATGACGCTTGGTGGTCGAGACCATTGATTCGGACCGGTGATAGACAGTGCGCACCGGTCGCTTGAGGCGCCATGCCGCGACCGCGAGCACGCCTTGCAGCGAGACGTCGAGTTTGCCACCAAAGCCTCCGCCTATTCCTGAGGGCAGGATGTGCACCGCATCCGGTTCCAGTTTCAGGATGCGCGCCACTTCAATGCGATCCATCTCGGGCGACTGAGTGGATGTGAATACGCGCACGCGTTGTTTTCCGTGGTCATCGAACACTTCGACATAACCTGCTTCCGGTTCGATATACGCATGTTCGACATACGAGGTGCGGTACTCGGCTTCGGCCACATACGCCGAATGCCGCAGGTTTTTTTCGGCGTCTCCTTTTACGACGCGGCCGCGCACCATCACGTTGTCGGGCGCAAAATCGTGCACCGCATCGCCAGTGGCGCACAGCGCCTTTTCAGAGGTATCGAGCGGGTCGTCCGGATGCCAGGTGACCGGCATTGCCGATTCGGGTATGGCCTGCACCGCATCCATATCGCCAACGATGGCCATCACCGCCTCGCCGCGCATGCGCACGAAGCCTTCGGCGAGCACTGGCTGGTCTTTGGGTACAGGGAAGACCGAAAAACTGTTTTCCGGGACGTCTTTCGCAGTGAAGATGGCTTCTATACCTGGGTACCGGGATTTGAACGCGTCAAGGTCTCCGAGCGTAAACTTTGCGCGCGAGTGCGGCGAGCGCACAGTGCGCAGCCATAGTGAACCTGCCGGAAAGTAATCGGCGCCGTAGATCTCCTTGCCGGTGATCTTGGCCTCGCCGTCGAGGCGCGCCAGACGTGTGCCCACCGCGTGCCCGGCTTCGGGCTCCGGGAATTCAAGTTGGCCTTGTGCCGCCGCCAACACCGCTTCAACGATTTTGCGGTAGCCGGTGCAACGGCAGAGTACGCCGCCCAGGCCATCGAGCACTTGCTGTTCTGTCGGATTCGGGTGGCGCCGCAGTACGTCCGTCGCTGCCATTAACATGCCGGGCGTGCAGATACCGCATTGCGTTGCGCCTTGTGCGGCGAAAGCCAGCTGCAGGCGATTCATCTCGCCATCCACGGCGAGGCCTTCCACGGTGGTCACTTTGCGGTCGGCACATTGACCGGTCGCGGTGATGCAGGCGCAGATCTGTTCGCCGTCGAGCAGCACCGTGCAGGCGCCGCAGTCGCCTGCGCTGCATCCGATCTTGGTGCCGGTCAGTCCGAGATCATCACGCAAGGTGTCCGATAAACGTTTCCCCGGCGCGGCATCGACATCGACCGCCTTTCCGTTGATGTGCAAGCGTATTGCCTGCAGCGCGTGCCGCTCAGATATCGTATTCATGGAACGCCCTGTCCAATGCCGCCATCGCTGGCCGATTCATAACCGAGAGTGCAAGTAGGTTATGGTGTACACACCAAAATATACAACAGATTTTTCCGTTGTCCAAGTGTTTCATTTTGGCGCGTATGTGAGGTACGATGGTTGCCGGCCCGGTCGAAATCCGGGATGCGGGAAATTAGCTATAAAGTCATTTTTATAGTGCGTACACTCTTTTTTGACGACCGCGCAAGACGTTTGAGGTACGCCGTTGCAGCGGTATACTTCGCGTTACGAACAGACATCGACAACGGGATCATATGTCCAAGACAGCAAAAGCACGTTCCGCGCAGGCCGACGCGGCCCGGCACGATTTCTATTTTACGGAGCAGGTCGGGCACCTGATGCGGCGCGCATACCAGCGGCACGTGGCGATTTTTCAGCAGAACATTTCGGATTCGCAACTGACGGCCGCACAGTTCATCGTTTTGTGCGCGGTGCGCGACCATGGCTCATGCTCGCTCAGCGAAATCGTCAAGGCAACGGCGGTGGACCAGGCGACTGTACGGGGCATCATAGAACGCCTGAAACACAGGAAGCTGATCCTGGTTTCCCACGACCCGGACGACCGGCGCAAGACTCTTGTCACTCTGACAGGCACGGGACAGGCGTTGCTCGATAAAACCGTGCCCTTCGTGGAGCAGATTTCCGAGCAAACCTACGGCAACCTGAATCCCGCCGAGCGTGTGGCGCTGACCTTCCTGCTGAAGAAGATGATCGAGCTCGACGATACGACGGAAACGGACAGCGAGGAAGAAATCAATCCACCCGACTGACGTCGGCCTCGACGTATTGATCGCGCCCCGCACCCATGCCCGAGTAGATCGTCAAGATCCCCATCGCCACGAAGAACGCTGCCATGTAATGCCAGCCGCTCGTGTAGTCCCGCAGTATTCCCAGCACCAGCGGTCCGGTAGCTGCGATGAGATACCCGAAGCCTTGCACCATGCCGGACAACGAGATTCCCACCTGCGCATCGGGCGCGCGCAGCACGATGAGGGTCAATGCGATGCCGAACGAACCGCCCTGCCCCAGGCCCAGCAACACGACGGCTAACCACACATGATCCAGCGGAACAGTGAGGCATCCCAGCATTCCACTGACCATCATGAGCGTCATTACCGCGATATACGGACGTTGGGAACGTGAGCGGCCGGCCAGCCATGGAATCGTCATGCCGGTCACAAGCTGCATGACGATAGACAGCGAAAGCATGAAGCCCGCGAACAGCGGCGTCATCCCGCGATCGGCCAGGAGTGTGGGCAGCCAGCCGAACACGCAATATGCCAATGCCGATTGCAATCCCATATAGCCTGTGATTTGCCATGCCAGCGGACTGCGCAGCAACCCGCGCACAACCACACGCGACGGCGCGACCCCACTCGCACGGCCGCGCACCATCGGCCACCATGAGGCGGCAGCGAGGAATACCGGAAAGATCCAGAAGGCCAGCGCGAACCGCCAATCGCCGTCTGCCATTTTTTGCAACGGGACGGTAGCGCCGGCACCAAGGGCGGCGCCCACGTTGAGCGCCATGCTATAACCGCCCATCATCAGACCGGCATGCTTCGGGAAGTCGCGTTTTACGATGCCGGGGAGGAGCACCATGATGACGCCGATGCTGATGCCCGCCACCATTGTTCCGGCAAACATGCCGAAGCTGCCGAGGAAGACGCGCGTCCCGATACCAGCCGCCAATGCAAGCAGACCGGCCATGATCGCCCGGTCTTCCGAAAGCCAGCGCGCCATCCGCGGCGCCAGCGGCGCGAAGATACCAAAGCAAAGCACGGGCAAGGTAGTGAGCAGGCCGGCGCCGGCTGATGAAAGTCCGATGCCATTCCTGATCGCTTCCAGGACCGGCGCCACACTAGAGATGGCCGGGCGGAGATTCATACCGATCAGGAACAGCGCGAAGATGAGCAGCAGCCGGGACACTGGCCGCGCGACGGAGGGTGATTCTGTTGGCCGTGCATCCGCCATAAACTCTTTGCTACCTTGCTTCAAGACACACCCCTTCGATCTACTGTTTCTCTTCGCTCGCCAGCGAGCATGATCGCACAGTGTATAGTTAAGTCAATTATAGCGTCTACGCTTTAATTCTAGCGGGGACCGCAGCTCTATCAAGGCGGATATTGGAGACAAAATCCCCTTTACAGCGATTTTTAGAGTGTGTACACTCATTTGAACTATCAGGCCCCGGCCTGCTTTCGATCATGGGCAAGCTCAGGAGAGCATCGTGCAAGGCAAACCACGTATCGCGATCATCGGCGCCGGTCTCGGCGGCACGGCCGCCGCCGTACTGATGCAACAAGCCGGATTCAACGTCAGGCTGTATGAACAGGCGCCTGTGTTCTCGCGCATGGGCGCGGGAATACACCTGAGTCCGAACCTGATGAAGGTGATGCGCAGGATGGGCATCGAGGATGCGCTCATGAAGATCGGGGCGCGCGTCGAAGTCTGGTATAGCCGCGACTGGCAGACCGGCGAAAAGATCGCGACTATACCGATGGGTGACCACGCGCGAGCGCGATATGGCGCCGACTATCTCACTGTGCATCGGGGCGATTTCCACGCGCTGATGACCGGCGCCGTGGATCCAGGCACACTCGAATTCGGCAAGCGACTGGTCAGGGTCGAAGACCGCAAGGACGCCGTACATCTTTCATTCGCCGACGGCACGACCGCGGAGGCCGACATCGTCATTGGCGCCGACGGCGTCAACTCCAAGTTACGCGAAACGCTGCTGGGAGCGGAGCCGCCCAAGTACACCGGCTATGTCGCACACCGTGCGGTATTCCCGGCTTCCCGCATTAAGGGATTCACACACGACATGTGTACCAAATGGTGGTCGGACGATCGCCATATCGTCGTGTATTACGTCGATGGCAGGAAGGACGAAATCTACTATGTCACCGGGGTGCCGGAACAACATTGGGACACGAATAAGAACTGGGTCCCGAGCAGCCGTGACGAAATGCGCGCGGCATTTGAGGGCTGGCATCCTGGCGTGCAATCGCTGATCGACGCCACGTTGGAAGTCACCAAGTGGCCTTTGCTGGATCGAGATCCCTTGCCTTTATGGAGCCGGGGCCGTCTGGTTCTCCTGGGCGACGCCTGCCATCCGATGAAGCCGCATATGGCGCAGGGTGCGGCAATGGCGATCGAGGATGCGGCTATGCTGATGCGCTGCTTGCAGGAAGTCGGCATTGATGATTACGCCAGCGCGTTTGCGCTGTATGAGGCCAACCGTACCGAGCGCGCGAGCAAGGTGCAGCGGGTGTCGTTGAACAATACGTGGCTGCGGTATGAGGAGGATCCGTATTGGTGCTTTGGATATGATGTGTTCACGGTGCCGTTGGTGCAAGCGATGCCACGGTCACAGGTTGGGATGTAATCCCAACCTACGCTATCTCGATCACCGCGTCTCCACCGTTGCGCAAATACTCGACCAGATGCTTGCGCCGCTCGGCCACCGCGCGCTGATTCACATATCCCTTCTCTGTAATCTCATGCCCTTGCAGCGAAGGCGGCTCATTCATGAGCACCGCCCTGCGTATCTGCATCGAACTCCCGGCATGCTGCGCATTGAACGCGGTTAACATTGCCCGCACGTGCGCGACGAGTTTTCCGTCGCTGAGCAGCCCTACCCCATTCGCCGCAATCTCCGCGCCGCAAACAGAACTGCATCCTGCATGATCGGCGAAGATCAACAGGCCGACGAAATCCCAATCCTGCCCGAGCACCACCGCATCCTGCGCGATCGGCAGCAGCGCATTGACGACGCCGACACGGATCTTCCCGACCGGGACCCAGGTACCGGTCGACAGCTTGAAGTCTTCTGCGATACGGCCATCAAAGATGATGCCTGCCGATGGATCCTCCGGGTCCACCAGGTAACCGGCGTCGCCGGTCTTGTAGTAGCCCTCGTCATCGAACGCGGCTGCAGTTCGTTCCGGATCGCGCCAATACCCCGGTGTGACGTTCGGTCCCCTCACCCGCAATTCATATCGCCCGCCGCTCGGTGCGAATTTGATCTCGCAGCCGGAAACCGGTACGCCAACGTTGCTGGCATTGCCCGAAACATAATGCACTCCGGTGGCGAGCGGCGCCGTCTCGGTGGTACCCCATGCAGTCACGACAGGGACGCGCCGGCCGCGTATGGTTTCTGAAAGATGTTCGAGCCGCTCCCAGATCGCCTGCGGAAGCGCAGAGCCTGAATAGAACAGCATATCGAGGTCGCCGAAAAACATCTTGCGCAAGTATTCGTCGCGTTCAAGCTCAAGTGACAGCAGGTCATATCCCCGCGGCACATTGAAATAAATGGTGGGTTGGACGTCGCGCAAATTGCGCAACGTCTGCGCGAACAGCGCAGGTGTCGGCTTGCCCGCGTCGATGTAGAGGGTACCCCCGTGACGCAGGGTCATGAAAAACGTTTCATTGCCGCCGAAGGTATGACTCCAGGGCAGCCAGTCGAGGGTGCGCGGCGGCCTGGCCTCCAGGCATGGATATATCTGCACCAGTTGTTGCTGGTTGGCGCAGACCATGCGGTTGGTGTTGATCACGCCTTTGGGCGAGCCGGTCGAGCCGGAGGTGAACAGAATCTTGACGATGGTGTCGGGTCCCGATGCACGGTACGCCGCGTTGACGGTGCCCGGCTGCGTGGCTGCCGCTTCGTCGAGTGTGCGCATTGCCCCGATGGCGTTGCGCGCCGCAATGCATATCCCGTACTGTTGCGGTAATCGCGAGAGCACCTTCTCGTAGCGTGCGCCATCTTCGACGAACAAGGCACCGGGAGTGACCAGGCCGAGACAGTACACCAGCCGGTCGAACGCCTCCGGTATGCTTGAATACGCTGACGAAACCGGTACTACCGGAATGCCGGCATACATCGCGCCGAGGGCGATGGTGGCATGCGCGATCGAGTTTTCGGACAGGACGGCAACCGGCCGTTCAACGCTGCAGCCGGCGTCGAGCAGGAACTGGCCGACTCGCCTGCTGCGCTCGAACATTTCTCCGTATGAGATGCCGGCCCACTCGCCCTTTTCATCGCGCTGGACAAGGAATGGTCGCTGCGGATCTTTCTCTGCCCAATACACCAGGTACTCGCCTATCCTTTCAGGATAGGACGCCAGGGGCACTTGCGACCAGGCGAGCATTCCGGAGTCAGCGTGTTGGCTGCACGCGATGCGGGGTGTTGAGAAAATACTTGTCATTGCGGCGCCTGTATCGGTTTGGTGCGCATCGCGCCGGCCAGCCGCCAGGCCTTCGGCAGCGGCAGTCTGAGTATCCTGCCGAAGATCCCTTCAGGCATAACGACGACAGTCAGCACAAACAGGACACCGAGGCTGAGCAGCCAATAGTTACCCAGCGACTGCGACAGGAAGCTTTCAACGAATCGCACCAGGATCACGCCGAGGAATGCGGCCAACAGCACACCGCGGCCACCGACAGCGACCCATATCAGGATTTCGGTGGAGAGCGCATTTCCGGCGATCGCGGGGGACACGAAACCGAACTGGGTAGTGAACAGCGCTCCCGCATAGCCCGCCATCGCACCAGAGATGGTAAATGCCACGATCTTGTATTCCGTGGTGCGGTAGCCGAAGAAGCCTGTTCTTTCTTCATTGTTGCGGATTGCCGCCAGCACCACGCCAAAAGGAGACCGCTGGATAAACAGCGCGATCAGGTAAACCACCAGCGCGGACACGAACACGACGTAGAACGACGCGTTGGTCGACAGCACGTCGTCCCCCGCCATCAACGGCGGCACGCCGAGCAAGCCATCGAACCCGCCGATGAATTTCGAGCGTTGGGCGCCGATCTCGACAATGACCGCGGCGCACAGCGTAACGATCGCAAAGAATGCGCCCGACAGTCCACGACCGGCGAAGAAGAACCGGCCAAGCAAATTTGCAGCGAGCGCCGGTCCGACTACGGCGAGCAAAAAGCCTATGGTCTGCGACCCGCCAAACCAGGTAAATTTCTCCAGCGTGGTGAGCGCCATCAGGTACGCTCCCATCCCGAAAAAAATCGCCTGGCCGAAGCACAGGATGCCCGCCTGTCCCCATATGAAGGACAGGCTCATCGCCAGGATGCCGTAGGTCATGTATTGCGCCAGTTGCCCGATGCTCCATTCATCGGCAACCAATGGCGCCAGCGCCAGCAGTACCCAGATGGCGACAGTCAGTCCACCGGCTGCGGAAAATTTTCCGTTCATTTCAACGCTTTCTGCCGAGCAGGCCTTCAGGGAACAAGCGAATCACGACGATCGCCAATACGAATACCGCGATCTGCGCGCCGACCTGCGTGCTGAAAGTGGACATCACGGTGCTGGTGCCGCCGATGATGCCCACGCCGAGTACCGCACCCAGCAAGCCGACAACACCGCCGACCATTACCGAGAGGAACGCCGGAATCAGGAAGCCGACGCCCATCTGCGGGTCGACACTCATGATGGGCGCCATCACTGCGCCGGCAAAACCGGCCAGCGCGGCGCCGAACGCGAAGGTCCAGCGGTCGAGAGCGCGCGTATTCAATCCGAGCGATGCCGCCATCGGGCGGTTGGCGATCACACCGCGGATTGCGAGGCCGAGCTTGGTTTTGTAGAAGACCAGGAAGGTCGCGATGGTGAGGACCAGCGATACTCCCATGATGAACAGGCGGAACGACGGGTACACCACGCCGAAGATCTGTACCGGATCCGGTAGCGGATTGACAATGCTTTGCGAAGTGGGGCCGAATACGACAACGATCAACTGTTTCAGTGCGATCGAGATGCCCCAGGTAGCCAGGATGGTGTCGATGAAGCGGCTGTAGACATGCCGGATTACGAACTGCTCCAATAGGACGCCGATTGCCGCCAGCACGAGCGGTGCGATTAACAGTGCGAGCCAGTATGGCATGCCGGATTGCTGAACCGCGACCACGCAATAAGCGCCGAGGAGAAAGAATTCTCCATGCGCCATGTTGATGACGTTCATCAGGCCGAAGATGATGACCAGCCCGAGGGTGACCAGTAGCAGGCTCAGCGAGAAGCTGAGCGTGTCGAGGCTCAATTCAATGATGATGTTCATATGCCGCCCAATACGTTTATTCAGTGCCGGGTAAAGCTCCTTCCCCCCTTGCAGGAGGAAGGGACGTACTACCTATACCGAGAGATACCGATGAATCGGCGTCGGGTCCTGCCTCAACTGCGCAACCTGATCCGTCTCGTACGCCACACTCCCGTTCTCCATGAACAGGCAGCGTTGCGCCATCCCCAGCACCAACTCCATGTTTTGTTCCACCAACAGGATAGTCAGTCCCTGCTCCTTCGCAAACCGTTTCAATACCCGCCCGATGTCCTGCACGATATTCGGCTGAATGCCTTCGGACGGTTCATCCAGCAGCAACAACTTCGGCCGCCCGACCAGCGCGCGCACGATCGCAAGCTGCTGTTGCTGGCCGCCCGACATGCTGCCGCCGCGCTGCTTGCGCCGCTCGCGCAATATCGGGAAGACGTCGAACGCCCATTCGGGAATCTCGTTGGGCAGATCCGGCCGTCCGATCAGGCCCATCATCAGGTTTTCCTCGACGGTGAAATCCGGGAATATCTCCCTGCCCTGCGGAACATAGCCGACACCCTTCCTGGCAATTTCGAAAGGCTGCAGCCCGGAGATTTTTTGGCCCATGAAGTCGACCGACCCTTCGGCGATGCGGACATGGCCCATGAGCGCCTTGAGGAAGGTGGTTTTCCCCATACCGTTCCTGCCGAGCAGCGCAACCACTTCCCCGCTTCCAAGCGCGACCGAAAATCCGTCGAGCACACGGCTGCCGGCCTGGTAGCCCGCAACGATTCTTTGTGCGCTCAGCATGCCGCCACCTCACCAAGATAAGCGGCAATCACCTCCGGATCCTTCTGGATCTGCTCAATGCTTCCTTCGCGGACGACGCGCCCGCGCAGCATCACCACCACGCGGCAATCCAGCGCCCTGACGAAACTCATATCGTGTTCAATGACGAGCACGGTTTTTTTGAATTCAGACTGTAGCCGCCTGACCAGCGTCGCTGTTTTCTGCGTCTCAGGAACGGACATGCCGGCGGTCGGTTCATCCAGCAGGATGAGTTCCGCATCGAAAGCGAGCAGCATCGCGATTTCCAGCCACTGCTTTTCGCCGTGCGAGAGCGTCTCCACTTTTTCGGTTGCCTTGGTCGAAAGTCCGCACAGGGCGAGCAAATCGCCAAGCCGCCCGGTATGCTTGGAGAACAAGGTAGCGAGCACGCCCGCTTTTTGCCGCGACGCGGCCAGAGGCACCATCAGGTTTTCGACCACCGACAGCTCCGGATAGACGCCGGGAATCTGGAATTTCCGGGAGACGCCAAGGCCCGCAATCCGGTAAGGCGGCAGGCCCATGACGTCTTGGCCGTTCAGGACAACCCTCCCGCCTTCGGCGCGCAACTTTCCCGTGACGATATTGAACAGCGTGGTCTTGCCACAGCCATTGGGGCCGATGATGCAAGTCACGCTGCCGCGCCGCAGGGACAGCGACAAACCGTCGAGCACCGTGAGCCCGCCGAAACGCTTGGTGATGTCCTCAATTTCAAGCATGGACGCCGGGCTTTATGCCTTGCACTGATTAGGCGCACTCACCCGCCCGACGTCTTTCTTTATCGCGAGACGTCCGTCTTTTGCCTCTGCAATCAGCACATTCAGGTCGGCGTGACGGTCACTTGCGCGTAGCGTGACTTCGCCATTCCCGGACATCATGCTCTGGCCGACGATTGCCTTGCTGATGGCTTCACGCTCATCGCTCTTTGCCTTCCTGATCGCTTCAATATAGAAACGGGTGAGCGTGTAATGCGCGTCGACGGTGTTGCTCACGATGGCCTTCTCACCGAATTTTGCGCGCATCTTCTTTATCAGTGCTTGCGCTTCGGGTTTGTTCAGCGACTCGGTGAAATTGCAGACGGTCATGATGCCGTTCGACTCTGCCTGGGTCAGGCCCGCCATGTAGTTTTCACTGAAACCGAAGAAGGCGATTTTGATCTTGTCCTTCAATCCGGCCGCGGTGAACTGTTTGACGAAGGTAATTGCATCGGCGCCCACAATCGATACCAGAACCACATTAGCGCCTGAATTGCTGATTTTGCGGAGGGTGCTGGTGTAGTCCTTCACGCCCCAAGGTGAGTATTCCTCACCCACTACTTTTCCACCGTTCGCGGATGCGACAGTGCGGATCGTTGCGTTCATTTTTTGCGGCCAGACATAGTCGCTGCCGATCAGGTACAGGCTTTTTCCTGCGTTCTGAATCACGTAGGGGACGAAAGGCTTGACCCATTGGTCAGGCAGCGCGCTGTAGCAGGTGATGTATTTGCTACAGGTGCCGCCTTCGTAGTCGGTGGCGTACAGCAGCGGTGTTTTGTAACGATCGATGGTGGGTCGGATGGCATCGCGCTCGGCGCTGGTGCAAGGTCCGATGATCACGTTGACCTTGTCGCGGCGTATCAATTCGTTGACTCTCTCCACCGCGGTTTTCGGATCGGTCTTGGTGTCGGCACGGATGATCTCGAACTTGCGGCCGCCGAGTACGCCACCCGCGTCGTTGGCTTCCTCCAGCGCCAGCCGGGCGCCTTGCAGGCCCTGTTCACCAAGAGCCTCGAGCCCGCCCGACAGCGGTTGAAGTACGCCGACCTTAATCGGTTCCGCGGCACGGACGATGGAGGGCACACCGATGATGCCGGTGGCCAGTCCGGCAGTGGCGAGCACGAACCGGCGGCGGCTCGCGAGGTGGTCATTTGGTTTTTTATTTTCCATTTCCGTCTCCGTCTCAGTGATCAGTTATTCGTACTGGATTGCTGCAATCGGGATGCCTTCGGTAAAGCCATACGCAACCGAGGCTGAGTCGCACACCGTACCGAAGTGGGTTGCGATATCGAACAGCGACGATTCCTGTTCACGTGGTCCGGTGGCGGCGACGCAGTCTTCAGGCACCAGAACGCGATATCCGAGGAAGAAGGCATCGTGGACTGTGGAGCGGACGCAGATATTCGTCACCACGCCCGTGACAATCACGGTGTCGACCTCGTGGTCCTTCAGTGTGAGGTCGAGGTCGGTGTTGAAGAAACCGGAATAACGTCGCTTGATTACTGTTGAATCCTCTGGCCTCTGGCTCAGCTGCGAAACGATTTCGGCACCCCATGTTCCTTCCATGCAGTGCGGCGTGCGCTTCATGAACTCGCGGTCGCAGCGTACGTGGGTGCGGTGCCTGTCAACGATGTGGACGATGGGTGCACCATGACGGCGCGCCGCTTCTATTATGCGGTTTTGCGGGCCGTAAAGCTTCTCCGCACCCGGTAGCACCATGGCGCCACCTTCGGTGCAGAAATCGTTGAGCATATCGACGATGAGGACCGCGGTGTGTGCCGGGTCGAGCAGTACATGGTCTTCATGCGCGTGATGTGACGAAAATGACGTGGGCATTTTGACTCCTTGGCGGCGACTGCTCGCAGTGGCGGGTATGTTCCCTCCCCCTTGCGGGAGAGGGAACATGTCCGTGCGCGCGATGTAGGGACTGCATGGAAGCAGGAGCGGACAGGGGAGTATGTTCCCTGACCTCTGTCCCCGGTTACTCGTAAATGCTGATCTTCATAGGCGTGCAGTTATAGTCATTACAAGGCGAGAGCACATCCATCGGGCAATTGGACAAACCAACGAGGCAGTCCATCAGCGCTTCAAACTGAATGTAATCGCCTGGTTTCGACACCGGCGTGTCGATGATCCAATGACCCTTTGAACAGTCGTGGTGATAGTTCATGAACAGGTCCATCGTGTCCGGAATGTCTTCCGGCAGCAGGCCGTATGGCGCGACAGCCTTGGCGATGATTTCGTGGCACCCATCGACTGGGCCGATGCCGAAGGACTCATACAGGAAGCGATTGCACATCCGGTTATGCGTGTCGTGCACTCCCTTTATCTCAGGCGTCTCCTCGACGATCTTCATCATCGGGTTGCATATGGTCGACATCAGTGTGTCGCCGGCCAGCAGCTTGTCGCGCGGGATGTACTTGGCGCCGGGCGCCGGAATATAGCGGGTGCGGGAATAGGAGGTGGAAAGCTTTTCGCGCAGGTTATGCAGATTGAAAAGGGCCAGGTCGACCACCTGCCTGCCTTCCAGATCGGTAACGCGCAAATGCTGGCCCGTCTTGATTTCCACGGCCAGGCCGCTCTTTGGCGGCATTACTATTTCGTATACGACTTTCATGCTTCTGTGCTCCTCACGGTCTCAAAACCTGTTATGTAATTATTTAGCGCCCACTGAATTATTCGGTGCCCACTACATTTGTGGGATACCGTAGCAGAAAAGAAAATGGCTCGCAACTAATTTTTACTACGCGAACGGGGGACGCCGCAGCATGGGGCACTGCGACAAATCGGTGCGCACCGCGATGGGGAGCGCTGAAGGGAATTGGCGGGGCGGGAAATCATCCGCCCCGGCGGTAGCTTACCTGTCAATCAGCTCCGGATTCCAGGCATGGACCGTCTGCTGCTGCTCGCCGAGGCCGGCGATGCCGAGGCGCATGGTGTCGCCGGCTTTCAGGTATATCGGCGATGGCTTCTGTCCCATTCCGACGCCGGGCGGCGTGCCGGTGCTGATGATATCTCCGGGGTACAGTGTCATGAAGCGACTAATGTAGCTCACCAGATGCGCGACGCCAAACACCATGGTTTTGGTGCTGCCATTCTGGAAGCGGCGGCCGTTCACCTCGAGCCACATGTCGAGATTTTGCGGATCACGCACTTCATCCGCCGTGACGAGCCATGGGCCAATCGGGCCGAAGGTATCGCAACCCTTGCCCTTGTCCCACTGGCCGCCGCGCTCGATCTGGTACTCGCGCTCAGACAGGTCATTGCACACGCAATAGCCGGCAACGTACTGCAGCGCTTCCTCTTCCGCAACGTAACGAGCCGTAGTGCCGATGACGACGCCGAGTTCCACTTCCCAGTCGCCCTTCACCGAATCTTTCGGCAATACGACCGGGTCGTTACAGCCCATCACCGCGCTGTTCGCTTTCAGGAACAGCACCGGCTCGGCCGGCACCGCAAGTCCGGATTCGGCAGCGTGATCGGCGTAGTTCAGGCCGACGCAAATGAATTTTCCGAGACCGGAATAAGGAGTCGCGATCCGCCCCGGGTTATCGACCACCGGCAGGCTGTCAATCTTTACGGAAGCCAGCTTGTCCAGTGCGGATTTCGAAAGTGTGGCAGCGGTGATGTCCGGTATCACGCCCGACAGGTCGCGCACTTTTCCATTTGCATCGACGACTGCTGGATTCTCTTTGCCCTTCGGACCGTAACGCATCAGTTTCATTTCTTTTCCTTTTTAAATTTAGTTGGACCAGCCGCCATCAATGACCTGCGTGGTCCCGGTGGTAAATGCGGATTCATTCGAAGCAAGATACACCGCAAGCGCTGCGATTTCATCGGTTTTGCCGACGCGACCCACAGGCTGGCGCGAAACGAAAGCGGCTTCAACTTGTGCAATACTCTGACCGGTGCTTTGCGCCTGTGCCGCAATACGCTCACGCAACGATGGCGATTCGATGGTTCCGGGGCAGATCGCATTGCAGCGGATACCTTTCCCGACGAAATCGGCAGCGACCGATTTCGTCAAGCCTATCACCGCGGCCTTGCTCGCGCCGTACACGAATCGATTCGGTGCGCCTTTGACACTGGATGCCACCGAGGCCATATTCACGATCGAACCGCCGCCCCGCTCCAGCATGCCCGGCAGAAACGCACGGATCAACCGATACATTGAGCGCACGTTCAGATCGAACGAAAAGTCCCATGCCTCTTCGTCACAATCGAGTATCGTGCCGTTATGGACGAAGCCGGCGCAATTGAACAGCACGTCAATGCCGCCTGTTTCCTTAGCCAACGCCGCAATGGCCGCGGCATCGGTCACATCCAGCCGGCGCGTGGTGCAGCCGGTCAGTGTTGCCAGTTGATCCTGGTTGATATCCGTCGCAATCACTCGCGCACCTTCGCGTATGAATGCTTCCGCGGTGGCGCGACCGATGCCTTGTCCGGCGGCGGTGATCAGCGCAGTCTTGTTTGCCAAGCGTTGTGTCATCTGCTCTCTTTCAAAAATTCACCCCGGCAAGATGGGCCGGGTTTCCCGGTATAATAAATTGGTAAGGCCACTTTATCAATTCATTTATCCTTGAACAGGGTTGCGGGTGCGAAACCCACAGCGATTTATTGCTCACGTGTCTAGCCTATCTGGCCGAGCGCGCATATATTTACTATCCGGACCAGCAGGAGTTGCCGCATGACTTATGACCTGATCGCCCTCGGCGAGCCGATGATTGAATTCAACCAGACCACGCCCGGCGTTCCCGAATATCATCAGGGCTTTGGCGGAGATACATCCAATGTCGCGATCGCCGCTGCACGTCAGGGCGCGCGCGTCGCGTACCTGACGCGCGTAGGCGATGACGACTTCGGTCGCATGCTACTCGATTTGTGGTCGCGCGAGAAAGTCGCAACCGAACAAGTGGTACGTGATCCAGATGCTCATACGGGCATCTACTTCGTCACGCACGACGCGAACGGCCATCGCTTCAGCTACCTGCGCGCCGGTTCGGCCGCGAGCCACATGACGCCGGAAAATTTGCCGCTGGCTTCGATTGCACAGACGCGCTGGCTGCACATCTCCGCGATCTCCCAGGCGATCAGTGCGAATGCCTGCGATACCGTTGCCGCCGCCATCGAACTGGCTCGCTCGAAAGATGTGCGCATCAGCTATGACGCCAATCTGCGTTTGCGACTGTGGCCGCTGGAGCGCGCCAAAGCGGTTATCGAGCACACGATCGGCCAGACCGATTTGTTCCTGCCAAGCTTGGAAGAAGCGCAGACCTTATCGGGGGTGCTGGGGATCGGGCGTATTTTTGAATGGTGCTTTGCTCACGGGGCGCGGACTGTGGTTCTGAAATGCGGCGCCGATGGTGCGTGGGTGGCGGAACGTGGGGCCGCACCACAGCATGTTGCAGCGATGCGCGTCGCGCCGGTAGATGCGACTGGTGCGGGGGATTGCTTTGATGGCAGCCTGGTGGCACGGCTGGCGGCCGGGGATAGTCTGATTGATGCGGTGAAGTATGCGAATGTGGCTGCTGCGTTGTCTACGCAAGGGTGGGGGGCTATTGAGCCGATTCCGTATGCGGAGCAGGTGCGCGCGGCATGGGATGGGGTGAAGGCGTAGGCGGGAATTGTCAGCGCGCGCATCACTGCTTCCTCCCCTCAGCCCGCGAACGGGAGAGGGGAGCAGCCATCAATCCGCCTTCGCCCCTGAATCCTTTACCACCTTCGTCCACTTCGCAATCTCACCACGCTGATAAGCAACCAGCTCCTCCGGCGTAGACCCGACCGGATCCAACCCCAGTTCGAACAGCCGCTTCGCCGCGTCCGGCGACTTGATGATCTTGACGATCTCCGCATTCAGCTTATCGACAATAGGCTTGGGCGTACCAGGCGATGCAAACACAGCAAACCACGACACCGCATCAAATCCCGGCAATCCCGATTCAGCGATCGTCGGAATATCCGGCGCCGAAGGCGATCGCTGCAAACTCGTAACAGCAAGCCCGCGCAATTTCCCTTCCCGTACCAGCGGCAAACTGGACGGCATGTTATCGAACATCATGGTCACGCGCCCGCCCAGCACGTCGGGGATAGCGCTGGCACGACCCTTGTAAGGAACATGACTCATGTCGATGCCGGTCATGGTCTTGAACAGCTCTCCCGAGATGTGGATCGAAGTGCCTGAACCTGCGGAGGCGAAAGTAAGCTTCCCTTCCTTCTTGCCCAACGCAATCAGTTCCTGCA
>JBBWZW010000356.1:0-2509 GCA_039649305.1 Burkholderiales bacterium
TGCCGGATGGCCGCGAGGTCGCGTGTCATCGGGTTGCGGAAATCCCGACCTGGTCGATCAGCGTGTCGGGCGAGCTATCGCCTGCCGTGCGATTGCGCATGCAGACCATCGCGGCGGCGCGCGACGCCGGCCTCGTAAAGCGCATGTCCGCTAACTGACCGAAAGCCGCCTCTCAGCGCGCGAACGGCAGAGAATCGTGCTTTGCGTGCCACTGGGGGCCAGGTCCGCGCATGTAATGACGTTCGGGTCGATACCGCTTCAAAGCATTTCCGCGCACGAGCCGCGCGAACAGGGCTTTAATTCCCGCCAGTGCCTTGGCGACGCCCGCGATGATGATTGTGGCGTTGGTCATGCGACAAGTGTGCCCGCGATGTCATAGAGAATCGAGTCGGACGCAGCAGCCTTGTTATAGGCGCCCCATAGGGATTCCAAGGGGTTTTCATCAACGCGATTCGAAAGAATTGCCGTGTGTGCGGGCTTGGTCACAGTCCCACGCGTACTTGACGTTTGGAGCGCAAGACCCGCTGGCCAATGTTGCTTTCACGGCGCAGGGCCCCATCTTGCCTTGAAGGATCAAGCAGCGCGGGGACAAGCATGACGCCGCACGTTGATTTCACCAGCCAGGAGTTCTTTCGAGATCCGGCCGCCAGCATCGCGGCGCTCAGGGCATCGGGCTCGGTCGTCGCGACCAGATTGCCGATTGTCGGCAAGGTTTGGATCACCACGACGTACGAGTCGACGGCCCGCGTGCTGAAGGACAGCGAGACCTTTACGCTGCGAAAGGAGGGCGGGGCGCTTGCCAGCCTTCGCTGGTGGATGCCGGGATTCGTCGGCGCGCTCGCCAACAACATGCTGACCATGGATGAGCCGGACCACACGCGTCTGCGGGGAATCGTCGACGAGGCCTTCCGCCGCCGCGCGGTGCTTGACATGGAGCCGCGTATTCGGGCGATCGCCGACGATCTCGCAGGCGCGCTGTTTGTGGATGGCAGTCCGGCCGATCTTGTCGAGCGCTATGCGCGGACGCTGCCGCTGTCGGTCATCTGCGAGCTGCTGGGCCTGCCGGCGGCCGACCGGCCGAAATTCATCGCCTGGGCGAATACAGCCGGGCGGCTCACCAATGCGCTCGGCGTCCTGCGCATGATCCTGGGTCTTTGGCGGATGAAGCGCTACCTGGAAGAGCGCCTGGCGCTGGTTCGCCAGCATGGCGGCGAGGGGCTGATCGCCGAGCTTGTCCAGGTCGAGAAGGAAGGTGGACGCATCAGTGGCAACGAGATGGTTTCGATGGTTTTCCTGCTTCTTGGAGCGGGATCGGAAACCACAACGCACCTGATCAGCGGATCGGTCTATGAGCTTCTGAAAGATCCCCGCCTGCGGGACTGGCTGATGGAGGACTGGAGCCGGGCGGGCCTCGCGGTCGAGGAGTTCCTGCGCTTCGTGTCGCCGGTGCAGTTCTCAAAGCCTCGCATCGTGCGACGGGATGTGGAGATCGATGGGGTTCGCCTGAAGAAGGACGACAGGATCATGGTCATGCTGGCGGCGGCCAACATGGACCCGGAAGCAAACGCGTGTCCTCGCCAGCTTGATCTCGAGCGGCGGCCGAACCGGCACATCTCCTTTGGAACTGGAATCCATTTCTGTCTTGGCCATCAGCTTGCGCGCATCGAAGGCATATCGGCGCTGCAAGCGCTGTTCACGCGCTGGCCAAAACTCCGCCTAGCGGCCGAGCCCGCGCAAATCCGTTGGCGCAAGCGACTTGGATTGAGGTCGATCGAGGCGTTGCCTGTTGCGGCGGACGCTTGATCGGATCACCGCGTTGGCGGCGTCCAACGGTACTTTCACCTAAAGTTTGCGGACGTTGGCTGGCATACCTCGCGTGTCAGACAAATTCCGCATGCGTCTTGATCATGCGTCGTCATCTTGACTGCCCTGCGAGATTGACACTGCGGAAGTCGCAAGGCGGGAGCGTAGCCTTGATTGCTCTGATCGAGACATGACTGGTGAAAACGCCAGCATAAAAACAGGGAGGCGGCGATGTGTGGGCGCGCTTGGCGCACGGTTTCCTATGCGTTTTTGGTAGCGATCGTATTCATTCTTCCCATCATCGCACAAACGCAAGCCTTGGCGGCCGATCCGGAGATCGACCTCCTGCTGCGCAGTCCGGTCGGCAAGGACTGGGTCACCAACGGCGGCAATCTCACCAACAACCGCTATTCCACGCTCAAGCAGATCAACACGACCAATGTCGGGCAGATGAAGGGCGCCTGGATGACGCGCCTGAAGGGCTCAGGTGTCGGCGGCAAGTATTCGTTCGAGGCGTCCCCGCTGGTCAAGGATGGCGTCATGTATGTCGTCACCGGCAATGACGACGTCTTTGCCCTCAATGCCAAGACCGGCGAGATCGTCTGGGAATACTGGTCCGGCATCGATCAGAAAATCTCCACCGTGTGCTGCGGCTGGGCCAACCGCGGGCTCGCGATGGGCGAGGGACAGATCTACCTCGGACAGC
>JBBWZW010000370.1:0-9345 GCA_039649305.1 Burkholderiales bacterium
GCTATTACATGTCCTGTTTCAAATAAACGTAAAGGAGACTAACCGTGACTTCACGCACTATCGATATACAGTCCGGCGATGGCCAGTCGTTCAAAGGCTATCTCGCGCTGCCACCCACGGGCACCGGCCCCGGGATCGTCCTGATCCAGGAAATCTTTGGCGTCAATAGCCATATCCGCGCGGTCGCCGACCAATATGCGCTCGATGGCTATGTGGTGCTCGCGCCCGACATGTTCTGGCGGCAGGAGCCCGGGCTGGATATCGGATATACCCCGGCGGACATGCAGAAAGGCATATCGCTGATGCAAAAGCTGGATGCCGCGCAAGCAGTAAAGGATCTCACGAGCACAGTAAACACCTTGCGCGCACTTCCTGAATGCACCGGCAAAGTGGCTTCCATTGGTTACTGCATGGGCGGCCGCCTGTCGTTCCTCTCTGCAGCGAATGCAGGCGTGGATGCCGCGGTCTGCTATTACCCCGGCGGTATCGAAGGACAGCTGTCGCAAGCCGGGAAGGTCAAATGCCCTGTCATGTTCCACTTCGCGGGAAACGACGGGCACATTTCGCCGGAAGCGGTCGCCGCGGTGAAGAGTACATTCGAGGGCAAAAAGGATGTGGTGGTGGAAGTGTATCCGGGTGTCGATCACGGCTTTAACTGCTGGGCGCGTGGTGCTTACAATCAAAAAGCCGCCGCGCTCGCACACGGCCGCTCACTGTCCTTCATTGCCACAGCGCTAGGCTGAGCAATTCAGGGGCAGGCCGATCCCTGACCCCTATCCCTGATACCTGAGATGGAGTAAAAAAGATGAATGGAGCGGACAGCCTCTGCGACACCCTGCTCGCAAATAACGTCGACGTATGCTTTGCCAATCCGGGCACGTCTGAAATGCATTTCGTCGCGGCGCTCGACCGCAAGCCACAGATGCGCTGTGTGTTGGGCCTGTTCGAGGGCGTAGTGACTGGCGCTGCCGACGGCTATGCGCGGATGGCTGACAAGCCGGCCGCGACCCTGCTGCACCTCGGACCTGGGCTGGCCAACGGGCTCGCCAATATCCACAATGCAAAGCGCGCGAATACGCCGATGGTCAATATCGTCGGCGAGCACGCGACCCATCACATACCTTACGATGCGCCGCTGACTTCAGACATTGAAAGCCTCGCCCGGCCGATGTCGCATTGGGTGCACCGCATCACTTCCGCCGCTGACGTAAGCAGCGCGGCAGCGGAAGCCATTTCGACGGCATCCACACCGCCGGGAAAAATTGCAACGCTGATTCTGCCCGCTGACGCAGCCTGGGATCCGGCGCCAACCGAGATTGCTCGTGCCCATATTCCGCAAAGAGCAAAAGCCGACTCGGCGATGGTGCAGGCTGCCGCGGTCGTACTGCGAAAGGCAGGCCGGAATACAGTCATCCTGCTTTCGGGTGTCGCGTTGCGCGGCAAAGCACTGGAAACCGTTAGCCGAATCGCACGTGCGACCGGCGCGCGCATCATGGCGCAACAGTCGAACGCACGCATGGAACGCGGGGCCGGACGAGTGATGATTGACCGTGTTCCTTATAGCGTCGATCGCGCTGTGGCGGCCTTTGCCGAAACGCAGCACATGATCCTGGTGGGCGCAAAATCGCCTGTCGCCTTCTTCGCCTACCCCGGCAAGCCGAGCAGCGTTTTACCGCCGGACTGCAAGGTCATGGAAATGGCGGAGCCTGGCGACGATATTGCGTTGGCGCTTGAAATGCTTGCCGACACACTATCCATCGGACGGGACATCCTGCCTGACATCGGAGAGCGCAGCACCATCGAGCTGCCGTCGGGAACCCTGACGCCGGATGCGATCGCCCAGACGGTCGCAGTCCTCAGTCCCGAGGGCGCCATCATCTGCGACGAGACGGTGAGTTCAGGACGCGACTTCTTCCGCCCCACCTACGGCGCCGCGCCGCACGACTTTCTGCAAATAACCGGAGGCGCGATCGGTCTGGGCTTGCCTCTCGCAGCGGGCGCTGCGATCGCGTGCCCGGAGCGCAAGGTGATCGCGCTGCAAGCAGACGGCAGCGGCATGTACACGCTGCAGGCGCTCTGGACCCATGCAAGGGAACGGCTCGATATCGTCACCGTGATTTTCGCCAACCGCAGCTATGCCATTCTGCATAACGAGTTGAAGATGGTCGGGGCCGGCGAGCCAGGTCACAACGCGCGCCGCATGCTCGATCTCGACGATCCGGCAATCGATTGGGTCAAACTGGCCAACGGCGCCGGCGTTGAAGCAGCTCGTGCAAGCGACGCAAAGACCTTCTCGGACCTGCTGCGCAACGCATTAACGCGCAAAGGACCATTCCTGATCGAGGCGTTGATTTAAAGATGGTGGACGTAGGGTGCGCCTTGCGCACCCTACTATGCCCCGGCGCAATCACCGTACAATGACCGTCTTGTCCACCGTCATTGCTCCTCGATTCGCGAATGCCGTACCCCACATTTGTTTCAATAGCGACAACATGGTTGCGACGCCGTGCATTGCGCATGATAGCGCTCCTCGGGCTGGGCTCCGCCCTTGCGGTCGCCGGCTGTAGCCAGCTCGCGCACAAGGAACGGGAACTCGTGTTCCGCGTCATGCCCGGTAACGCCAGCTGGTATAGCGGCTTGCCTGCCGAGGTGGTGGAATCGAATATCCCGGTGGTGAGCAAGGACAAAACAGAAAACATCCATACCTGGTGGTGGCCCGCTGAAAAAGCCGATGCACCCGCCATACTCTATCTCCATGGAGCGCGCTGGAACCTGACCGGGCAAATGTTCCGCATCGAGCAATTGCATGCATTCGGATTTTCGGTGCTCGCCATCGATTACCGCGGCTTCGGCAAGAGCGATGGCGATTTGCCATCGGAAGAAACCGCCTATGAAGATGCGCGCGCGGCCTGGAAGCACCTGGAGCAATTGCAGCCGGATCCTAAAAAACGATACATCTACGGACACTCGCTGGGCGGCGCGATCGCGATCGATCTTGCCGCCAGCCTCGGCGGTACCTCGCAGTCCCATGCACGCGGCCTGATCGTCGAATCGTCATTTACTACGCTGGCTGATATCGCCAGGTCGCTCACCTATCCGTGGCTGCCCTTGCAGCTGCTGATGTCGCAGAAGTTCGCATCGGTCGAAAAGATCGCGCAGGTGAATATGCCGGTGCTGATCGTGCACGGTACCGAAGATCGCTACGTGCCTTCGCATTTCAGCCAGAAGCTGTTCGATGCTGCGCCTGAAAAGAAACGTTTTCTTCTGGTGCAGGGCGGCAGTCACAACAACAGCCTGCGTATAGGAAAATCGGAATATCTGCAGGCAATCAGGGATCTGTTCGGGTTGTCGCCTGACCCGTCATAGCCACGCGGTCAATCATTGATTTATATCAAACGGTGGCCTCACTGCATTTCTTCGGGACAATTAAAAGGGTTACCCTGTAACGGACAAACTTTCGACTAAACCATTTCGGGCGTATGGCGCCCTCCGAGTATGCGGTCCTAAACACTATGCCTCTCCCTGTTCCTGGCAACGGTGGCTTTCGTCAATCAGAGAAATTCCGCTTCGTGCGTGACAACCTCGGCTCTATCCTTGTGTGGCCCGGCGTCTGCCTGGCGTTGGGCATCCTCCTTTGGGGATACATGGCTTCCGAGCTGCATGCCGAAAAGCGCACGCTGGAACAACATGCGGTGAAGGTGACGACGTCGCTCTGCAAGGGTTATGCGCAGCACCTGACCCGCACCATCGAGCAACTGGACCACCTGACGTTGCAGACCAAATACAACTGGGAAGACTCGCACGGCGAGTTCCGGCTCGAGGCCATGAAGCGCAGGGGACTTTTCAACATGGAGCATGCTTCTGCCGTTGCCATCTTCGACAGTAACGGGCTGCCGGTTACCAGTACTGATCGCTTCGACCCCAAGACGTCGATTGCTGGTCGCGACTACTTTTTATTTCACAAGAATGCCGACGCCGGGGCGGTTTATATTGGCGTCCCGGTGAAGGGAAAAATATCCGGCAATGAAGTCATTCCGATTGCAAGGCGGCTGAACGGCGAGGGGGGGGCCTTCGGCGGCGTGGCGGTGGTCACGGCAGAGCCGGAATTTTTCTCCCTCTATTCGGACGTTCCCGTGCTCGGTGAGACCGGTTTGCTGGCCCTGGCGGGGGAAGACGGTGCGGTACGCATGGCAAGGGTGGGCGACAAGATCGGAGCGCGCAACGATGCGTTGTTGCGGCAGGCTGCCGGGATAAGGGAATACCAGGAGCCCGTCATGCTGAGTGGAACGGGCTGGTTTGCCGATGGAAAAGCGCGCCTCGTTGCATCGCAGCCGCTCGATCCTTATCCGCTTTTCGCGGTGGTCGGCCTGAGCCGGGAAGATATTTTGCGGCCCTATGAACAGAGCCGCGCGGCTTCGCGACGCGGCGCCATCAGCGCTACCCTGGTGCTGCTTTTATTCGCGACAGTTGCGACCTTTCTGTCGGTGCGCCTGGCCTGGAGAAAGCATATGACAGACGCGGTTCGCAATACTTACCGCGTGGCGACCGAGGGCGGCAACGAAGCTTACCTGATGGGGCGGGCAATCCGCGGAACAAATGGGGAGGTGGTCGATTTCGAGATCGTCGATTGCAATGAACGCGCGGCGGTCCTGGTGGAAACCGGAAAAGAACGCCTGATCAACAGCAGGTTCTCCGCTATCTATCAAGGCGAGCGCTTTGAAAGGGCGATGGTCACCTTCCGCGCCGCGATGGAATTGGGATTCTACGAAGACGAATACGAGGTACCGGCGGACAGCATCCTCCATGCCGGATGGCTGCACCGGAGAATGGTCCGTGCGGGCGAATTCCTTGCGCTTACCCTGCGCGATATCAGCACGCAGAAGACGCACGAAAGCGAATTGACCCGGATGGCGACGCAAGACCCGTTGACCGGTCTGCCCAATCGCCACTGGCTGATGAACAATCTTCCGAAGATGCTCAATCGCGCTCACCGGGCAGGCAAGGAAATGGCGGTTCTCTCACTTGACCTGGACGACTTCAAGAACGTCAATGACTCTGCCGGTCATTCGGTCGGCGATCAGTTGCTGCAAACTGTCGCGGCGCGCCTGCGAGCGGTGCTGCGTCCCACCGATGGGGTCATGCGGGTCGGCGGAGATGAATTCGCGGTGGTGCTTGAATCGATTGCGAACGTGGACGAAGTGGCGCACACGGCGCAACACATTGCGGACGCGTTGCGCATGCCCATCGAGACCGGCGATCGCAAACATGCGATCGGCGCGTCGATCGGCATCAGCCTGTTTCCGCGCGACGGGAAAGATGTGGGCACGCTGCTGAAGAATGCCGACATTGCCATGTATTCGGCTAAGGCGGAATGCAAGGGCCGTTTCCGGTTTTACGACGAAAGACTTTTCGAACGCATCCGGCACCGCCTGGATACCGAGCAGGAGCTGGCGCGCGCACTTGATGAAGACCATTTCGTGTTGTACTACCAGCCGCGTGTGAACCTCAGGTCCGGCGAACTGGTCGGAATGGAAGCTTTGGTTCGATGGATCCATCCGGAGCGCGGGATGATCAGCCCCGCTGATTTCATACCGTTGGCGGAGAGCACCGGCCGGATTCTCGCGCTGGGCGAACTGATCATGGAGAAGACCAGTGCCCAGATTGCGTCGTGGATAGCGCAGGGCCTGCCGGTCGTTCCGGTATCGGTCAACGTATCGGCACGCCAGTTCAACGAAGGAGCAGTCAAAGACCTGGTCGCCGGCTGTCTCGCCCGGCACCGGATCGCGGCTGAACTGGTGGAAATCGAACTGACCGAATCGGCGATGATGGGCGACTCCGACGTGGTCATGAAAGAGATACACGCGATCAATGCGCTCGGCATCAGGATCCACGTCGATGACTTCGGCACCGGCTATTCATCGCTTGCGTTGCTGCACAAGCTCGACATGGACGTGCTCAAGGTCGACCGCGCTTTCACGAGCCAGCTCGGTGATGGAAAGGACGGGAAGATATTTTTCGCGGCCATTGTGTCGATGGCGAGGGCGCTTGGGATGAGCGTCATTGCGGAAGGTGTAGAGACAGCGGAGCAGCTGAGCATCTTGCAGTCGCTCGATTGCGACGAGGTCCAGGGCTTTCTGCTGTCACGGCCTGTTCCTGCGCACGAGGTCCCGGCGTTGCTCCGCAAAAAGAAAATGCTGTAGGGCGCATCGCGATGCGCCGGATGTCTGGCGTTAATCAGCAAAGATTCGGTGCGCTGACTATCGCATCGAACCCTTGCGCCGCGTCACATGCGGCGAGCGTCTCGTCGCGGTATCCGAGCTCTCTCAGTTTCGCCGTCACATCGACAAACGAGCTCATTCCGGTGACGCCGATGACGCGGTAAATATCGCCGTATTCATTGCGGATTCCGATGAGTATGCTCTCCATCCAGACCAGCTGCGGCCGCGCCGGAATCAGGTCGATCGCGATGAACAGGGTGGCATCGAAGGTTGCGGGTTGCGTGCCATCGATAAGCGCAGTTTTCACGGTGTCTTCCTGGCCTGCAGGGCCGAGTGCTTGCCTGCGCGGCAGACGCAAGGTCAGGCAACTGTAATATACGACTAGAACCACTTTGGCAGAGTTCCGCACGGTCGTCCGGAATGCCCGGGCGATGCCAGCCGGGAACCGGCCCGCCACATCCCGCCACACCCCGCCACACCCCGGAATAGTGCTGATCTGCGCCAAACAAATTTCCGCTGGCCGCTTGTCTTGGCGATGCGCGGCCTTATCATTGCTTGTGTCGACCTCCGGTAAGGAGCGCAAAGTCATGGCACGAAGTACAGCCGAAATATTTGACGATCACCTTGCGCGGGCGGGGCGAGGCGATGTGGACGGCGACATTGCCGCAAACTTCGCGCCTGACTGCGTGCTGCTCACATCGTTCGGAAGATTCGAAGGTCATGAGGGCGTTCGACAGGCAGCGGCGTTGCTCGATGACCAGGTGCCGGAGGCCAAGTATTTATATGCGCAGCGCGAGGTGCACGGTGAAATTGCTTTTCTCGAATGGGCCGCGGTCGGTCGTGGCGCACTGATCGGCGACGGAGCGGACACCTTGCTGATCCGTGATGACCGTATTCTGGTGATGACTATTCATTACACGGTGGAGCCCGAGGATGTTTAAAAGGCGGGCTCTATCCCCTGCAGGGCGGAATGTAGGTGGGGATCTGCGACGCGCGTGCTAATCCCAACATTCGTACTTTGCACATCCGACGGCTTTTGTGCGGGGCTGCGAATGTCAGGCAAGCCGTCGGGCGCGCGAGGACCGGAATATCGGGATTGGCACGCGCGTCGCAGATCTCAACCTGCGTCAACCCGCGCACGGAAGTTACAGTAAAAGATTCGGACGTGACAAAGTGCTAGCGGGAGAACATCATGATCGACCCAGACACCTCGAACCACCCACAGGGCGCCGAACCGTGGCCAAGCCTCCCCTACGATGCGTGGAAGGACACCTACGCCACGCTGCACATGTGGATGCAGATCGTCGGCAAGATCCGGCTGGTGCAGAGTCCGTGGACCAACCATTCCTGGCACGCCACGCTGTACGTCACCGCACGCGGCCTCACCACTTCGCCTATACGGTACGGAGCACGCGCGTTCCAGCTGGATTTTGATTTCATCGACCACCAGCTGCTCATCGAAACCAGCGATGACGAAGTGCGCACGGTAGCACTGCAGCCGCGTTCGGTTGCCGATTTTTACCGTGAGCTGATGTCCGGATTGGGCGAGCTCGGTCTCGACATCAAGATCCATACCAGGCCCAACGAGGTGGTTGAAGCCATCCCCTTCGAGCAGGACCACGTGCATGCGTCCTACGATGCCGAATACGCAAACAGATTCTGGCGTGCGCTGGTGCAGGCAGACCGCGTGTTCAAGCAGTTTCGTTCGCGCTACATCGGCAAGTGCAGTCCGGTGCACCTGTTCTGGGGCAGCCTTGATCTTGCGGTGACGCGCTTTTCCGGGCGTCCGGCGCCGCAGCACCCGGGCGGCATACCCAATCTTCCGGATTGGGTCACGCGCGAAGCCTACTCGCATGAGGTAAGCAGTTGCGGCTTTTGGGCCGGCGGGGAGGGGCTGCCGTATCCGGGTTTTTATACTTATGCGTATCCCGAACCGGCGGGATTCGGTAACGCACGCTTGCGTCCCGACACAGCAACCTACAACCCAACGTTCCGTGAGTTCGTGCTGCCTTATGACGACGTGCGGCAGGCGCAATCACCCGACGCGATGCTGCTTGAATTCCTGCAGTCTGGATATGAAGCGGCCGCCGACTTGGGCAAGTGGGATCGCCCGGCCCTGGAGGCGAAGGGTTTTCCTTTTACCGGATAGCCGCGCTAAGGAAAAAATTCCGGCCGCATGGAACTGCGCGGCCCGCCATTCCACCCATGTAACAGGAAATTGTTTTCCTTTTGCTTGGAGATACTGGGATGGCCTCTGAAAAATCGTCAAAAGGTTCAAGTGACCCTGCACAATCCGGGTGCACGTCGTCCACCCTATGCAGTTTTGCGGTTCCTGCCGGGCTTCCGGATGTCCTGGCATCGGCCGGTGTGACCCGCGGTAGCGCACCCGCAGGCGATTCGCCTTGGCCGCGTCTGAGACGGCTGCCAAAAAAGGGGCAATGGCTCAACGCGGTGATGATCTATGACAACGTCAACAAGCGGGAGATGTACAAGGCGCTGAGGTGTGGATCTTCCCCGCCTCGTTTCGGTTTCCAATAAAAGTTGGAACTGAATGGTCACCCATGTGCAAGGAATCAACTAGTTACGCTGTGTCGACGCGTAGTTCGATCAGCGCTTCTATTTCAATCCAGTTCAGCAATCGACCGCAGCAAACTGACCGAGCGCGGCGTTGAGTGGGGTGTAAAAAGCGGCAACGTCGTCAGCACCGTCAGCAGCACCAACGCCGAGTCGCAAGGTGCAGACCTGCCGCTTCCCGGCGCCACTCTGCTCATCACCAACGCGGCGCGCTTTACGCGCGCCTCAAGGCGCTCGAGGGTAAGGGCCAGGCGCGCGTATTGGCCAAGCCCACCATACTCACGCTGGACAATATCGCAGCCGTGCTTGACTTGAGCCAGGCTTCCTACGTAACCCTGGTCGGCGAGCGTGTAGCCGATCTGGCCAACGTCACTGCCGGCACGCGGACCGAATCGAGCCTTAGGCGCCGCGCAGGAATAAGTTGGTCAATTTTGCTGGCCGTAGCGGGCGCGTTGCTGCGTTGCTCGTCGTCGCCATAGCTCGCTATGACTCCTCCTCACGCCTTGCACCGCATCCCGCGACGGCCGCCAAATTGCCCAACTTATCCCTGCGC
>JBBWZW010000379.1:0-5917 GCA_039649305.1 Burkholderiales bacterium
GCCGCAGGTTCGGCTGTGTTGTTATGGTGGATCGGCGCGCCGCGTCCGACCCGCTCACAATGGAAGGCATTGATCATCACCGCGCTTGGCGTGGTGGTCGGCTTCCCGGTATTCTCTTCGATCGCGATGCGCTACGTGCCGGCATCGCACGGCGCAGTCGTGCTGGGGATACTTCCATTGGCCACTGCCTTGTTCGGGGCCTTGCGCTTCGGCGAACGTCCATCGGTCGGGTTCTGGATCGCAGCGGTCTTCGGCAGCGGCATCGTAGTCGCATTCGCGCTGTGGCAGGGCGGCGGCGAACTTCATATGGCGGACCTCGCGTTGTTTGCGGCGGTGGTCGCCGCCGCGATGGGATATGCGGAGGGCGGCCGGCTGTCGCAGACCATGGGCGGAGAGCGGGTGATTTGCTGGGCGCTGGTGTTGTCGATGCCTGTGCTGCTGCCAGTGTCGGTCTGGCTCGGCTGGCATTACGGCGTCAGCGCATCGCCGCAAGCCTGGATGGCATTCGCCTATGTATCGCTGTTCTCCATGTTTATCGGATTCTTTTTCTGGTACCGGGGCCTGGCCCTGGGCGGCATCGCCCGCGTCGGACAGGTGCAATTACTGCAACCTTTCCTCACATTGCTCGGCGCGGCAATCATTGTCGGCGAGGCACTGGAGGCGCACCACTTCCTTTTTGCGGTGGCTGTAATCGGCGTGGTCGCAATCGGGAGACGCATGAGCATCCGGCGCTGACGCCGCCATTCCGATGCGCCGCCGTTAAGAGTAAAATCTGCGCATCGTTCAATTACCATTCCGATGCAAGCCGGGGTGGCCCACTTTCCCGAGGCGACTATGTCTGTTTATGAAAAACTGAAAGCCCTGAATATCGAATTGCCCGCCGTGGCGACGCCCGCGGCCGCTTATGTCATGTATGCGCAAACCGGCAATACGGTTTACCTGTCAGGCCATATTGCCAAAAAAGACGGCAAGCCATGGGTCGGCCAGCTCGGCAAAAACATGAACACCGAAGAGGGCAAGCAGGCCGCACGCGCGATCGCGATCGATTTGATGGGCACGCTGCAGGCGGCATGCGACGGTGACCTGACTCGCGTCAAACGCATCGTCAAGGTGATGAGCCTGGTCAATTCGACCGGCGAATTCACCGAGCAGCACCTGGTCACCAACGGCGCGTCCGAACTGTTCGGTGAAGTGTTTGGCGAAAAAGGCAAGCATGCGCGCTCCGCATTCGGCGTCGCCCAAATCCCGCTCGGCGCTTGCGTCGAAATCGAATTGATCGCCGAGATCGGCTAGACGCGCGGCTAAAAGCGCGGCTAAAGACAGTCAGTTATCCAAGGAATGGCCCGCAGATGTGGAAAACCGGGCCATCCATTTCCAGAGTCAGTTATGAAAATCGAAAATCCAACTCCGATACAGTGGCAGTTCTCGCAACGAGCACAGCAGCTGCAAAGTTCGGCCATCCGTGAAATCCTCAAGATCACGGCGCGCCCGGAAATCATCTCTTTTGCCGGCGGCTTGCCGTCGCCCGAGACCTTTCCGGTCGACCGCATGCGCGCGGCGCACGACGCGGTGCTGACACGCCAGGGCAAGGTAGCCCTGCAGTACGGTACCTCCGATGGTTACGCGCCATTGCGGGAATGGATTGCCGATTCGCTGTCGCAGGACGGCGCCAGGATCATGCCGGACCAGGTGCTGATGGTGTCGGGTTCGCAGCAGGCGCTCGACCTGCTCGGGAAGGTCCTGATCGATGAAGGCAGCAAGGTCCTGGTTGAAACGCCAAGTTATCTGGGCGCGCTGCAGGCCTTTTCCGTGTACCGGCCGGAATTCGTTTCAGTGGCGACCGATGAGAGCGGCGTGCTGCCAAAGGAGGTTGCTGCGGTAGCAAAGGATGCGCGCCTTCTGTACGCGTTGCCCAACTTCCAGAACCCGACCGGCCGTACCATGTCGGTGGAACGCCGCGTGGAACTGGTGGAAACCTGCGCCCGCCTCGGCTTGCCCTTGATCGAAGACGATCCATACGGTGCGCTCTGCTACCGCGGCGAGCCGTTGCCGAAGCTGTTGACGATGAATCCGAACGGCGTGGTGTACATGGGCTCCTTCTCCAAGGTGCTGACCCCGGGCATCCGCCTCGGCTATGTGGTGGCGCCGGTGCCCCTGGCACGCAAGCTGGAACAAGCCAAGCAGGCGGCCGACCTTCACACCGCGCAGTTGACCCAGATGGTGGTGCATGAAGTGATCAAGGACGGCTTCCTGACACAACACATCCCGACCATCCGCAAACTGTATTCCGACCAGTGCCAGGCGATGCTGGGCGCGTTGACCGAGTTCTTCCCGTCGTCGGTCACCTGGACCAAGCCGGAAGGCGGCATGTTCATCTGGGTCACGCTGCCCAAGCATATCGACAGCATGAAGCTGCTCGACGAAGCGGTTGCCCAGAATATTGCATTCGTGCCGGGCGCGCCGTTTTACGCGAACGAGCCGGAACACAATACCTTCCGCCTGAGCTTCGTTACCGTGCCGCCGGAGAAGATTCGGGACGGTATCGCGCGGCTGGGTAAATTGATTGCTGCGAAGTTGTAAGTAGAGCTCGGTGCGCATGGCGCACCCTATGACGCTGTACCGGGCAACAAAAAAGCGAGCTGTCAGATGACAGGCTCGCTTTTTTTGTAGGTTGGGATGCAATCCCAACGTTCACACCATGCATGAAGCTGCCGGTCGCACGAGGGCCGGAATGTTGGGATTTGCATCCCACCTGCGATCACCCCTGCTACGAACGCCTGAGCGACCTGCGTTTGCCTGTTACTTCACCGGCGTCAACGTATTCGGCTTCAGCTTCGTTCCTTCCAACGCCTTGCCTTTACGCGCCCGCTTGCCTATATGCGGCGCCAATATCGAAGCCGACAAGCTGAGGTCCTGCGCCTTGCCGCCGCGTCCGGCGCCCGAAAGGATCACGCCTTTCTGGCTGATCGGCTGCGCAGCAAGCAGCTTTTCATTCTTGTCCAGTTCCATCAGGATCACGCCGCGTCCGCCGCCGGACAGATTCTTCATTTCATCCATGCCGAACACGAGCAGCCGGCCCTTTTCCGACAGGCAGGCAATCGCGCTGTCCTTGTCCTCGGCCACGCGCGGTGCAATCGGCTCATCGCCCTCGTCGACAGTCATGAACGCCTTGCCCGCCTTCGCGCGGCTGATCATGTCGCCCACCCTGGCGGTAAAGCCGTAGCCTGCGGTGGAGGCGAGCAGCAGCGTTGTGTCGGTCGTCCCGACGAAGTAGTGGAGCAGGCGTGAACCGCTCGCCAGTTCGACCAGGGTGGTGACAGGTATGCCATCGCCACGAGCGCCAGGCAAAGCCGACACCGGAACCGAGTACACACGGCCATTCGAACCGAATGCGAGCAGGGTATCGACAGTGCGGCATTCAAAGGCGCCGTACATGTTGTCGCCGGCCTTGAATGCGAACTGGCCGGCGTCGTGGCCATGCCCGGTGCGTGCACGCACCCAGCCTTTTTGCGAAATCACGACCGTCACCGGCTCGTCGATGACCTTCTGTTCGACAACGGCTCTCTCCGCCTCTTTGATCAGCGTGCGGCGCTCGTCACCGAATTGCTTCGCATCCGTTTCGATTTCCTTGATCACCAGCTTCTTCATCGACGCCGGGTTGTCGAGCAAGTCCTGCAGGCCGGTTCTTTCCTTGCGCAGTTCCGCCAGTTCCTGCTGGATCTTGATCGCTTCCAGACGCGCCAATTGGCGCAGGCGTATCTCGAGGATGTCTTCCGCCTGGCGGTCGGACAATTTGAATGCCGTCATCAGCGCCGGCTTCGGTTCGTCCGCTTCGCGGATGGTCTTGATCACCTTGTCGATGTTGAGCAGCACCGCTTCACGGCCTTCCAGGATATGGATGCGGTCGTCGACTTTCTGAAGGCGGAATTGCGTCCTGCGCGTGATCGTCGCGAAGCGGAAATCGATCCATTCGCGCAGGATGTGGCCGAGTCCCTTTTGCCGGGGACGGCCGTCGCCGCCGATCATCACCAGATTGATCGATGCGCCGCTTTCGAGCGAGGTATTGGCCAGCAGGATGTTCATGAACTCCGTCTGGTCCTGGTTCTTCGACTTCGGCTCCAACACCAGGCGCACCGGCGCATCCTTGCCCGATTCGTCGCGGACGGTGTCCAGCACCGACAGGATCATCTGCTTCAATGCCAACTGCTCCGGGCCCACCGATTTCTTCCCGGTTTTGACTTTCGGATTGGTCAGCTCTTCGATTTCTTCGAGCACCTTCTGCGACGATGTGCCCGGCGGCAGTTCGGTCACTACCGCCTGCCATTGGCCGCGCGCCATGTCCTCAATTTTCCAGCGCGCGCGTACTTTCAAGGTGCCGCGGCCGCCCTCGTACATCTCGGAAATGGTGGAGCTCGGCGTGATGATCTGTCCGCCACCGGGGAAATCCGGCCCCGGTATGAATTCCATCAATTCCTGATGGGTCAGCTTTGGATTGCGGATCAGCGCCACCGTCGCCTTCGCCACCTCTTGCAGGTTATGCGAAGGGATTTCCGTTGCCAGGCCGACCGCGATACCGGAGGCGCCATTCAACAGCACGAACGGCAATCGCGCCGGCAGCAGTTTTGGTTCCTCGCTCGAGCCATCGTAGTTCGGCTGGAAATCGACGGTGCCCATGTTGATTTCATCGAGCAGCATCCGGGCGATGGGCGTCAGGCGGGCTTCGGTATAACGCATCGCCGCGGCGCCGTCGCCGTCACGCGATCCGAAGTTGCCTTGTCCGTCGATTAGCGGATATCGCAGAGAGAAGTCCTGCGCCATGCGCACCAGCGCGTCGTAGACCGACTGGTCGCCGTGCGGATGCAGTTTGCCGAGCACGTCGCCGACCACCGCTGCCGATTTACGCGGCTTCGCGGCCGAATTCAGGCCGAGCTCATTCATCGCATACAGGATGCGGCGCTGCACCGGCTTCTGTCCGTCAGATACATCCGGAAGCGCGCGGCCCTTGACCACCGAAATCGCATAGTCCAGATATGCGCGTTCGGCAAACGTCGCGAGCGTCAGGGATTCGCCGTCGCCGGCGGGTATTGCGTCAAAAAGATTGGCTTGTTCTGTCATTGCGTGTCAAAAATTATTCGTATGTCGTGGCCGGGATATTACGGCGGCCTTGAATAGTGATGCGTATGCGTTTAGCAGTAGCGGAGTCTTCGCCGCTGTCTCCGCTCGTGTCGAATTGCATGTCGGACGCGATCGCGAGCTTCGGCGCAGCCGGTTTGTAAAGCCGATAAAAGTCCGTCACGATCCGCACATAGTTGCGCGTCTCCGGGTAGGGCGGAATCGTATTGTTGTATTTCTGGACCGCGCCTTCGCCCGCGTTGTAGGAAGCGAGCACCAGGTCAGGCTGGGCCGGAAACAGCTTGTGCAATTCGCGCAGGTAACGCGCGCCGAGGCGAATATTGGTTTTCGGATCGGTCAGCTTCTGCGCTACGGTTTTCTTCTTGTCTGCCTGCAGCCCATAGCGTTGCGCCGTCGCCGGCATCACCTGCATCAGGCCCACTGCGCCTTTGGGCGACACGGCGTCCGGCTTGAAACCGGATTCCGCGGCCATCACGGCCTTCAGCAATGCGGGATCGAGCTCGAACTCCTGCGCAGCCTGCTCCAGGAATGCTTCGTACTTCCTGAGGTTAGGATGCTGCAGCAGGTAAGTGAACAGCGGAGTCTTGCCCGCCGCCGGCGCGGGCTGCGCCTGCTTCAGTTGCGATGCGCTCACCGGGGCATCGCCACGCATGAACAACCGATAGCGCTCATCCAGCTTCTCCGCCGAGAAGTGCGCAATCCCTTCCGCGTCAATGTAGCCATAGACATCGGCATGGACCGGCAACGCCGTGACGCATGCGGTTACGCCTATGGTCAACATAGA
>JBBWZW010000391.1:0-3316 GCA_039649305.1 Burkholderiales bacterium
TACGCCGTCTCCGTGAGGAAGATGTCCTGGACCACCAGATGGTCGAGTGCCGCGAGGGACTCACGCGCATGATTGGCATCGGGATCGGACATCGCCGGGTTCTCGCCCATGATGTACATGCCGCGGATCTTGCCTTCCTTGATCGCATGCATGATCTCCACCACAGTCAGCCCGGGCCGGCTGTCGAGCGGCGTGCCCCAAAGCCTTTCGAACTTTTCCTGGGCTGCAGGATTGTCAACCCGTTGATAGTCCGGATACATCATCGGGATCAGCCCCGCGTCGGAAGCGCCCTGGACATTGTTCTGGCCACGCAGCGGATGCAGGCCGGTTCCGGGCCGGCCGATCTGGCCCGTCATCAACGCCAATGAAATCAGGCAGCGGGCATTGTCGGTCCCGTGTATGTGTTGGGATATGCCCATCCCCCACAAGATCATCGATGCCTTCGACCTGGCATAGAGGCGCGCAACATAGCGGATCGTTTCGGCATCGACGCCACAGATCAGCGACATCCGGTCCGGGTCAAATTCTTTGACGTTTTCCCGCAGCTCGTCATACCCGGTCGTCCGGTCGGTGATGAACTTTCCGTCGACCAGTTCCTCGTTGACGATCACGTGCATCATGGCGTTCAGCAATGCCACATCCGTGTCCGGTTTGAACTGGAGGAAGCGATGCGCAATGCGTGACAGATCCGATTTGCGCGGGTCGATGACGATGAGTTTTGTGCCGTTCCTCGCCGCGTTCTTGATCCAGGTGGCGGCTACCGGGTGATTGACGGTCGGGTTCGCGCCGATGAGGATGACGACTTCGGCCCTGGTTACATCCATCACCGGATTGGATACCGCGCCGGAACCGATTCCTTCCAGCAACGCAGCCACGGAAGAAGCATGGCACAGCCTGGTGCAGTGGTCCACGTTGTTGCTGCCGAAGCCGGTGCGCACGAGTTTCTGGAACAGGTACGCTTCTTCATTGCTGCCCTTGGCTGAACCGAAACCGGCAAGAGATTGCTTTCCGTACTGATCCCGGATTTGCCTCAGCTTGCCGCCCGCCAGCGCAAGCGCCTCGTCCCAGCTCGCCTCGCGGAACACTGCCATCACATTTTCCGGGTCCATCGTAAAGTCGCCATGCCTGGGCACGCCGGCACGGCGGATCAAGGGCACCGTCAGGCGTTGCGGGTGGTGCGCATAATCGAATCCGTAGCGCCCTTTTACGCATAGCCGCGCGTGATTGGCGGGGCCGTCCCGGCCTTCTACATACAGGATCCGGTTGTCCTTGATGTTATAGGTGAGCTGGCAGCCGACGCCGCAGTACGGACAGACGGAATCGACTTTCTTGTCCGGCACCGTGAGAGCGACTTCGTGTGCCGGCATCAAAGCGCCGGTCGGGCACGCTTGCACGCATTCGCCGCAGGCGACGCAAGTGGATGCGCCCATGGGATCGTCCATGTCGAACACAATCTTTTCATGATCGCCGCGATACGCAAGGCCGATCACATCGTTCATCTGCTCGTCCCGGCACGCGCGCACGCAACGAGTGCACTGGATGCATGCGTCCAGGTTGACAGTAATCGCGGGATGCGACGTATCCGATGCAACCTGCTCGCGCGGCGCGAAGCGCGGTTTGCCGACGTTTAATTTTTTCGACCAGTAATCGACTTCATTGTCGCGCGTGTACACCGTCTCCGGCATGTCCGCTTGCAACAATTCCAGCACCATCCGCTGCGCCTTTACCGCGCGCTCGCTGTCGGTCGTAACCGTCATGCCAGCGGTCGGCGTGCGGCAGCATGCCGGCGCGAGCACACGCTCACCATTGATCTCGACCATGCAGGCGCGGCAATTGCCGACCGTATCGAGCCCTTCCTTGTAGCAGAGGTGGGGTATGTCGATGCCCGAGCGTTTGGCAATCTCAATAATGGTTTCGGTCGGCTTGCCGCTGACTTGACGGCCGTTCAGCGTGAAGCTGAGAGGGGGCAGATCGAGTCGTGCTCTTTCGTTTCGGGTAATCGCGTTCATGGTTTTGTCCTGGTTTATCCGCACCTTCGAGCCTGTGCGCCTTCGGCATAAGATCGGGATAATCCTCAGCCTACGCTCGAGAGAAACTACCTGCCCAGCTCATGCGAAAAATACTTCACCACGCAATCCACCGGATTGGGCGCTGCCTGGCCGAGGCCGCAAATCGACGCATCTCGCATCACGGCCGACAGGTCGGCAAGCATCTCGATATCCCACTTCGGCTGGTCGATGATGCTGACCGCCTTTGCGGTACCGACCCTGCACGGCGTGCATTGGCCACATGATTCATGTTTAAAGAACCGCATCAGGTTGCGCGCCGCGCCGATCGCGGTGTCCTTATCGGAAAGCACAATCACCGCCGCAGATCCAATGAAACAGCCATAGGGCTGCAGTGTGTCGAAGTCAAGCGGAATATCGTTCATCGATGCCGGGAGAATCCCGCCGGAAGCGCCGCCTGGCAGGTAACCATAAAAACGGTGGCCATCCAGCATGCCACCGCAGTATTCATCGATCAGTTCCTGGATGGTGATGCCCGCTGGCGCCAGATGTACGCCCGGGTGCTTTACCCGTCCCGACACCGAGAAAGAACGCAGCCCCTTGCGTCCATGCCGCCCATGCGACGCAAACCATTCGCTGCCCTTTTCCAGAATGTCACGTACCCAGTACAGGGTTTCCATGTTGTGCTCGAGCGTAGGCCGGCCGAACAAGCCCACTTGCGCAACATAGGGCGGACGCAAACGCGGCATGCCGCGCTTGCCTTCGATCGATTCAATCATTGCCGATTCTTCACCGCAAATATAAGCGCCCGCGCCCCGCCTGAGGATAATTTCCGGTACGTCGTACATCGGCAGGACGGCGCTTAATTTGTCGATCTCGGCTTCCAGCGTTGCTCGACATCCGTGGTATTCGTCGCGCAGGTAAATATAGATGGTTCCGATCCCGACCGCCCATGCGGCGATGAGCATGCCCTCGAGGAAGCGGTGCGGGTCGCGTTCGAGATAGACGCGGTCCTTGAACGTTCCTGGTTCGCCTTCGTCGATATTCACCGCCATCAGGCGTGGTTCCGTCTCCGCTCGCACGATGCGCCATTTGCGGCCTGCGGGGAAGCCCGCGCCTCCCAGGCCGCGCAATCCCGAGCTCTCCATGGTCTTGATGACAGCTTCGACATCGCGCTCGCCCGAAATGCATTCCCTGAGGATCGTATACCCGCCATTGGCTTGATAACGATCGTAATCGATAAACTCCCCCGACACATGGCGCAGTTCATTGGCGCGGACCTTCGCGGCGATGGCATCGCAACTGGCATG
>JBBWZW010000409.1:0-7634 GCA_039649305.1 Burkholderiales bacterium
GTTGTACTTCGTACCGGGTGACACCCTGGTCGACTTCCGGTTGGCACGCAGCCTCGGCATACACGGGGAGTCAGATTTGTTTGGCGGCGTGGTGCCCTTTCCGTTCATCGCCACCAAGACCATCACGCATGCGCTGCCGGCCGCGAATTCGCCCGCGCCCGCGGGTTGGTCCGCGGACTTCGCGCGCGCAGTGCAGCGCGCCGTGTTGGCCGGTTACTCAGCATACTCACGCGATGACGTGCTTAACGCAGGGTTGCGCCTGTTCAAGAACGGCGCGGTACGCCTGAAAAAAGCAAGCGGCATCGGCGGATCCGGCCAGACGGTCGTCGAAGACGAAGCGGAACTCGAGGCCTACGTCCGTGCGCTTGACGCGCAGGAACTGTTACGCGACGGCGTGGTGGTCGAACAAAACCTGACGAATGTGGTCACACATAGTGTCGGTCAGGTGCGTGTGGGAAACCTGAAGGCAACGTATTACGGAACACAGCGACTCACCGTCAATAACCACGGTGACGAGGTGTATGGCGGTTCACGACTCGTGGTGATGCGTGGTGACTTCGATGCGCTGCTGCGGATCGAACTTGCAAGCGACACTCGCATTGCGGTCGAACAGGCCGGCACCTATCACGCGGCGGCGATTGCTTCATTCCCCGGCATGTTTGCGTCGCGCTGCAATTACGACATTGCGCAGGGCTTCGGCAACGACGGGCAATGGCACTCGGGCGTGCTGGAGCAATCCTGGCGTATCGGCGGAGCCAGCGGCGCCGAGATCGCCGCACTTGAGGCTTTCCGGGCCGACCCGTCGCTCGAGGTCGTCTGCGCCTCAACCACTGAAGTCTACGGTGCGAACCCTGTCGTTCCCCAGGACGCAGTCATCGTCTACCAGGGCGATGATGAGCGAACCGGGCGATTGACAAAGTATTCACGGCTGGAGCCCTATGCCAACTCATGAGGACCCTATCAATATCGAGGTCGACGGCGAATATATAGCCGGGACGCTCGTGACACCGACTCCCCGCATTCCGGGCGTGCTGTTCCTGCATGGCTGGGGCGGGAGCAAGGAGCAGTACCTGAGCCGGGCGCGCGAGATTGCGGCGCTCGGTTGTGTGTGCCTGACGGTGGATTTGCGAGGCCATGCGGGCACGCTTCCGCTGCAGGAAACCGTGTCGCGCGAAAATAATCTGCGCGACGTGATCGCCGCCTACGATGCGCTGGTCAACAATCAGGGCGTCGACCGCGACGCAATCGCGGTGGTCGGCAGCAGCTACGGGGGCTACCTCGCCTCCATCCTTACCTCGGTCCGAGCGGTGAAGTGGCTGGCGCTACGCGTGCCGGCACTCTATATGGATACCGGCTGGGATTTGCCGAAGCGCCAGTTGCATAGGGACCAGGATCTCGACGCCTATCGCAAAACGCTGATACCGGCCGCCGAAAACCGCGCGCTACGCGCCTGCGCGAGTTTCGCGGGCGACGTGCTGGTGGTGGAATCGGAGCGCGACCACGTAGTGCCGCATGCGGTGATCTCGAATTATGTCGACGCCTGCATCCAGGCACGTTCGATGACTTACCGGGTGATCAAGGGCGCGGACCACGGGCTCTCGGAAGAGCTATGGCAGCGCAGCTACACATCCTTGCTGGTGAACTGGATGACGGAGATGGTGTTCACCGCAAGGGAAGGCGAGACAGCCCGGTTCACCGCGGCGCCTCGTCCTTCCGTACCCGAAGCACCGCCGCAGGCCCGATGACAGTATCTCCTACCCCGCGAGTTTCTCCAGGTCGCTCAGCTCAAGTCCCGCAAGGTCCTGCGTGGTATTGCCGACAAAGGCTGCGCGGCTGTATGGCTTGTTCAACAGCCATTTCGCCGCGGCCGCCTTGATATCCTGCGCCGTGCATTGCAACACTCCTTGCCGGTAGCGCCGGCGCATTTCTTCAGTGATGCCCTGCTGCTGCTGATCCCAGGCCCACATCACTTCGCCGAACGGCGTGCGCGGTTTGTCGAGCTCCTGGATGACGCAGATGATCGCTTCCTCGATGTTTTCCTGTTTCAGCTCGGTATCCATCAGGCTGGAGATCGACCGCTCAAAGTCCTTGTACGTGGCGGCCAGGCGCGGATCACGATAGGACATCATGGCGAACGCACCGGCGGAAGGCGAATAGCCGGCGTTGCCGCCATACGCACCGCCCTCTTCGCGCAATGCCTGGTGCAGCACAAGATTCGTGAGCAGTTCGCCCAGCACCGCGAGCACCGGGGCGTCGGGGTGATTAACCGCGGGCGCCGCCCATGCGGCGAAACAGTGGTTGACCTGCGCCGTGGCATGCAAAGCGACATTGCTGAGAGCCCGTTCTTCTGCGGGCGGTGCGGGCTCCTTAGCCGGCGCTTGCGGCGATGGCGGCGGCAAGTCCAGCATCCCGGCCAGTTCATGGCTGTCCTGCTCCAGGCCCGCGGTCACCACAGTGCGGGCGGAAGAGACGATCCGCTGGTGCAACTGCATCAACTGCTCGGAAATTTCCCTGAGCCCATCGTCCGACTGCGACTTCTCATGCAAGTCGCGGTAGAACGCCAGCGATGATGTTCCCCGGCTGTAATCCTCGAACTTGCGCAATGGCGACAGCGGCGCCACAGCTGCCAGACGCGCATAGTCGTCGCCCTCGTCTGCCAGCGCATTGAGCTTATCCTGCATATTGCTGTCGATCAGGAAAGCGAGGCGCTCGTATTCATCAAACCGCGGCGCAGATATCGATCTGGATAGCAGGTCGGCCACAGGCTGTTTTTCTTCCCGCAATCCCTTGGCATAAAAGTCAACGTGGAGGCGCAAAGAACGGGCTGCGTCCTGGGTCTGCGCCCCATGCAAGTTGATGTCGAAAAAGGCCACCTCGCGATGGCGCCAGGCGTCCGCCTCTTCATACGATTTATCGCCCACACCGATTTCCGGCACCACTTCGGCATACAGTTGCAGCCACGGCCAATCCGCTTCATTTAAATTGGAAACGTCGTACAAGACGCGCGCGTACGAGACGCCGTTAGTTGGAATGGACGCTGCGATCAGGCCGCTATTCTTTTCGGGCAGCGCAAATGCGGGGCGTGGCAGCGGGTTGACGTCTTGTGGACGGATGCGCGGCAATACGTCGTTGTTGACCGGCTGCCGCTGGCGCTCAAGCAGCGACGCAGACTCGGAACGCAGGCGCTCCGTTTCGGTTTCCGTGAGCGAATCCTGCAGCTTGGCCAGACGCTCGTCTTCGATCGTTTTGCGGGCCGGGAAGTAATTCGCATCGGGCACCACATTCGCGTCGAGCCGGGTCGGCGAATCAAGCAGCGCCTGCACCAGACCCTTGAAGTAAGCAGGATCGGCGATTTTTCCCTGCAAATGTTCCAGGACTTCATCCTGGTCGAAGCCGTTCATGATGTCGCCGCCGTACATTTCATGGGGGATGGCGCGCAGCAGTCGCTTCAATACATATGGGGTACTTCCGGAAACGATTTCTCGCTGGTGGAAACGGATGTCGCGCAAGGCCGCTTGCAGCACCGACTGGGGCACGCCATCCACCGCCGTTTTTTCCAGCGCAGTCCAGATCCGCTTGCGCGCTTCGTCAACCTGATCCTTGGTCAGGCCTTCCATGCCGAGATGGAAAACGATCTGGCGACCGCCCGAGTCGAAGCCGTTCAGCGCGGACGGACGGCCGAAGCCCGCTGATTCCATCGCGGAGGTCATCGGCGCGGATGCGTTGCCAAGCAATCCGACTTGCAGCAGTTCGGCCTGGTAAAACTCGAGCGGATCGACCGACTCGCCCATCCGCCACGCGATCTGTACGCCGTGTTCGCGGCCGGGGATATTGATCGTGACCGCTTCCGGCGCGGACCAGACCGGCGCCAGGTTTGGCCGCATGCGCGGTGCGCGGCCCGGCAGCCTGGCCAGGATCCGCTCTTCGATGATGCTTTGTATTTCCCGCGGATCAATGCGACCCGCCGTCATGAACACCGCTTGCGACGGATGGTAATGCGTGGCGTGGAATTCCTTAAGCGCGGCGTGAGTCAACGACGGAATATCCAGAGGATCGCCGCCGGACTCCACCTCATAGGTCGTGCCTTTCATCAGATGTGCACTGATGCCCGAGTCCAATGCGCGCACGGGATCGGCAAACGCCCCCTTCATCTCATTGAAGACGACGCCATGGTAAGCAACCTTCTCGCCTTCGACCGCCACGCGCCAGCCTTCCTGCAAAAAGTCGAGGTAATCAAGACGCGGGAAAAAAACCGCATCGAGATAAACGTCCAGCAGATTGAAGAAATCGGTTTTGTCAGTGCTGGCAAACGGATAGACCGTTTTGTCGGAATAGGTCATCGCATTCATGAAATGCGCGGTGGACCTTCTCAACATGGAGAAAAACGGGTCGCGCACCGGATACCTCGCGCTTCCGCACAGCGCCAGGTGCTCCAGGATATGTGCACGACCGTCGCTTGTGTCCGGCACAGTGGGAAAGGCAACCAGGAAAACCAGTTCCGCATCATCAGTCGCCAAATGGATGTGGCGCGCGCCGGATGCAGGATCCTCATATTCCTGAACATCGGCCTGCATGGCGGGAATGCTTCTGGTGCGCAGTTTTGCAAAGGTCATAAATTAATTGTAATTAGGAAATAACTATTGATGTATTTTGATCGATAGATTCGATCATATCATCTTGGACATAGGCCCGTTGAGGATGCGTCCCGCGAGCGGGACTGAGCCCGCCATCCTAGCATCTGCGCTAACCGCAAATTCTCAAAACTCATAGAGAAACAAAAATAACAAGACATCGTTTGGAAACGGAAGTGCGACGAATTACTCGCTGGACCTACCAAAATTCAGAAAAAACCGGTTGCGGTATCGCAAGAAAACAACAAACGGTGACACGAGAAAGTTTCGGGCTAGTCACTACGCCTGGTTATTTTGGCCACAATTTCGAAACGCCCCGAATTTTCGCGAAAGCGCATTTTTTTCTTGTCTTTTCACCTCAATTTGATTGTCCGACATATTTTTCGAAACTGACTGTCAAGCGACATTCCCTCAAAAAATTTCCATGCGGAATCGCTTTTATTTCCGGGTGGAATTCTTTTCATTTCCACTCGGAAATAAACGGTTTTCCCTATGAAAAATTTCTCAAAATTTCCTAACGGTATGCTTCCTAAAGTGCAATACTGAAGCCCTGCAACATTGATATCGATCAGACATTCTTTCATGTTGGTAAGTCTGATCGGTTAAATGCATATCGCTTTTTGAAGACACCAATTCAGACTTAGACGGAGATTCGACCATGAACGTGCAATACACCGCTTCGGTCCCGCTTGTGAGTGCCATGGACACCAGCGTTCGGCCAGGCTTCGCGCATGACGCGATGACGGAAGAACAGCTTCCTTTCACTGTGAGACTGGTGCGCAGCGAAGACGATCTCCAGAAAGCCGTCCGCATCCGTCATGAAGCCTACCGTCGCCATTTGCCGGATTTCGCTGAATCACTGAGGTCCCCGGAAGAAAGCGATGCCGACGACAACGTGATCATCCTGCTGGCCGAGTCCAAGCTCGATGGATCGCCGATAGGCACGATGCGGCTTCAGACCAATCGCCACAAGCCGCTGCCCATGGAGAAGTCTGTCGAGCTGCCGGAATCGCTGACTGCCCAGAGGCTGGGTGAGGCAACGAGGCTGGGAGTCACTGGCGCCTCCGCCGGCAGGCTGGTCACCGCTGCCCTGTTCAAGGCCGGCTTTCATTATTGCCTGCAAAACGGCATCCAATGGATCGTCGTCACCGCCCGCTCGCCGATCGATCGCCAGTACGAGCGTCTGATGTTCAGCGACGTCTACCCCGGAATGGGTTATATCCCGGTCGCGCACGTAAACAATATGCCCCACCGCATCATGGCGACTGAAATCGGCACGATGGAGAAGCGTTGGGCTGATGCCGGACACCCGTTGCACAAGTTCTTTTTCCGTACTTTCCATGAAGATTTGCTGGTCGCACCCGACTTTTTTTCCGGGAAATCGGCGCTAACGACGCAACAATTGACGAATTTGTAGTAAAAATTACCCCGCATCCAGCCGGCAGCGCTTGTCGGCTGGTATTATTGTCCCTAGGAAATTAATAGTCGGTCGCGAGAAATGGTATGAAACCGATGCGGCCAATAAACGGGGACCATAAAAATGGATATGCACTCGAAAGGTCGGGGGTCATGGGCTGACCGCCTGCACTGGCATCTCGACCAGATGATGCATTTCTTGTCGACGTACGCCCTGTCCTTCCTCATCATCTGCGTCACCCTCGCCGCCCTGTTCACCTGGCAAAAGCACAATGTCGCGTCACCCGGGAAACCGGTTCCGATCCGCATTTTGGAGGATGCCAGCGAGAAAATGACGCTCGAACAGGCGCTCGCGCAACTGCAAAACGCCAAGCCCGTCCTATACCAGGACACCAAGCTGTCGGAAAAACCGTTCTGGTTCACGTTCTCGGTCACGCCCCCGGAAGGCAGTCGCCCGCTGATGGCGGAACTGCCATCACGGCACGGCTGGGACGCCACGTGCTGGGACGCGCGCACCTTGTACCGGCTCGGGCACGCAAGACGCGGACAATTTGCTGAACGCGACATGTCGGTCGCGAAGGCCGGCTATTCCTTGGCGCTGGACATGTCCTCGCCGCAGATAGATGTCGTGTGCCGGGGATTGTTCGTTGGCCCGGCGCGGGTATCGGTTGCACTCTGGCACGTGGACCAACTGGTTATTTCATCCCAGGAGTTCTTCCGTGATTCCGGTCTGCTGGACGGCGGCCTGGTCGTGCTTGCGGTGTTCATGCTGATCACAGCATTGATCAACCGGGAAAGCACCTACCTCCTGTTTGCCGCCTGGCTGATCGTTTCGGTTCGCATGGCCGCCCTCTCGGCGGGATGGGATACGCAATGGCTGGGACGTACCGTACCGCATGAATGGCTGGTAAACGGCGGGCGTTCATTGACCATGACGGTCTACTACGTGCTGACCATTGCCCTGTTCAAGGCGCTGTTCCGCCAAGAGCTGAGCAAGATCGGGTACACCCCGCTGCTGCGCTATATACAATGGACCTGCGTGCCGCTACTGGTGTTCTCGACGGTGGTGCCGTTCGGCGTATTCCTGCCGGTCTACTGGCCGGCGGCCTTCATGCTCGCCGCAATCCTGATTTTCCTGCTGGTGCGCACGCTGATGATTGCCCCCTCGAGGACCGCAATCTGGTACTGCGCGTCGCTGGCCATCGCCGCGTTTGCCGCCGTGGCCGAGATCCTTGGCGCAGCCACCGGCTATAAAAGCCTTAGCGGCGCCCTCAATAGCGTGACGGCGGCCCTTTCATCCAGCCTGCTGGCCACGGTCGCGGTAGCCGAACAGATACGCACCATCCAGAAGGCGCGCCTCGATGCGCAGGCGGAACTGGAACATACCTACGAAGCCATGCCGATCGGTTTGTTCACCCTCGACCTGCACGGCCGCTTCCAGAGCGCCAATCCGGCATTGACAGCCATGCTCGGCTCGACCGTGATGGCGCCGGGCCACAATTCTTGGGAGCAGTATTTCAGCGAGGGCTCCTGGCCCCTGCTGCATCGCCTGGTGCATCTCGATAACGATGGCGAACTGGAGATCAC
>JBBWZW010000441.1:0-9023 GCA_039649305.1 Burkholderiales bacterium
GCCTTTAACCGGTCCAAGGAGAATTCACATGGTTAAATTTAATCGTTTGTCGCAACTGTTGCGGGCAGCAACGTTGGCAGGCATATTTGTCGCTGCGTCGGTGCATTCGCAGACGCCGCCCGCCCCAACCGGACAGGCAGGTTCCAGCACAGGAGGTTCTACCGATAAACCGACAAGCAAGAGTGCCAGCGGCAAACTCAGCAAGGCTGATGCCGGCATGTTGCGCGATATGGCGAACGTCAACATCTCGGAAGTAGCCGCCGCCAAGATCGCGGTGGACAAATCGAAGAACGAGCACGTGCAAGCCTATGCCAAGCAGATGATCGACGACCATAGCAAGTCGGAGAGCGAACTGCAGCAACTGGCCCAGGCCAAAGGCGTCACCCTGCCGACCGAGCCTGACAAGAAGCATCAGGCAGCGGCAAAGAAACTGAGCGCGCTTTCCGGCGACGCGTTCGACCGCGCGTACGTGAAGCAGAACGGCATTCAGGATCACACGAATGCACTCAAGCTACTGACGCGGGTAAGGGACAAAGCCACCGATGCGGACGTCAAGGCGGCGGCCGAAAAGACACTTCCTACGGTCGAGCAACATTTGAAGATGGCCAAGGAAATGCCGGTCGGTCAGCCCGGAGTAAAGTCGGGCGCGAGTAGCGGCCCATCTGGAGCCGGCACCAAACCGGATGCCACAGGCAGTCCGGGTGGCACGGGCAAATGACCGCCAGGCATCGCCACGATCGCGCTATTGCAGTAACAAATTACAACCAACCAATGGAGTGATTATGGATAACAATGATGTGGTCTCTACCCTGAACGATCTGATTGAAACGTCCAAGGACGGCGAGGAAGGATTCCGGACCTGCGCCCAGGACATCAAGGACCAGCAGCTCAAAACACTGTTTTCCAATCGTGCGCAAAGCTGTGCTACGGCTGCGGCAGAGTTGCAGCAACTGGTCCGCAATCACGGCGGCGACCCGGAAACCAGCGGCGGATTGGGCGGCGCGCTGCACCGCCGTTGGGTCGATATCAAAGCAGCCATAACCGGCCGCAGCAACGAGGCCGTGCTGGCGGAATGCGAGCGCGGCGAGGACGTAGCGGTGCGCAGCTATCGCGCCGCCCTGGAGAAAAAACTGCCGCCCGAGATACGTGCGGTGGTGGAGCGCCAATACCAGGGCGTATTAAAAAACCATGACATGGTGAAAGGGTTGCGCGAGAAGTACAAGGCTGCCTGATTAAACCATCTGTCGATATGCGGGGCAGCGGCGCGAGGCTGTTGCCCCGCTTTTTATTGCCATGCCTGCAGGCGTCGCGACTCCGAGTCCCCGTAGGGCTACCTCCCGTATCAGATTGAAACCCGCTCTAGAGTAAAATAGCGCCCTGCCCACCTCTGAACGCTTTCCACACCAACAGGGCATATCCGGAATTACTCTGCATGCTGCGACTGACTGACGTACAACTCCCGCTCGATCATCCTGAACAAGACCTCAAGGCTGCCATCCTTGCGCGGCTCGGGATCGACGCCGATGCCCTGATCAATTTTTCCATCTTTCGCCGCGGCTTCGACGCGCGCAAGAAAAGCGCGATCAACCTGGTTTATACGCTGGATGTCGAAGTAAGAAACGAAGCGGCGCTGCTCGAACGCCTGAAAGGCGTGCCGCATATCCAGGTAACCCCGAATACATCGTATCAGTTCGTGGCGCAGGCTCCCGCGGGACTTCCAACGCGTCCGGTAGTGATCGGCACCGGACCATGCGGCCTCTTTGCCGGCCTGCTGCTGGCGCAGATGGGTTTCCGGCCTATCATCCTGGAGCGCGGCAAGGCAGTGCGCGAGCGCACCAAGGATACCTGGGACCTGTGGCGCAAGCGCGAACTGCACCCCGAATCGAATGTGCAGTTCGGCGAAGGTGGTGCCGGCACGTTTTCGGACGGCAAGCTGCATAGCCAGATCAAGGACCCGAAACACTATGGCCGCAAAGTGCTGACCGAATTCGTGAAAGCGTTTGCGCCGGAAGAAATCCTGTATGTCAGCAAACCGCATATCGGCACCTTTCGCCTCGTGAAAATGGTGCAGGAAATGCGGGCGACCATCGAAGCGCTCGGCGGCGAATTCCGTTTCGAGACCAGGGTAGAGGACCTCGATATCGACAACGGCCAGGTACGCGGCGTGGTGGTGGCAGGCGGCGAACACATTGCCACTGACCATGTAGTGCTGGCGGTCGGGCACAGCGCGCGCGATACCTTCCAGATGCTTTATGACCGCGGGGTTTATGTCGAAGCCAAACCCTTTTCAATCGGCTTTCGAGCCGAGCATCCGCAATCGCTGATCGATCGCGCCCGCTTCGGCAAATTCGCCGGCCATCCGATACTCGGCGCAGCCGACTACAAGCTGGTGCATCACGCCAGCAACGGCCGTTCGGTCTACAGCTTCTGCATGTGCCCCGGCGGGACGGTGGTGGCGGCCACATCCGAGCCGGAGCGGGTCGTCACCAACGGGATGAGCCAGTATTCCCGCAACGAGCGCAATGCCAACAGCGGCATCGTGGTCGGCATTACGCCGGTCGATTATCCCGGCCATCCGCTGGCCGGCATCGCTTTCCAGCGCGAGCTCGAGTCGCGCGCCTACGTGCTCGGCGGCCGCAACTATGACGCGCCGGGACAATTGATTGGCGACTTCATCGCAGGCAGGCCATCGAGCGAATTTGGCGCGGTCCAGCCATCGTACAAGCCGGGCGTGCACCTCGGCGACCTTTCGCCGAGTTTGCCGGAGTATGCGATCGAAGCGATACGCGAAGCACTGCCTGAATTCGACAAGAAGATCCGGGGTTATGCGATGCAGGACGCGGTGCTGACCGGGGTGGAGACGCGCACCTCTTCGCCGATACGGATCAAGCGGCTGGATAATTTCCAGAGCCTGAATACGAAGGGCCTGTATCCCGCCGGCGAAGGCGCCGGATATGCGGGCGGGATTTTGTCCGCTGCGGTTGACGGGATCAGGGTCGCGGAGGCAGTTGCTTTGAGTATGGTGGGGGCGGGGGATGCGAGGGGTGGTTCGTTCGCTGCCGCGGACACCGGCGGTTACGCTTGAACGGTCGGGTTACCACGGACTTGAAATTCCCTGACCTCGAAGGCCGCGGTTTACCCACAAATCCGGTAGCGCTTGGCTCGCCTCTCCCGCGAGCGGAAGAGGGGAGTTGATCCGTCGCGACTTGTGGGTGAACCTCAGCAGCTGAGACTGGTTCGCAGGGCGGAAAAGCGTAAGCGCCTTCCGGCGCATGCCAATTTTCCGCTAACGAACCAGATCATTCGGCGGAAGGCGCTGCGCTTTCCGCCCTGCGAATTAATCCACCTCCAGCGTCTGCACGCGCGCTTTCGGTACGCCATCTGCAATCTCCAGAAATCCCAATGAGATCGGCAACTTGAACCGGCGTGGTCCAGCGCTGCCCGGGTTAACGAACAACACGCCTCGGTCCATTTTGACCGCCGGCTTATGAGAGTGGCCGGAGATGACGACCTGTATTCCTGCAGCCTTCGGCTCGGGCTGGAGTTCCTGCAGATCGTGAATGACATGAACCTTCACGCCGCCAATCTCCATCGTCACCGCCTCCTTCAGCGATTCGGCCCAGCCACCTTTGTCGTTGTTGCCGCGAACGGCGACCACAGGGGCGATCTGAGCCAGCTGTTCGAGCACCTCCTGCTTGCAGATGTCGCCGGCATGGATGATGCGGTCGACGCCCCTGAGCGCGACGCGCGCTTCCGGGCGCAGCAAGCCGTGGGTGTCGGAAATCAGGCCGATGCGTATCTTGTTCATAGTGCTTGCCAGTTCTCGAATCGGGTTATTCGGGCCATGCCGGTTTTTCGCCGGCAAGTACGGTTCCCTGCGGAGCGCGACGTTGCTGCTTCTGCAGCATTTCGGTAAACGCCTCCGCCGATACCGCCTCACTGTAATAATACCCTTGCGCGGAATAACAGCCATGTGCCTGCAGAAAGTCTTTCTGCTCTACGGTTTCCACGCCCTCCGCCATTACCTTTAAGTGCAGGCTTTGCGCCATCGATATGATGGCCCGGACGAGAGCGGTGTCGTTTGAATCCTGTCCGATTCCGCGCACGAACGAACGGTCGATCTTCAGCGCATCCACCGGAAATCGCTGCAAGTAGGCAAGGCTGGAATAACCGGTGCCAAAGTCGTCCACCGAAAGCTTGATCCCCATACCCGAGAGCAGCTTCAGGGTGTCGACGTTGGCCTCGCTCCTGTGCAGCAGGATGCCCTCGGTGATTTCAAGGTCGAGGAAGGCGGGCGGCAGGCCCGTCTCGTCGAGGATACGCTTCACCATGTTCTCGAAATCGGGCTGGTAGAACTGGCGCGGTGACAGGTTGACCGCAATCACCAAGTCGTCGTTACCCTGGCTGTGCCATTGTTTCAGTTGTTTGCACGCTTCGCGAAGCACCCATTCGCCGATGGGCAGGATCAGCCCGGTCTCTTCCGCAATTGAAATGAACTCCATGGGGGAAATCGGCGCCTTGCCTTTCGGATGCCAGCGCAACAAGGCTTCGGCGGAAAAAATTTTTCCGGTTTCAAGGTCGACCTGGGGCTGGTAATACAGCGTGAATTCCTCACGTATCAATGCTTGCCGCAGCGCATTGGTCACCAGCATGCGGCGCTGTGCCGCCTTGTTCAGCGCGGGCATGAAAAACTGGTAATTCCCGCGTCCTTTTTCCTTGGCATGGTACATCGCCGTATCGGCGGTGCGCATCAGGCTTTCGACGTCGGTTGCGTCTTGCGGATAAAGACTGATACCGATGCTGGCTCCCACATGCAGTTGATGCCCTTCGACGACGAACGGTTGCTCGAGCGCGTCGAGCGCTTTTTGCGCGACCACCGCCGCATCATTGGCGCCATTGTGCAGCGGCAGGCTTAATACGAATTCATCGCCCCCGAGGCGAGCCAGGCTGTCGCCTTCGCGCACGCATTTTTGCATGCGCCCCGCAACCATTTGCAGCAGCTTGTCGCCGATATGGTGCCCGAGTGAATCATTGATGTGTTTGAAATAGTCGAGATCGATGAATAGCACCGCGATCTGCGTCTCGTCGCGATGCGCTCGCGCGATCTCCTGCTTCACCCGGCCGCGGAACAGAGCGCGGTTCGCCAGCCCGGTCAGTGCATCATGATCCGCCATGTAACGGATGCGCTCCTCCGCCTGCTTGCGCTCGGAGAGATCGAGCACGAAAGCCACGCCCAGGGTGCGCGCTTCGTTGATCGATGTGCCGCCGAGCAGGACCGGAACCCGGGTGCCATCCTTGCGCAGGTATTCCTTCTCCAAAGGCGGAAGGCTGCCATAAAACCTGAACGCCTCGATCGCGCGCTGGTCTTTCTCCCTGTGCTCAGGCGGGGTGATATCGGTCCATTGCAGTTTGCCCCGTTTCAAGTCTTCCTGCGAGTAGCCGGATATCTCGAGGAATCGCTCGTTCGCATCGAGGATGCGGCCGTCCGTGTCCCAAAACACAATGCCGATGATGTTTGACTCGAACAGGCGCTGCAACCGCCTTGCATTGTGCTCCAGCGTCTCCTGCGTACGCTTGCGGTCGCTGATTTCCGCTTTCAGGTTCGCATTCGCTTCAGTCAGTTCGATGGTGCGCTCAGTCACCCGGTCTTCCAGTTCGACGCGCGCGTCCTGAAGAGTGGACTCGAACTGCTCGCGCAGCTCGACTTCCCGCCACAACACCCGGTTCTGCTCAGCGAGCTGCCGCTGCATCGCGCCGAGGGACAAATGGGTGCGCACGCGCGCCAATACCTCTTCCACCTGAAACGGCCTCGTGATGTAATCGGCGCCGCCCGCGTCGAAACCGGCGCGCTTGTCGCTGCTTTCCGACATGCCAGTCATGAAGATGACGGGGATGTCTTTCAGTTCTTCCGTGCTCTTCAGGCGGCGGCATGTCTCCAGTCCGTCCATGCATGGAGTCATCATATCGAGCAGGATCAGGTCGGGTTTCAGCAGCAGGGCGCGCGACAATCCCTCTGCGCCGTCATGTGCGATAGCCACTTCGAACCCGTTTGCTTCCAATACATTTGCCAGCACGCTGAGATTGGCAGGTGCGTCATCCACGATCAATATGGTTTGTCGCCGGGACTGAGCGGATTGGCTCATAGGGGGAACTATTCTTTTTTGAAACCGGCTTGCACCGGATGCAGGAACCGCTTGAACTGGTTCCCTGCGGGGCAGGGGCTGTGAGCGACACCTGCTTCGAAAAAATTAGACTGCCTGATTTCAAGTAGTTCAGGGAATATTTCGCGCATGGCCGCGGCCACGACAGATACTTTCAGTTGCGCTGCCTGGCGCAGGCCAGCCATTCATCGGCTCCAACAGGATCAAACAATGTGACCGGGACCATACGGAGCAAAGGGAAATTTCATCTATATTGATTCATGCAGCCGTCCGTCTTTGCTTTGGAGCGCTGCGGTGGCATGTTTTTGCCGGCATGATTTCCCTTCATTTCGATCGAGAGTGCCGATGTCTACCCATACCCTGTGCCTCGACGACGCGCTTTACCGATACTTGCTACGTGTGTCGCTGCGCGAACATCCTGTAATGACGCAATTACGTGCGATCACGCATAGCCATCCACATGCGGCCATGCAGATATCGCCGGAGCAGGGGCAGTTGATGGCACTGTTGGTCAACCTGATCGGGGCGAGGCGCACGCTGGAAATCGGCGTATTTACCGGATACAGCGCGCTGGCAGTCGCGCTCGCGTTGCCGCCGGATGGTCGCGTTGTGGCCTGCGATGTGGATGAGGAATGCACGGCCGTGGCACGCACTTATTGGAAGAAGGCGGGTGTCGATCACAAGGTCGACCTGCATCTTGCACCCGCGGTTGATACGCTTGATGCGTTGCTGGCGGGCGGGCAAGCCGGATGTTTTGACTTTGCATTCATCGACGCGGACAAGACCGGCTACGACGCCTACTACGAGCGATGCCTGACGCTGCTCCGCCGCGGCGGCCTGATTGCGATCGATAATGCGCTATGGGGCGGCAGGGTCGCGCGCCCGCCCGAAGATGATGAGACCGCGGCGATCCAGGCGCTCAATCGCAAGCTGCATGACGACCAGCGGATAGACCTGTCCCTGCTGCCGGTGGCCGATGGGCTTGCGCTGGCGCGCAAGCATTAGTGCGGAATTTGTAATGCGGAAGTAGGGTGCGCGATAACCGCTGGTATCAAGTACTCGTGCCAGCGGTGATGTGCTCCGCACCTTCCACTTGTTCCGATCCTTTTTCCCTGACCCCGTTTTCATCACATTCCGATACGCCGGGCACCAGTTCGTGCACTATGAGTCCGGCTCCTTGCGGGACATCCCTGCGCCATGCCGCCAGCCTGATCGCGCGCAAAGCATCCTGATAGCCCAGTTCCCAGCGCCACTCGATCGATCCTTGGGAGAAGTTGATATCCTTCGACGCCATCTGCCAGTCACGGCCGCCATACTGCAACTGCACGATATGCATCGTCGTTTCGGCGCCGAGTTCGTCGATCTCCCTGGATTCCTGCTCGCTGAGCAGTTCTGGTGGCAGCTTGTCGCGCATCGCGCGTATCATGCCGCGCAATTTGTGCATGCGCAGATAGTCGTCGATGTGACTGCGCGAACGCGACGCATAGACGAGATCTTTCTGACGCGTCCGGACCTGCTCAAACGTGGTTGGCTCGGGCCCATCGGCACTCCACAGGTCCACCATGAAACACAACGTCTCCACGCGAGGTTCGTCGTTGAGCACGAGTTCAAGCGGCGTATTCGAATACAAGCCGCCATCCCAATACAACTCTTCGTCGATACGCACAGGTGGAAAGCCGGGTGGCAATGAGCCGCTCGCCAATATATGGTTGATGCCGATGGTTTGCCGGCGCGTATCGAAGCCTTCGAGTTGGCCGCAACTGACCTGGATTGCGCTGACCGTAAGCCGCATGCCGCCCGGCGCATTCAGGTAATGCAAGTCCACCAGCCGCCTGAGCGTATCGCCCAATTGGGCGGTGTCGTAAAAGCTGGCCTTTTCCGGAGGGACGGGCAGGTCGAGGATAAACGGATTGGGCATGCGTGGTGAGTAGAATCCGCGGACGCCATTGACCACCGCATCAGTGGTGAGGAGCCGGATATTGAAGCGCCGCAGTTCATCGGGCACCTTGCGCATGTCGAACAGGTCTTTCTTTCCTACCGTGTTCCAGAACTCTTTCAGGCGACCCACACAGGTCGCGTGCTCATTGCCTGCAATAAGGGCTGCATTAATGGCGCCGATCGACGTGCCGACCACCCAGTCGGGCGTCAGGCCATGCTCATGCATCGCCTGGTAAACGCCCGCCTGGTAGGCGCCGAGCGCGCCACCGCCCTGGAGCACCAGGACTACACGGGGCTTGCTGCCGTCAAATTTGTCGATGTCCATGGTTGCAGTGCCGGCCAGGCACCCTCCTGGGGTTGACATGGGTTTGACCGAAGAGACGGTCGCCGACACAGGGTGTTTTGGCGACCTGCCGGGCAGCAGCGTCAGGAGGTTCAGGCTTTGATCAGCCCTTCCGCCAGCATTGCCGCGTGTACCGCCGGACGCGCGGCAACCCGCTGCTGGTAAGCCTTCACCGCAGGGTACGGGCTCAAATCAATTTTCATATGCCCGGTCCAGTTCAGAACTGTGAACAGGTAGGCATCCGCCACCGTGAATTGGTTCCCCATCAGGTAGTCTTTGCCCTGCAGCTGTTTGTTGACGTATGCAAAGCGCATCGCCAGACGGTCGCGTGAGGCTTGTCTGGTGGCTTCCGGCGTATCGGGTTTGAACAACGGGCCGAAGGTCTTGTGCACTTCAGCGGAAATGAAATTGAGCCATTCGAGCAGTTGGTATCTTTCCATCGTGCCATTTGGCGGAGCGAGCTTCTTGTCCGGGGCCTGGTCGGCCACGTATTGCACGATCGCCGGTCCTTCGGTAAGCACCTGCCCGTTGTCCAGCTGGAGCGCCGGCACATAACCTTTCGGATTGACGCTGGTGTAGTC
>JBBWZW010000065.1:0-2747 GCA_039649305.1 Burkholderiales bacterium
GAATGCATCGACGACATGCGGCTGGCGATTGACAGCCTGTCGCCGAATGATCCGGACCTGTTGTCGGTGCTCGGCAATTTCCGCTTCCGCATGGAGTCCCGCTTCAAAGGCATGGGCCTGTCGCTGAACTGGCGCAACCATAACATGCCGGACACGCTTGAAATCACGCCCCATGCGGCGCTCCAGATACTGCGCATCCTGCAGGAAGCGCTCACCAACGTGCTGAAACATGCGCAGGCGCGCAAGATTGGAGTCAACCTCGGCTTTTCCGCTGACTCGCTCCAGATCAGGATAGTGGACGACGGCATCGGTTTCGCCGCCGGCGGGAAACCGGCCGCATCCACGGGCCATGGACTGGGCAACATGCGAATGCGGGCGAAGAAGATTGGCGCGGACCTGCATATAGAGCAGCGCGCCTCAGGCACGGCGCTTTGCCTGCTCGTTCCGCTTACGGACCATCTTGTAACATAGCAAGGCCGCGCATGTGACGGGATCAACGTTTACTAAGTGTAAAATTTCTTCCGGAACTGATTCTCGTCAATAACGGTTTTCTCCCGCCAACCAATAATCACTACATACAAAAAAGTGCGGGCAGGGAGAAACTTATGCATCGATGCATATGGTTGTTGGCGGTCGTCAGTAGCACAGCACTGGCACATGGGGACTCTCATGTCCGCAGCAGTGCATCCGGCGCTCAGGTGGGAGATCGCGCATCGCTTGATGCGAGTGTCAAAAAAACGACCCACAGTCAACAAAATATAAATGAAGCGAAAACCGCCGGCGACCGGCAACGCTTTTGCGTCCGCAATCATCTTGGCAGGGTGAACTGCGTTGTGTTTCCAGGCGCGGGCGGGCATTGACCGATGGCGAGGACCAGGAATTCGTGGCGCGCGTTCGCCGTTCTATCGTTTACCCTCACTCTCTCGGCATGCGGCGGAGGGGCAGGTGAAGCACCCATAACAACCGCAGTGGAGGTTCACCCGAGTCCACCGCCGGTTCTACTAATGAGCAACAACGACAGCGGCGTCGCAGCCACCTACACCAGGGCCGGCTTTATCGACCAGTCAAATCCGTTTTTCAAACCGTTCGGCAATGGCCGGAGTTGCGCCACCTGTCATGTCCAGAATGACGCCTGGTCGATTACACCGGCCACTGTGCAGGCGACATTCGAGCGGACCGGAGGAAACGATCCGCTGTTCATTGCGTTCGATGGCGCTAACTCTCCGCTGGCTGACGTCTCAACCCTCGATGCAAAACGTCTTGCGTACAGCATGTTGTTGACCAGGGGAGTGATACGCATGGGCCTGCCTGTCCCGGCGAATGCCGAGTTTGAGCTGGCGGCGGTGGACGACCCGTATGGCTATGCCAGCAGCACGGAGTTGTCGCTTTTCCGCAGGCCGATGCAGGCCGCCAACCTGAAGTTTCTTTCCACCGTGATGTGGGACGCGCGCGATACTTTCAGGGATGCGAACTCCAATATCTGTGTCATCGGCACCAGCGATTGCTATAGCCCGCTCGATGTGAACCTCGCAAAGCAGGCGACGCGCGCGGTGGCTGACCATGCGCGGGCTGGCAATGCACTGTCAGCCGCAGACCAGGCGGCCATCGTCGCCTTCGAAAAGGAATTATTCACCGCGCAGGTATTCGACCTGAAGGCGAAAAGCCTCACAGGCGCCGGTGCGAGCGGCGGCCCCGTCGCCCTCGCGCAGCAGGACTTTTACTTCGGCATCAACGATTTCGACGCCGGCGACTACAAGTCGAAGGACCGCTTCAATCCGCGCGCGATGACGATGTTTAACGCCTGGAACCCCACCCCTGCACCGAGATCACTGGCTGATCCCGATACACCTCCCGCCGATGCAGCCGCTGTCACTGAGGCCCGCCTTGCCATCGCTCGCGGCCAGGCCGTCTTCAACAGCGCAAACATGTTCATCGACAAAATCAGCGGCATGAAAAGCGACTCGATAAGGGGCTCGTGCACCACTTGCCACAATGCGCCGAACGCAGGCAGCCATTCGACGCCGCTGATGGTGAACATTGGTATCTCGGACGCAGCACGACGCACGCCCGACCTGCCGCTGTACACGCTGCGCAATAAGGTGTCCGGCGCAACCGTGCAAACCACCGATCCGGGAGTTGCGCTGCTTACCGGCAAATGGGAAGAGATAGGTCGGTTCAAGGTGCCTGTCCTGCGCGCGCTGGCCTCGAGGGCGCCGTACTTCCACGATGGTTCGGCGAAGGACCTCGGCGAAGTGGTCGACTTTTACAACACCAATTTTCAAATGAATTTGACGGCGCAGCAGATCCTGGACCTGACGGCGTTTTTGAAAGCGCTGTAAACGGACGGTCCGTCGAATCGTCGTCGATCCAAGCGGTAATACAGTGCTAACAAGAATAAGGAGTATTGATGGATTCGAGCGCTTTAGTAAGTCCCCTATTTCGCCCGCGCGCGGCAAGTCGTTCCACTTCGCTGATGCTGGCATTGGCCTTCGGTTTGTCCGCATGCGGAGGCGGTGGATCGGGCGGCAGCCCGGTGGCGAACGATGCAAGGCAAACGAATACCCAGCAGGATGACGTTGTACTGAACCTGCCGCCGCCTGCGCCGGTTCCCGATACCCCAGAGCCGATTGGCACGACGGCGCCGATGGGGCAGTGGTCGCCGATTTATGACTGGCCTCAGGTCGCTGTTCACCTCACGCTTCTGCCCGACGGCAGATTGATGAGCTGGGCCAACGACAATGATGCCG
>JBBWZW010000470.1:0-46907 GCA_039649305.1 Burkholderiales bacterium
CTGGGTTTCCCTCCGTCTGTCGGCTGCTGGCTTGCGCGTGATCGACAAGCTCGGCATCGACGTCGTTCTGGCCGATATGCGCGCTCGTGGCGTTAAAGTCTAAGCGGAACCTATCAGGAAAATATCATGGCTAAATCTAACCGCGACAAAATCAAGCTGGAATCGACTGCAGGCACGGGTCACTTCTACACCACTACGAAGAACAAGCGCACCATGCCGGAAAAAATGGCGATCATGAAGTTCGATCCCAAGGCACGCAAGCACGTGGAATACAAAGAAACTAAGATCAAGTAATCGATCAGGCTTCACGTTAAAAAGCCCCGCAAGACTTAGTCTGCGGGGCTTTTTGTTTTTGGATACCGTAGACGTTTCCATTGTAGGTGCGCCACCGCACCACATAATTCCGGTGCGCATGGCGCACCTACATGGGCGTAAAAAAACGCGGCCCCGAAACCGGGAGCCGCGTTTTTTGGATGTGGCGCTAACTACAAGCGCATCAAGCGTAGCTGCGCAAGCGCAGTGAAAAGTCCTGCAGTGCCTTGATACCGGAGGCTTCTGCACGAGCGCACCAATCCTGCAATTGCTGGAGCAGTTGTTCACGGGTGAAGTGCGAACGCTCCCAGATTGCGCCGAGTTCAACGCGCATTTCATGCATAGTCTGAAGTGCTTTGCTATGCGCAAACACCTCGCTGAGTTGCTGCTTCTGCGGCGCTTCCAGCTTGGCCGGCTCGCGCTGCAACAGCTTTCTCGAGGATTTCAGAACCCGCGACTCCAGCTTGGACTTTGCTTTCAGGTGCTCCAGTTCATCGTGCCAGGCGCGCTTCACCGATGTCGCGTACTTCGCCATCACATCGTAGCGATTCGCGATCACCGACTGCAGCGTGTCGAGATCGACAGCCGGCTTCTTGTGATCGAACTTCGGTGCAGGTGCAACCTTCTTCACTTTCGCCAGCTTCAGCATTTCAAGAATACGGATATACATCCAGCCGATGTCGAACTCATACCACTTCGACGACAGCTTGGCGGAAGTACCGAACGTGTGGTGGTTGTTGTGCAGCTCTTCGCCGCCGATCAGGATGCCGATCGGGAAAACGTTGGTCGCTGCATCGGCACAATCGTAATTGCGATAACCCCAATAGTGACCGATGCCGTTGATGATGCCGGCGGCGGTAATCGGGATCCACAACATCTGCACCGCCCAAACCGTCAGACCAATGACGCCGAACAACATCAGGTTGACGATCAACATCAGGGCCACGCCCTGCCAGCTGTATTTGCTGTAAAGATTGTGCTCGATCCAGTCATCAGGCGTGCCGTGACCGTATTTTTCCATCGTCTCAAGGTTCTTCGATTCAGCGCGATACAGCTCGGCGCCTTCAAGCAATACTTTCTTGATGCCACGCGTCTGCGGACTGTGTGGATCGTCTTGCGTCTCGCACTTGGCGTGGTGTTTACGATGGATCGCGGCCCACTCCTTGGTGACCATGCCGGTGGTCATCCACAGCCAGAAGCGGAAAAAGTGGCTTACTACGGGATGTACATCCAGCGCACGATGCGCCTGGCAGCGATGCAGGTAAATTGTCACAGCGGCGATCGTGATGTGCGTCACCACCAGGGTATATACCAGGACTTCCCATCCGCTGGCATTGGAAAAGCCGTTTGCCAGGAACTGCAATACTGCATCAAACACGGAATTTTCGATCATTCATGCTCCAGGGTTAACCGCGCCTCCCCTTCACATGGGGGTTCGCTTGTCTGAATTTTGCTCCAGATTGTACGTGATTATAGGGCGTTGGACGAATGCAACGCTTCAGAAATGCTGTTTTGGGCGTTCTCATGCACACGAATCAGACGAATGTCGCGCTCCGGAAAATGCCTTCGATTTCTTCTTTTACAACATCTTCCAGATCACCCCGTTTACCTCAGACAATGCATTCCCTTTTCCGTTCTCGGGAATGGCTATAAATCCGACCCAGATTTCACTCGATGAATCTGGGCGCCTGCCCTCCCCCGCAACAGGCGCCAGGCGCGTCATTTTTTCCGTTCAAGGACCGCGGCAAAAAAGCCGTCGGTCTGATGCAGGCTCGGATCCAGCTTCAGATAGTCCTGCATTTCGAGCGCAATCTTCTGCTCACTCAGGACATCCTTCATGGGCACCAGATTGAAGTCGGCATGGGAAGCCAGGAATCCGGTGACGATCGCTTCGTTCTCTTCCTCCAGCAGGCTGCAGGTCGCGTAGACCAAGCGTCCGCCGGCTTTTACCAGCCGCGCCGCGCTCGCGAGAATTGACGTCTGTTTTGCGGTCAGTTCGGCCACTGATTCCAGCGTCTGCCGCCATTTCATGTCGGGATTGCGTCGCAGTGTGCCCAGCCCGCTACATGGCGCATCAACCAGCACCCGGTCGATCTTGCCCGCCAGCCGCTTGACCTTGGCGTCGTTCTCATGCGCGATGACCACCGGGTGGACGTTCGACAATCCACTGCGCGCCAGGCGTGGCTTCAATTTGTTCAGGCGCTTCTCCGACACATCGAATGCATACAGGCGTCCCGTGTTGCGCATCGACGCGCCGAGCCCCAGGGTTTTACCACCAGCGCCGGCGCAGAAATCCACCACCATCTCGCCGCGTTTTGCTGCGACGATCTCCGTCAGCAGCTGGCTGCCCTCGTCCTGCACTTCGATCGCCCCGCTCTGGAAAAGCGGAAGATTCTGCAGCGCCGGTTTCTTCATCACACGTATACCGAGCGGCGAATACGGTGTTGGCTCGCAGGCGATCGGCGCGGTTGCCATTTCGGCAATTACGTCGTCCCGCTTTGCCTTCAGCGCATTCACTCGCAGGTCGAGCGGCGCCGACTGGTTCAATGCATCGGCCAGGCGCAGGGTTCCTTCCTCGCCGTGGCGAGCAACCAGCTTGTCGTAGAGCCATTGCGGCAGATTTGAACGCAGTGCCGCCGGCAACGACTGGCGATCAATCTGCGCAATGCGGTTCAGCCATGTCACTTCCTCTTCCGATAATCCGCCGAGGCTTTCCACGCCGTTGGCGTCCGCCAGGCCTAGCAAGGCCAGGCGGCGCATCGCCGGACCGTGGCCCGACTCGGAAAAACTGGCGTACACCATTTTGTTACGCAGGACCGCATAGGCCCCTTCCGCTACCGCATTGCGTTCGCGCGAACCGAGCTTCGGATGGTCACGAAAATAACGCGACAGTGTGACGTCGGCCGGGCCGGTAAAGCGCAAGACTTCGCGCAGGACTTCTTCAGTATGGGTAACGACTGCAGGATGCAATCTCATGGGATTCTTTCAAAGCGTAAATGGGAAGCGTTATTGCGTGCTCGTATTGATGCGTACCAGGCCGTCATCCAGCGCCAGCCTGTCCTCAACGAACCAGCGTACGGCCTTGGGATAAATGACATGCTCCTGTTCCAGGACACGCTTCGACAGCGTGGCCTCCGTGTCTTCCGGCAGTACCGGCACCGCAGCTTGCGCAACAATCGGACCGTGGTCGAGGGTGGGGGTGACGAAATGTACCGTAGCGCCATGGACCTTCACACCGGCCATCAGTGCCTGGCGGTGTGTGCCCAGGCCGGCGAAACTTGGCAACAGGGAAGGATGTATATTGAGCATCCGGCCGGCGTAATGTTCAACGAACGGCGTCGTGAGTATCCGCATGAACCCGGCCAACACCACAAGATCGGGCGAATATTGATCGATCAGGATTTGCAACGCAGCATCAAACTCTTCCCGCGACGGATAAGCCTTATTCAATACCACCGCCGTCGGAATGCCATGCTCCGTGGCAAAGGCCAAACCCGCTGCGTCGGCTCGATTGCTGATGACGGCCGCAATCCGGGCCGGCCATTTCTCGGCAGCCGCGGTCTGGACTATCGCCTGCATATTGCTGCCGCGTCCGGAAATGAGGATAACGATATTTTTCATCGCGCGCATTTTACCCCAGAGCCCTGATGAACATAGAGGCGGACACGGGTACTCACGGCCCGTCCCCTCCTTGCATTATTTACCAATAAAAAACCGACCCTAAGGTCGGCCCTTTCCGTTCCTATCGCTTTATCGGTTATTGAAACGAATAAAACACCCGGAACGCTATTTTCTTTTCACCCCAGAAATCCGCCGCATCGCGGAATACGTCGAGCAATGTCTCGCGCGCTTCCTTGTCGAATTTTGGTGTATTCGGCAATTGCTCGAGGACGACCAGGAACCCCGGTTGTGAACCGGATTTGTGCGCGAGGCGAGTCAGGCATTCGCCCAGCCCGTCGAAAATCTTGCCCAAATGCCTGGGGAAATGAAACGACTCTGCAATGGACCCGAGGACCTGCTGCTTCGTCTCGGCTTCCGCACAATACGCGTAGAGGAAGTGATGACCAAGGCGGGAAGCCTCCTCCTGCAAATCGGTCACGCGGAACGCGCGGATGGACTGCACAAGATTGGGCGGCACGGTTTTAAGCAAACTCATGTCCTCCTCGGCTCGTAGAAGTGGCTTGTCGGTTTCGCTCGGCAGTGACTCGATTCGCATGGCATTACTCTTTAATGCGTTTGAAAGTCGCGTAATGATCCTCGGTGTAATAGTACTCACCGGACCATGAAGGATTTCCTCCGGAGACGATGCGCCGCGCTCCGCGACTGCGCACCCCTGGGGTTTTCACGGTGTATTCGCGGTAGTACCCGCGCTTACGATGCGGCAGGATACCTTCGTAGTTGCCGAAAACCGCGCCGTCCCTGGCATAAGGGAATGGGCCTCCCTGCTTGATCAACAGCAGTGTCTGCCTCGCCTGTGCAGGGAGGTTTTCGACAGACACTTGCTCCAGCAGTACCGGGCCCCGGGCAAAAACACCGAAGGACAGCAATAGCGCCGCAAGACAAAATATCCAGCTTCTCAACAGCTTCGTATTCACTTTTGGGATCTGACCGGGATGTTATAACTTTCGCAACTCGGACTTATTCGCGATACCGTAGGGTAACGTGTTGTTTCAATTCAAGCAACCCGCATTAGCAGAATGACCACAGAGACGTAGCCGGTTTTGTGCGGGAAAGCGTGGACGATGCAAGAGATACAAATTGTTTCAATCTTTACCGCATTGCGTTTAATTGGCGGTAGTCACTCAGGACAGTTATGACGTTTAATGAAGACGTAGACACATGAGGAGAAAAGCAATGACACATCATCTGATTATTGGTGCTGCCAAGGCGCTTGCGGTTGCCGCCCTTTTAGCGGCAACACCGATGGCTTCCGCAGGCCATCCCGATGTCAGCTGGTCCGTCACCGTCGGCTCCTCCTATCCGGGGCCTTACATCTATAGCCCGCCGCCGGTTGTCTACGTCGAACCCCAACCAGTGTATGTCCAGCCGAGACCCGTCTATGTGCGTCCTGCGCCGGTGTATGTATATGGCGGTCCGGTGGTCCACTATGGCCAGCCGTATTATGTGGAGGAAGGCCGGCACAGGAAGCACGAGCACCGCCACTGGAAGCGTCACCAGCACGACCGGCACGACTAGTTCCGGCACCAGGATCTTCAGAACGGGGATGCGGCTGCGATATGCCGCATCCCCGTCCGCATTTCGCGCCTTCAATTGATATTGACGACTCCGTCGGGCAGCATTCGGGGGCTCTGCGTCAATCCGAAAAAATCCAGCACGTCGCCCCTGCGCGCGAGTGCGTCCTTCAGCCCGAGCTGTATCAGTTCGCGGGTATAACTGGCTTCGAACAACAAGTAGGACGCCAGGGCCGCACCCCGCGCCTCAGTCGCGCCTATCCCCGCCAGTAGCATCCGGACCGGGCGCGGCAAACTGCCGATATGACGGCTTGCTATCTCATCGAGGCGTTCGGATGGCGCAATGATCAGCATCTCGACCGGCCGAAGCGACGTCTTCGCTCTCTGTTCGTCCGTCAGTAGCGATACAGTCGCGTTGATGCGGTTCATGCGCTCGATGTCGACCGCGAGACTGTCGAGGAATATGCTGGACATCGCATGGCCGGCAATCTGCGCGAGGTTCGGATACTGCGCATGCCCGCCTGTATCACGCGCTGGCTCACTCAAACGGCCGGCGCCGATCACCAGCACCTTGTCCGCGCCCAGACGAATTGCCGGCGAGATCGGCGCCAGTTGACGCATGGATCCGTCGCCAAAATATTCACATCGGCCTTCACAGTAGATAGGCGTCGCGGGAAAGATAAGCGGGATGGCGGACGACGCGAGGAGATGTTCGACGCCGATCTGGCTGCGCAATGCGATGCGCTGCATTCTCACCCAGGGTTCAATATCGGCTTCGGTTTGAAAGAAAGTGAAGTGCTGGCCGGCTGTGTACGACGACGCCGTGACCGCCAGAGCGTGCAACGCTCCGGTGCTCAACGCTGCGTCCAGCCGCGGAAAATTCAACATGCGGTTCAGCAACGTGACGAGTGGCGTGTTGTCCAGCAGCGCGTTCGGCGGACTGGGTAGCCACTTGCGCAACAGCCAGCCGAAAGACAGCAGCGACAACCACTTCGTTCCGGAACGCAGCATGCCCAGCGTGTCAGTGCGATATACCTGCTCGGCCGTAAAGTGCTGCCAGACTTGCAAGATCTTCTGCAAACCTTCATCAAAATTATCTGCATGGCAGGCAAGCGCGGTCGCATTGATCGCGCCGGCCGATGTGCCGCAGATGATGTCGTACGGGTTGCGCTCCGGTGACCAGCCGGCGTCATGCAGAACCGCGGACACACCCTGCAGAACACCGAGCTGATATGCAGCGCGCGCCCCACCGCCTGTCAGTACCAGGCCCGTTTTCTTTTCAAATGCCATGGAGCAAGAGTAGCAGGGAGCCTGATGTTTGGGGAGTCGCGGTGCAGGCGGTGACTTACAAAAACAACGCGCACAGATCAGTCCCCTTTCGCGGTACCCTCGCGACGCGGGTCGGCGCCTCCGAACCACATTTCCTCGCCGTGGATATTGACGCGCATGATGCCTTGCAGCCCGGAGGTTTGCTCCATCAGGCGGACGTTGTGGCCGCGGGCCTTGAGCTGATCTACGACTGCATCAGGTATACGGCCCTGCTCCAATTCAGTGGGACCATTGCGGCTACCGAAGTTGGGAAGGCTGATCGCTTGTTGCATCGTCAACCCCCAATCCAGCGTGCCTACCAGCGTTTTGGCGACATAGTTAATGATGGCGGAGCCGCCGGGCGACCCGGTCGTCATTACCAGCTTCTTCGTTTGCTTGTCGAACACCAGGGTCGGCGCCATCGAACTGCGGGGGCGCTTGCCCGGTTGTACCCGGTTGGCAATCGGGCCATCGGCATCGGCTGATTCGAACGAGAAGTCGGTCAGCTGGTTATTCAGCAGGAAGCCTCGCACCATCTGGCGCGAGCCGAACGCGTTCTCGATCGTGGTTGTCATCGAGAGCGCATTGCCACCGGCGTCGACGATGGAAATATGCGAGGTGGACGGTAGCTCCGGCGAAACGTCGGTGCCCCAGGCGAGTCGGACGTCTGGGGGCGAGCCGGGTTTGGCCACGCCCATCGAGCGTTCGCCGATCAACGACGCCCGCTCGGCCAGGTATTTCTTGTCCAGCAGCGGTTTCAGGCTGTTGCTTGGAAGGGGTATGAAATCCGTGTCGGCGACATAGCGTCCTCGGTCGGCGTAAGCGAGTCGCCCTGCTTCCGAAAACAGGTGGATGGCATTTGCGTCAGGCACGCCGTCCTTCGGAGGGAACGGACGGATGTCTTTTACCTCCAATATGCCGAGCATCTGTGCCACCGCGATGCCGCCGGAAGATGGTGGCGGCATGCCGCACACCAACCACGCCTTGTAATCGGTGCACACCGGTTCGCGCATCTTCGCCTGGTAGCCCGCGATGTCGGTAGCGGTCAGCGTGCCGGGATTGGTGGGATGGCGTTGGACTTTCGCTTCGATATCGCGCGCGATCGGCCCTTTGTAAAATGCGTCGGCACCGCCCTTCGCGATTTCGCGCAGCACGTGCGCCAGTTCCGGATTCTTCAGCACGTAGCCGACCGGGTGCGGATTGCCGTCCTTGTCGTAGAAATAGGCAGCCGCCGAGGGATCTTTTTTAAGATGCTGATCTGTCTTCAGCAGTGCGAACAGGCGCGGGCTGACTGGAAAACCTTGTTCGGCAAGTTGAACGGCTGGCGCGAACAGGGACTCCCATGGCAGCCTGCCATACTGTTTATGCGCCATCTCTAGCATGCGTAGCACACCGGGTACGCCCACCGAGCGGCCGCCCACGACGGCGTCGAAAAAGCCGATCGCCTTGCCGTCGGGCCCCTGGAATAATTTATCAGTGGCCGCCGCCGGCGCGGTCTCACGGCCGTCAAACGCGGTTACCTGCCTGCTGTCGTAATACATCAGGAAAGCGCCGCCGCCGATTCCGGAGGATTCAGGCTCGACCAAGGTCAATACCATCTGGGTGGCGATCGCGGCGTCGACTGCGGATCCGCCCGCCTTCAACACCTGGTAACCGGCATCCGTGGCGAGCGGATGCGCCGCCGCCGCCATGAATTTTTTCGCGGTCCAGCCCGGCTTTTCGGTGTAGCCGGATGCACCCTCGGGCGCCGGCGTCGCATCCTGCCTGACGCCGGGGTTGGACGCGCAGCCCGCGAGCAGTGCTGTAAGCGCAATCGATGTGATTGTGGTCTGGATCATGGGTCAGTTTTTTAAATGAAAAAGGCAGGCTGATGCCTGCCCAAGCGTAATGCTGCCGGAACAAAGCTCCCCGGCAATCAGGTCAAGAGTTGATGGAGATCATTTCGGCTGCATGCGGATCGCTCCGTCGAGTCTGATGGTTTCACCGTTGAGCATCACGTTCTCAATGATCGTTTTTGCCAGATGCGCATATTCCGACGGCTTGCCAAGTCGCGGCGGGAACGGCACCATGCGGCCGAGCGAGTCCTGCACATCCTGGGGCAAACCGAGCAGCATAGGCGTTTCAAAAATCCCGGGGGCGATGGTCATCACCCGTATGCCGCTGCGTGACAAGTCGCGCGCCATAGGCAGCGTTAAGCCGGCCACTGCCGCCTTGGATGCGCCATAAGCAGCCTGGCCGATCTGGCCGTCAAAGGCGGCGACCGACGCGGTATTGATGATTACTCCGCGCTCACCGTGTTCGATGGGATCGGACTTTGCCATCGCATCGGCAGCCAGGCGTGCCATGTTGAAGGTACCGATCAGGTTGATGTTGACCACCCTTTGGAAAACATCGAGCGGGTGCGGTCCCTCCTTGCCGATGGTCTTCACTGCCGGCGCTACGCCGGCGCAGTTCACCAGCCCGCGCAGTGTGCCCATCGAGGTTGCGGCGTCGACCGCTGCCTTGGCGTCGGCTTCCGAAGTGACATCGCATTTGACGAAGCGGCCGTTCAATTCGGTGGCGAGCGCTTCGCCCGCGGTGACCTGGACGTCGGCCAGTACAACTTTGCCGCCATTTTCCGTGACCATCCGCGCGGTTGCTGCGCCAAGCCCCGAAGCGCCGCCGGTGATGATGAATACATTGCCCGCGATTTGCATGTCTTCCTCTCGTTAAATATGGAAATGTTTTTCGCTGCTTTACGTTAACGTAAGCGTCAACTTTTTTGCCCATTGTAGCGAATTTTCCGGCCATGAAGAAAAGGCAGCCGAAGCTGCCTTTGAATGGTCAAGATGCGTAGAGGAGGGTCAGGGTTTGGCCGGGACCCCTGGCGCGTGCGTAGCCGGAGCAGGCGCCGTGATGGCAGGCGTCGCAGCCGGGCCATGTCCCGTCGTTGCCTGGGTACCGGTAGCGGGCAACAGCGGCACCATCAGCAAGGCCACGATGTTGATGATCTTGATTAACGGATTGACCGCCGGTCCGGCAGTGTCCTTATACGGATCGCCAACGGTATCGCCGGTGACGGCCGCCTTGTGGGCTTCCGAACCTTTGCCGCCGTGGTGTCCGTCTTCAATATATTTCTTTGCGTTATCCCAGGCGCCTCCGCCGGTGGTCATCGAAATCGCCACAAACAGGCCGGTCACGATCGTACCCATCAGCAAGCCGCCCAATGCGGCCGGTCCGAGGATCATGCCGACCAGGATCGGCACGACTACCGGCAGCAGCGAAGGGATGATCATTTCCTTGATCGCCGATGCGGTCAGCATATCGACCGCCTTGTCGTATTCCGGCTTGCCGCTGCCGTCCATGATGCCCTTGATATCACGGAACTGGCGGCGCACTTCGATCACCACCGCGCCGGCTGCGCGGCCAACCGCTTCCATCGCCATCGCGCCGAACAGGTAGGGAATCAGTCCGCCGATGAAAAGGCCGACGATGACCATCGGATTCGACAGGTCGAACGAGGTGCTCTTGCCGACCGAATCGAGCGCATGCGTGTAATCGGCGAACAGCACCAGCGCCGCCAGGCCGGCGGAACCGATCGCATAGCCTTTGGTCACGGCCTTGGTGGTGTTGCCGACCGCGTCGAGCGGGTCGGTAATAGCGCGTACGGAATCCGGCAAGTTGGACATCTCGGCGATGCCGCCGGCGTTGTCGGTGATCGGACCGTAGGCGTCGAGCGCGACGATGATGCCGGCCATCGACAACATCGCCGTCGCGGCGATCGCCACCCCGTACAGGCCTGCCAGCCAGTAAGAAACCAGGATGGCGGCGCACACGGCCAATACCGGATAAGCGGTGGATTTCATCGAGACGCCGAGGCCGGCGATGATGTTGGTGCCATGACCGGTGGTGGATGCTTCAGCGATGTGCCGCACCGGTTTGAAATCTGTGCCGGTGTAGTACTCGGTGATGTAGACCATCAGGCCGGTCAGCACGATACCAACGGTAGCGGAGCCGATCATTTGCATGCGCATGGCCTGGTCCGGCCATACCTGCCACGTGACAATGGCAAAGCCGATCAGGGACAGTCCGGCGGCCCACCACAAACCCGTGTACAGCGCGGACATGATCTTCTTGCCTGGTTTGGCTTTGACCATCGAACAACCGACGATAGACGCCAGGATCGATACGCCGCCCAGCAACAACGGATACAGGATGGCCTGCATCTCGGCGCCCTTGACCATCAATGCGCCGAGCAGCATGGTAGCGATCAGGGTCACGACGTAGGTTTCGAACAAGTCGGCTGCCATGCCGGCACAGTCGCCGACGTTGTCACCGACATTGTCCGCGATCACCGCCGGATTGCGCGGGTCATCTTCCGGAATGCCGGCTTCAACCTTGCCAACCAGGTCGGCGCCGACATCGGCGCCCTTGGTGAAGATGCCCCCGCCCAAACGCGCGAAGATGGAAATCAGCGATGCGCCGAAGGCCAGGCCGATCAGCGGCTTGAGCACATCATGCGCGGTCGCGGCGGTTCCTCCCGCGCGCGACGCCAGCAGCCAGTAGAACAGCGTCACGCCCAGCAAGCCGAGGCCGACCACCAGCATGCCAGTGATCGCGCCGCCCTTGAAGGCGACATTCAACGCTTCATTCATGCCTTTGGTGGCTGCCTGCGCGGTTCGCACGTTGGCGCGCACCGAGACGTTCATGCCGATGAAACCGCACGCGCCGGACAGCACTGCTCCGAGCAAAAACCCGAGCGCCGTGTATAACCCTAATCCGGGGATGACTGCGATGATGATGAACAAGGCGACACCGACGATGGCGATGGTTCGGTATTGTCGCGCCAGGTAAGCTGCCGCGCCTTGCTGGATTGCCAGCGCGATTTCCTGCATGCGGGGATTGCCGGGGTCCTGCTTCAGGATCCAACCACGGGATATCAATCCGTAGATGACGGCGATCAAGCCGCATCCTACGGCAAACCATAAACCTGTTGCCATATCGTCTCCTCCAAAATGTATTCGACAAAGTTAAAACATAACGACGTTCCGGAGGACGGCGACGGCATATGCCTGCACGGCAGATCGGTATCTGCTGTCGTCGTCCCGCGAGTACCACGTGCTGCAAAACTTTTGCGCTACCTTTGTTCTTTTACGATTTGCTTTTATTTTTCGGCATACTGGATTTCGGTTCGGGTAACCGGGCCCGGATATTTCCTGCTGCTATGAATCCCCCTTAATGCAAAAAGCGGACACATGGTCCGCTTTGTTTATTTATTTTGCCAACGCCTCGAAGGCTTTGTCACGAATCTTTTCTACCGGGCCGACGCCCGAGATTTTGCGATATTTCGGCGCACCCGGTTTACCGGATTCCGCCCACTTGTTGTAGTAGTCAACCAGCACTTCGGTCTGGTTGTGGTACACATCGAGCCGCTTCTTGACGGTTTCTTCTTTGTCGTCATCGCGCTGGATCAGGTCTTCGCCGGTGACATCGTCCTTGCCTGCCACTTTCGGCGGGTTGTACTTCGCGTGATAAGTGCGGCCGGAAGGCTGATGCACGCGACGCCCGCTCATGCGCTCAATGATCGCCTCATCGGGCACGTCGATTTCCAGCACGTAGTCGATACCGACGCCGGCGTCCTTCATCGCGTCCGCCTGGGGAAGCGTGCGCGGAAAACCGTCGAACAGATAGCCATTGGCGCAATCGGGCTGCTTCAGCCGGTCCTTGACCAGGCCGATGATGATGTCGTCCGACACCAGACCGCCTGCGTCCATCACTTTCTTCGCTTCGATACCGAGCGGCGTACCCGCCTTGACCGCGGCGCGCAGCATATCGCCCGTCGAGATCTGGGGGATATTGTATTTTTCTTTAATGTAATTGGCTTGCGTGCCCTTACCGGCACCAGGCGCTCCTAAAAGGATGAGGCGCATGCGATTTTCCTAGCTAGTTTTATGGATACTGTTGCGGGCTGTGTGTGTTGTCTACCGTGTATTTGTTTTTATTACAGCGCTTTGCACGAAACTTACCACAGAATCTCATTAATTCACTGAGTCCGCTTTGATTTTCCGCTTAATCAGCCGGGGAAACGCTGCCTGACCCGCGCCAGATCTTCGGGCGTATCGACTCCGGCAGCGGGCGCGTTGTGCGTCACGTGAACTGCGATCGGAAAGCCGTGCCACAGCACGCGCAATTGTTCGAGCGCTTCGATCTGTTCCAGGGGCGACAACTCCAGCTTGGGATAGGCTTGCAAGAACGTGTTGCTGTAAGCATAAAGCCCGATATGCCGCAGCGGTTGATAGCCGGGCGGAACAGCTTCTTTCGATTGCGCAAAGCCATCGCGGTGCCAGGGAATCGTTGCGCGGGAAAAATAGAGCGCCCTGCCCGTCTTGTCGAGTACTACCTTCACCACATTCGGATTGAACACTTCGACTATGTCGACTATTGGATGCGCGGCGGTCGCCATCGGAACGCTATCGGAAATCAGCGCCGCGGTTGCGGCAATCAGGTCTGGATCGATCAGCGGCTCATCGCCTTGCACGTTGACGACCACTGCGTTCGGTGGAAGCCCCATAGCGGCTGCCACTTCCGCAATACGGTCGGTGCCGGAAGGATGATCTGCACGGGTCATCAATGCTTTTACGCCGTGCCGGTCGCACGCACTGACTATGTCGGCGTGATCGGTCGCGACGACGATGTGCGCGGCGCCCGATAGCGCGGCCCGCTCAGCGACGCGGACCACCATAGGCTTGCCCCCGATGTCCGCAAGCGGCTTGTTAGGCAGGCGGGTAGATGCAAGGCGGGCGGGAATAATGACGGTAAAAGACATTTTTCTTTTGTTTCAGATTGCCCTGCGCGAGCAGGGCCACGCGCTCACGGCGTAGTGGACGCCGAGCCCGGCGCAGCATTCAGGTCACGTGCTTCATCGGCCCACATGATCGGAATGCCGTCACGGATCGGGTACGCGAGCTTGTCCGGCTTGCAGATCAGCTCCTGTGCGTTTTTATCGTAGTCGAGCGGGCCCTTGCAGATCGGGCAAACCAGGATATCAAGCAGGCGGGAATCCACGACATTTCTCCACAATTTGTTCGGCCAGCGCTTTGTCTATGCGCGCTGTCACAGGCACGACCCAGATGCGCGGGTCATTTCTCAGTGCATCAATTCGGCTACATTTTACTGCATCCTTCTCTGTGATCAGGATGACATCGGCCTGGAGGCCTTTAAATAGATTTTCGGAAAAATCGTAATGATCCGGTAAGGGCATTTCCTCGAAGACCAGTCCGGCACCGCGCAGCGTCGCAAAGAACCGCGCCGGATTGCCGATTCCGGCGGCGGCGACGATGCTCGGACCGTTGGCGTGGACTGCGTTCAAGGCCATTGACTGCGAGCGATCGGACAAGCGTTCGGCCACTTCACCGACTAACTGCATGCGCACCGCGTCCAACGGAATTCCGTTAGGAAGCCGCTCGGCGTTTACTACGGTAAAGTCTCGACGGCGCGATGGCGGTTCGCGTAGTGGTCCGGCGGGAAGCAACCAGCCATTGCCATTGCCCCGCGCATCGCACATCACGATTTCGAGGTCCCGTGCGAGAGCATAGTGTTGCAGGCCATCGTCGGACACGATCAGGTTCACGTTGGGATACGCCTGAAGCAGCTCCTTTGCCGCGGCCGCCCGATTGCGTCCCACCACCACCGGACACTTGCCTCGCATTGCGATCAGGATCGGCTCGTCACCGACTTCCCCGGGTGCGGAATCGGGGCTCACAGTCTGCGGCACATCATTTTTCGCGCCATAACCACGGGAAATGACGCCCGGCACATACCCGGCATGCCGCAACGATTCAACCAGCCAGATAGTGAATGGCGTTTTGCCGGTGCCCCCAACGAACACGTTGCCGACCACGATCACCGGGACCGGCAAGCGTACGGACCTCAACAGACCGACTGCATACAATGCGCGCCGCGCAGCCGTCAGCGTCAGGAATACCAGCGAAACGGGCAACAACATCCATGCGAGAAATCCGCGCCGCATCCAGGCGCGCGTCAGAACAGATTCAAGCGGCGATTGTTGAGAAGACAAGCGTGTGGTTCCTTGCCCTCGTTGCAGGGCGGGTTACTTTAAGTGCCGGAAGTTTATCCTGACTATGCGTTGCACGGAAGGCATCACGAAAAAACAAAGGGCAGGGTCTGCCGGACCCTGCCCCGTTGCGCGGCATCATTCCGATGCCTGTCACATGATCACTTCTTCCCGCTGGTCTGCGCGGCAAACGTGACTTTGTCAAAACCCGCCAGACGGGCCGCCTCCAGCACATTGATGACGGACTGGTGCGCGGCCGTGGCATCGGCGTTGATGATGACCACCGCCTCTTTAACAGCTTTGCCGCTTGCTTTTGACACGCTGTTCAGCTCTTCTGCCAGACCGGCTGCATCGCGCGCCGCGATGCGGGTATTGTTGACCGCATAACGCCCTTGCGAATCAACACCGACATTGATCTCGTACGGCTGCTCCATTGCCTTTTCAGCATCGGCGGTCGGCAGCGTAATCTGCAGTGCGGTGAATTTGCTATAGGTTGTGGTGACCATCAGGAAGATCAGGATCACCAGCAATACATCGATGAACGGAATCAGGTTGATTTCCGGATCTTCGCGGCCTTTGCCTCTGCGAAAGTTCATTCAGCGCCTCTTCCGTTACTTACGATCGCCGTGCACCGTATCGACGAATTTCACGGCTTGCTGTTCCATGTCGACGATGAAGCTGTCGACCAGCGCGCGGAAATGGCGATAGAAAACAAGTGTCGGCATTGCAATCGCCAGGCCGAAGCCGGTGTTGTACAGCGCGACGGAAATACCGTGGGCAAGTTGAGCGGGATTGGTGCCGCCTGCGTCCGTCGAGCCGAAAATCTCAATCATGCCGACGACCGTGCCGAACAGACCCATCAACGGCGCCAGGGTCGCAATGGTGCCGAGCGTGGTCAGAAAGCGCTCCAGGTCGTGCGCAGTACCGCGACCGGCTTCCTCGATGGATTCCTTCATCACCTCACGCGGCGCGTTGACGTTGCGCAGGCCCGCTGACAGCACGCGGCCCAGCGGAGAATTGCTTTCGAGGTTTTTGACGATCTCGGGCGTGATCTTGCCGTTGTGATAAACGCGGACGACTTCGTCAAGCAGATTCGAGGGCAGTAATCGCTGTCGGCGAAGGTACAATATTCGTTCGATGATGAGGGCTAATGCGATTACGGATGCGATCAGCAGCGGCCAGATCGGCCAGCCTGCGGATTGGATGATGGCGAGCAAAACAGGCTCCTTGGAACAAAATCAGTTGGGATGCAGAATGTATCGCTTTGAGCCGCCGCGAGCAAGCACTCGCAAGCACCAGGTTGAGAGCTGTGCGGATTTGCCCACAACCCAGTTCTGCACAGGCGTTGTGGATAACAATGTGAACAACTGCTTCCGTTTCACCAGAAGTGCTTGATTTATAAGCGCTTTCCCTTGCTGTTCAGATATGATACATGTTCCCATTTCCTTTTTAAATCAATGACTTAGCAAAAATCTTTGCTGGGCGCGCTCATTTATGACAGCAAAATGACGTATTTACGCGCCTGTGGACAGCTTTTCCCCTGAAAGACCGCATGAATCCTAGCGATAGCAAAGAGAACACAATAAATACGCCGGCCGTGTTGACAGTTTCGGCGCTCAACCAGTCGGTAGCACGCATGTTGGAGCGCAATTTCCCTCTGACCTGGGTGTCGGGCGAAATTTCCAACTTCACGCGCGCGACGTCCGGACACTGGTACTTCACGCTCAAGGATGACGCCGCACAGGTGCGCGCCGTGATGTTTCGAGGCCGCGCGCAATTCGCCGGCTTCATGCCGCGTGAAGGCGACAAGGTCGAGGTGCGCGCGTTGGTGACACTGTACGCGCCACGCGGCGATTACCAGTTGAGCGTCGAAGCAATTCGCCGTGCCGGTGTCGGCAACCTGTACGAAGCCTTCCTTCAGTTGAAGGAAAAGCTCAATGCGGAAGGCTTGTTCGACCCGCTGCGCAAACGCACGTTGCCAATCTTTGCCAAGACCATCGGCATAGTCACGAGCCTGCAGGCGGCCGCTCTTCGCGACATCCTGACCACGCTGCGCCGCCGGGCCCCGCATGTGAATGTGATCCTGTACCCCACTCCGGTGCAAGGCGAAGGTGCGGCGCAGAAAATCGCGCAGGCGATCAATACCGCCTCGGCCAGGGGCGAGTGCGAAGTGCTGCTGGTTTGCCGCGGCGGCGGCAGCATCGAAGACTTGTGGTCGTTCAATGAGGAAGTGGTTGCGCGCGCGATCGTGAATTGCGCAATGCCTGTCGTGTCCGGCGTCGGTCACGAGACCGATTTTACGATCGCGGATTTCGCCGCCGACCTGCGCGCGCCGACCCCGACCGCCGCCGCGGAGATGGCCGCAGCTCCCCGCACCGACTGGCTGGCGACGCTGGAAGCGCATGCCGACGACCTGAAGCGCGCCATGCATCGCCTGTTATCAAACGCATCGCAGACCGTGGACTGGATGTCGCGGCGCCTGGTAAGTCCATTGGCCTACATCGCCCATGAGCGGACGAAGTTGCGAGGTTTGCAGGTAAACCTCGCGCATGCCACTCGCACGCCTCTCAACCGTGCCCGATATGCACTGACCCATTTGCAGACCCGGTTGGGCGGACAGATACCGAATGTCGCGGCACGCCGAAGCCGTGTCAATGAGCAGGCCCGGCGCATGGCAGCCCTGACATCTTCGCAAACGGCATTGCGCAGGCAGGCACTTGCCGCCCTTACAGCGCAGCTCGAATTGCTGAATCCACAGCGCACCCTTGAGCGCGGTTACGCAATGGTGATCGATCGCAAGGGCAAACTGGTGCGCTCGCCCGCCGAATTGCAACCGCGGCAAACGGTGACCGTGCGGTTGGCGGAAGGCACTGCAGAGGTGGGGATTGCAAGCGTCCAACCATCGTTGGACTGAATTCCGTCGGGTTCCCATGCCTCTTTGGGCATGGCTCAATGACGGTACCGATGCAGGCAAACTGCATCCGTCTTACAATAAAGGGCTTTCAAAAAATACATCACCCTACAGAAAGGACGCCATCATGGAACATAAGCTCCCTCCACTGCCCTATCCGAAAGACGCACTGCAGCCGCACATCTCCGCCGAAACGCTGGAGTATCACTACGGCAAGCATCATCAGGCCTATGTCACCAACCTGAACAACCTGATCAAGGGCACAGAATACGAAAACATGTCGCTCGAAGAGATCATCAAGAAATCTTCCGGCGGCGTGTTCAACAATTCGGCACAGGTCTGGAACCACACGTTCTTCTGGAACTGCATGAAGCCGAACGCCGGCGGCGCCCCGACCGGCGCAGTGGCTGACAAGATCAATGCCAAGTGGGGTTCCTTCGACAAGTTCAAGGAAGAATTCACCAAATCGGCTGTCGGCAACTTCGGTTCCGGCTGGACATGGCTGGTCAAGAAAGCGGACGGCTCGGTTGACATCGTCAACACATCCAACGCCGGCACACCGCTGACCAGCGCAGACACACCGCTGCTGACCTGCGACGTGTGGGAACACGCGTACTACATCGACTACCGCAATGCCCGTCCGAAATTCGTCGAAGCGTTCTGGAACCTGGCTAACTGGGATTTCGTTGCGAAGAATTACGCGTAACTGGAGTTTCTGTTCGAAAGTTCGGAACAGGGAGCCCGCACTACGCGGGCTCTTTTTTTTCAGCCTGTTTTTGGCGGCCAGTTGTGCGATTCCGCCTGACAGTGCTTGCACCACGCGTACAGCGCGTCATACATCACCATGCCGTGCCTGAGCATTTCGTAAGGTCCAGTCTCGACGTATCGGCGCCGCGAACGATGACAGCCAACTGGTGCAACGCCGGGTCGGCCAGGCCATACTTCTTCAGGAATGCGTCAAAGCTGCATGACATCTCGACACCGGGAATATCGTAAGGAATGGCGTCGGTTTGCTCCGCGATGCGCAGCACATCGCCGGCGGCTACATACAGAAACTCAGCCTGTGGATCGAGAATCGTTTAATCAGCCACGGGCACGCAATGCGATCAATCTTCGGACGTTCACGGGTGATCCATTTCATCATTGGCTCCTTTCAATGGAGAAGCCCGACTGACAATTTACAGCTTGCAAGCATATGCGAACGACAGCGAAAAAGCCCGCTGTAAGCGGGCACCTATATGAAGGTTGGTGTAACTAGTAAGGCAAATCGAACAGCAGGACTTCCGCTGCTTCAGCGTTGCCCAGTGTGACCAGACTTTCACCAGTTATCTTCAATGCGTCGCCCGATGCGAGCGGCTTGCCATTGACGACGGCCCTGCCCCGTACCACGTGCGCATAGGCAGTACGTCCCGACGCCAGCTCATGCCGTACCTGATCATCGCCGTTCAGGATGGAGGCATAGATCGATGCATCCTGATGGATCAACACCGAACCTTCGCGCCCGTCAGGCGAAGCGATCAGTCGCAATTGACCTTTTTTCGACTCGGCATCGAAATGCTTTTCTTCGTAGCCGGGCGCAATACCATTCACATTCGGCTGGATCCAGATCTGCAGGAAGTGCACCTGGTCAGACCGCGAATGATTGTATTCACTGTGCTGCACGCCGGTTCCGGCGCTCATGCGCTGCACATCGCCATAGCGCAGCACCGAGCCGTTACCCATGCTGTCCTGGTGGGCGAGCTCGCCGTCGAGGACGTAGGAAATGATTTCCATGTCGCGATGGCTGTGCGTGCCGAAACCGCGGCCGGCTTGCACACGGTCTTCGTTGATGACGAGCAGCGGGCCGAAACCCACGTGCTGCGGATCGTGGTAGTGGCCGAATGAGAAGGTATGGAAGGACTTGAGCCAGCCATGATCGGCCAGGCCGCGATCGTCACTTTTACGAATTTCCAGCATGATGCGCTCCAATGTATCGTTGGGCCCGGTCCGGCACTAGCTCGGTTTGTTTGCGATAATTTCGAAAGAAAAATCACCGGCCGGTGGGCACTGTCTGAATTGAAAGATGCAAGTATGCGCCGCCTCGAGCCGGATGAAAAACGGAAAATTTGCCGCTCAATCATCGAAAAATTCGAATGTTAAAAATCAGCCTCGAAGCACTGCAAATCATCGATGCGATCGACCGTCGCGGCTCATTCTCGGGCGCCGGCAAAGAGTTGTTCCGCGTACCGTCGACTGTCTCCTATACCGTCTCCAAGCTGGAGGAGGACCTCGGCGTACAGGTATTCGAGCGCATCGGACCGAAAGTCGTCCTTACGCCCGCCGGCCGCGAATTGCTGAAGGAAGGCCGCTTCCTGCTGAAGGCGGCGGGAGACCTTGAGTCGCGCGTTCGCCGGGTCGCTTCGGGGTGGGAAACCGATCTTGCGATCGGCATCGATTCGGTGTTCTCGCCGATCGCGCTGAAGGACGATATCAGCGCGTTTTATGATGTCACCAATCACACGCGCCTGCGTTTTGTGCGGGAGACCTTGTCCGGCACCTGGGAAGCCTTGCTGGACCGGCGGGTTGACCTGCTGGTTGGCGCCGCGGGTGACGGTCCTTCGGGAGGTGGCTATACCGCGGAGCCGATGGGCAAGCTGTCATTCGTGTTTGCCGTCTCGCCTGCGCATCCCCTGGCACAGGTAAAGCGTCCACTCGGCAAGGAAGATTTACAGAGGTACCGTGCCATTGCCGTCGCGGATTCTGCGCGCCTGATGCCAGCACGAACCGTCGGCCTGCTGTTCGGACAGGAAGCATTGGCGGTCAGCGACATGCGCACCAAGTTTGAATTTCAGCTCGCCGGCCTCGGCTTCGGGTTTTTGCCCGAGCCCTGTGCGCGACGAGCCATCTCTGAAGGCCTGCTGGTCGAAAAGCGAGTCGAGGAGCCGAAATCGGACGAAACCTTCCATCTCGCGTGGCGCACCGGTGAAGAAGGCGCGGCACTCAAATGGTGGATCCGCCGCCTGCGCGAGACTGCCACGCTTGAGCGCCTGGCGGCCGCCACTGTGTGATCAGATGTCAATATTACACACTGACAGGTTCCGACTTTGGAATCTCTACAATCCGAAACGGCGGGCGATCCTTGAAGGTATGCAGCAAAAGCGGCTTTGCCACGTTGAAGACCGGAATATTATTGACGGTTCTTCCCTCCGGCTGGCCGCGGTGCGCATGCCCGTGAAAAACAGCGTCTACCGGATAGCGGATCAGGGGCTCTTCGAGCCGGCTGGTGCCGAGGAAGGCAAAAATTTCCGGCGGCTCGCCCTCCACGGTCGCTTGTATCGGCGAGTAATGCAGTAACGCGATCCGCTGGCTGGTTCGCAGCTTGGCAAGCGCTGATTCGAGTTTCAGCGTCTCCTGAATCGCTTCATTGACGAACTGCTTGATGATGGGCTCGCCCCATGGGCCAAGCGCACCGCGGCCGTAGCCACCCGCGAATCCTTTTACCCCCGCAAAACCGACCCCATGCACCTCGCAGGCCTCCCCGTCCAGCACGCGTACGCCCGCAGCGGTCAGTATCTGCCGCACTTCGTCCTGCTTGCCGGATTCGTAATCGTGGTTGCCCAGCACCGCGATGATCGGGATCCTGGCTGCGGACAGCTCCTCCGCCAGCACATGCGCTTCTTCAGGCAAACCGTAATCGGTCAGGTCGCCGCAAAGCAAAAGAATGTCGGCACTCTCGGCCGCTTGCGAAAAAAGCGAACGCAACTGCCCTCCCGATTCTTTGTTGCAATGGATATCGCCGACTGCCGCCAATCGAATTTTTTCTTGTGAAATCACAACATGCTCCTCTGTTGGGAAACTCCCGCCGCAGCTTATGAGCAAGAGTCGTACCGGCAGACACAGAATTCGCGTCCGCGTGGCACAGGTTTTGCTGCAGGGTTATTGCTGCTTGGATTTAATACAAACAATTCGAACTCCATAAGGATGGATCACATGCCAGAACTCACCCTGATTTCGTCAGCAAGCAGTGAAGAGTGCAAAAACGCGCCCTCTTTTTATCGGCATGTGCTCGAAGTGTTGAACGATGCGGCCGCGCCATATCTCGTGGGCGGCGCTTATGCGTTCAATTGCCATTCAGGAATTACCCGGCCGACCAAAGATCTCGACCTTTTCATACGCCGGCAGGACTATGAGCCCATCAGCGACGCGTTGGCCCAGGCTGGTTACGAAACCGAACTGACGTTTCCGCACTGGCTTGCGAAAGTCATCTCGCATGGACAGTATGTGGACCTTATTTTCAGCTCGGGAAACGGTGTTGCGGAAGTCGATGACCTCTGGTTTGACAATGCGGCCGAGGCGGAGGTGCTTGGCGTTCGCACCAAAATTTGTCCGGTCGAAGAAATGATCTGGTCCAAGGCCTTCATCATGGAGAAGGAACGCTTTGACGGCGCCGACATTGTCCACCTTGTACGGTCGCGCGGCGAAGAGATGGACTGGCAGCGTTTGCTGCGTCGTTTTGACTCACACTGGCGCATACTGCTGAGCCATCTCATTTCTTTTGGCTTCGTCTACCCCGGCAATCGCGATCTTGTTCCGGTGCGGGTGATGGATGAACTGGTCGAGCGTTTGCGCGAAGAAACACACACGCCGCCGACGGAAAACGGCATCTGTTTCGGAACGCTGCTGTCGCGCGAGCAGTACTTGATGGACCTGAAGGAATTCGGCTCCCTGGATGCGCGCCTGGTCCCGGTGGGCAACATGACAGCGAAGGAAGCGGCGATCTGGACGCAGGCGATCAAAGACAGGGATAACGCCTGAGAAATTCCAAATGGAATCTCCCGGATACTTTTAAACGCGGCTGCTGCCCCAATATTTTCAGTGGTGACTTGCGTTTCGCCACAATCATTAAGAAAGATCCGGGAGATGCCATGTTTCTTCGCTTGTTACGACTGATCAGGACCGCCGGCCGGGATGTACTGGTGCTGTGGTACGCGTGCCGCCATCCGGCGACACCGCGCATGCTGAAGATCGGCGCGTTGCTACTCGCCGTGTATGTCCTTAGCCCGGTGGATCTGATTTCAGACTTTCTGCCGATACTTGGGTGGATAGACGATGTGACCTTGCTCGCCTTCGGCATCCCCGCCCTCCTCAAACTGGTGCCTCGCCACGCATTGCATGAAGCGCATTCGGCTACGGAAGGTTTATTGTCCCGGGTGCGGCTGTGGTACAGAAAATCGTAAGCTCTTACTTCGCCTGATCGAACAGGGTCTTCGCCTGCATGCGGAAATCCTTCGGCGACATGCCCGCCTGTCTTTTAAAGAAACGTGTGAAGTACGCGGGATCCGAAAAGCCCAGCGTATAGGACACCACACTGACCGTCATCGATGTATATACCAGGTTGCGCTTGGCTTCCAGCAGCACGCGTTCGTGGATCAACTCCAGGGCGGACTGATTGGCTGACTGACGGCACAGCACATTGAGGTGCGCGGCGGTGATGCCTATCTGCCGGGCATACCATGCGACCGGGTAGTGACTGGTGTAGTTCTCTTCCACCATCTGGCAGAAAGATCCGAAATGCCTCCCGCCCCTGCCTGGCTCTCGCGGCTGCTCCTGCGCTGAAGGCGCGGCATTCCTGGCGATCCAGACCAGGATTGTGCCAAGCAGCGATTCGAGCAGCAGGTTGCGATACGGCGCATCGCGCTTGTACTCGCTATCAAAGAGGCTGAATGCAAGTTTGATGTGGGTACTTGATTCATCGTCACCGATTTGCTGGATGCTCGGAGTGTTCAGGGCAGCCAGTCCATCGCCGAGCTGTCGGCTGATCTTGTCGAGCAGCGGATACGCCAGGGTGACTACGTGTCCACCCGCATTGCGCGCGAACCTGAATCCATGGATGCACATCTGCGGCACCACCAGCACCTGCGGGCCGCGCATCTCGTAATGGCGGTCATCCAGGCGGATTTTTGCCGTCCCGTCGCGCAGGTACAGGATCTGGAACAGTCCATGGTGCTGGTGCGGCTTGATCTGCCAATTGTGCAATTGACTGCGCGCGGCGATCGACTCGCAATGCACCAGGTCGGGCGTCAGCCAGTGCTCTTCCTCGCCATACAGTTTATAGACTGGGATGTCGGTGATCTTGTTCATGTGTGCTTAGTCCTTTTGACGTGCCGGCAGACGTTTCATCAAATCTTCCAAAAGTACAATTATTATACGGAAAAGTCCATTCCATTCAGGCCACCTTCGGAACACCATAGCGAAACAATACGAATATCCCGGAGGCAGTCGATGAAAACCCAAGTTGCTATTATCGGAGCCGGCCCGTCGGGCCTGCTGCTCGGCCAGTTGTTGCACCTGCAGGGCATCGACACCGTCATCCTTGAAGCAAAATCACCGGAATATGTCCTCGGCCGCATCCGCGCCGGCGTGCTGGAACAAGGCACCATGGAGCTGATGCGCGAAGCAAAAGCCGCCGAACGGATGGACCGCGAAGGACGCATTGAGGAAGGCATCTCGCTGGCGTTCAACGGCGCGCTGCACCGGATCGACCTGAAATCCCTCGCCGGCGGCAAGACCGTGATGGTTTACGGCCAGACGGAAATGACACGCGACCTGATGGAGGCGCGTGCTGCGACGGGCGGCATCAGCATTTATGAAGCTGAAGACGTGAAGCCGCATGACTTCTACACGGACAAGCCGCGCGTGACCTTCGTAAAGGACGGCGAAACCGTCGAACTCGAATGCGACTACATCGCCGGCTGCGACGGCTTTCATGGCATATCGCGCAAATCAGTGCCGCAGGAAGCGATCAAGATCTTCGAGCGCACATATCCATTCGGCTGGCTCGGTATCCTGTCGCGCACCCCTCCCGTGGCAGATGAACTGATCTATGCCAATCATGAGCGCGGCTTTGCATTATGCAGCATGCGCACTGCGATGCTGAGTCGCTACTACGTGCAGTGTTCGCTGGAAGACAAGGTGGAAGACTGGTCCGATGAACGCTTCTGGCAGGAACTCAAGACGCGGCTTCCGCGCGAGGTCGCCGACGCGCTGGTAACCGGGCCGTCGATCGAAAAAAGCATCGCGCCCTTGCGCAGCTTCGTTGCGGAACCGATGAAGTTCGGGCGGCTGTTTTTGGTCGGCGATGCAGCGCACATCGTGCCGCCCACCGGCGCAAAGGGGCTGAACCTGGCTGCGAGTGATGTGCACACGTTGTATAACTGCATGCGCAAGACCTACAAGGAAGGACGCGCCGACCTGCTGGAAACGTACTCGGAACTCTGCCTGCGCCGCATCTGGAAGGCCGAACGCTTTTCGTGGTGGATGACTTCGTTGATGCACAAGTTCTCGGATGATCCATTCAACCAGCGCATCCAGCTGGCCGAGCTGGAGTATTACACCAGTTCAAAAGCCGGGCGTACGACCATCGCTGAAAATTATGTCGGCTTACCGTATGAGCCGGTCGTTTAACAATTTACAGATAGCAACAAAGCGTTCGGTAGCCGCACCGAGAATTGTTTAACGAACTTTGATTAGGCTATGATGAGCGGCATCAGGAGCCATGTAAGCCATGGAAGTTCACGCAGTCCTGAAGTAAATAAAAACGTTTTGGCCTTGCCAAGGAGACTAAAAATGAAGTTAACAAAAATCGTCGCGTCCATCGCGACCGCAGGCGTATTCGGACTCACAGCGTCGGTCGCCGTTGCACAGGAGACGATCAAGATAGGCGTGATCGCCGCGTTCTCCGGCCCCTTTGCCGACTATGGCAAGCAAATCGAAGGCGGCATCAAGGCCTACATGAAGCAGCACGGCGATACGGTCGCGGGCAAGAAGATCGAGCTGATCGTGAAGGACACCACCGGCCCTTCCCCGGAAATCGCAAAACGCCTGGCGCAGGAACTGGTCGTGCGTGACAAGGTCGATTTCCTGGCTGGTTTTGGTTTGACGCCGGAAGCGCTGGCAGTCGCGCCGATCGCCGAGCAAGCCAAAAAACCGATGATCATCATGAATGCGGCAACATCGATCATCACCACCAAATCGAATTACATCGCACGCGTGTCGATGACCCTGCCGCAGATTTCCGCACCGATGGGTACCTGGGCGCTGAAGAACGGCATCAAGCGCGTGGTGACTATCGTTGCCGACTACGGTCCTGGCATCGACTCCGAAACCTGGTTCAAGAAAACCTTCACCGAAGGCGGCGGGCAGATCATCGAATCGATTCGCACCCCACTGGCAAATCCTGAGTTCGCGCCGTTCGTCCAGCGCATCAAGGATGCAAAACCGGAAGCAGTCTTCATTTTCGTTCCGGCCGGCCAGCAAGGCATTTCATTCATGAAGGCCTATCGCGAGCGCGGCCTGGCGGAAGCGGGCATCAAGGTGATTGCCACCGGTGACCTCACCGACGATCACGTGTTGCCGGCCATGGGCGATGGAACACTGGGTGTGATTACCACCTTCCATTACTCCGCTGCGCACGATTCGCCTGAGAACAAGACGTTCCTGAAGTTCTTCAAAGAGGCCAACCCATCGGGCGGCCGTCCGAACTTCATGGCAGTCGCAGGCTATGACGGCATGCACGCTATATATGAAGTCTCGAAAAAGCTGAACGGCAAGATCGACGGCGATCAGGCGATGGCGGTACTCAAGGGCATGAAGATCAACAGCCCGCGTGGCCCGATCATGATCGATCCGCAGACCCGTGACGTGATCAACCCTGTGTATGTTCGCAAGGTAGAGAAAGTAAACGGCGAACTGTACAACGTCGAGTTCGACAAATTCAATGAGGTGAAAGATCCGGGCAAGTGATTGCCTGCTGATTTCCGGTCAACGGAAACAGCCCCGGCGCGAAAGCGGCCGGGGCTTTTTTTTGGTTCTTCACGTCGATTCGCAGACTGCCATCTACCGCGAAGACGCATCATGGATGCCATGGAAAATCAGTGCATCGGAGCGAACCTTTGAGAACCGGCAGCAAGGCGTCGATGTGCTGCTGAAATCAGGCGCGACAGACATCGCGAAGACACAGCGTCCCATTTTTCTGGCCGTATTGAACGATCATCGGTGCGGGAGCGCTCCCGCACTGTCCCGCTGCCTTCATCGTGCTAAGCTGCGCCCGTCATCGTAGCTGTCGGAGGCAGCATGCTGGTCGCAAAAACGTTCGGTCTTTTTTTCGTCACTGCGCTCGCCGAAATCATCGGCTGCTATCTGCCGTACCTGTGGCTCAAGAAAGGTGCTTCCGCCTGGGTGCTGCTGCCGGCTGCCCTGAGTCTCGCAATATTCGCGTGGCTGCTCACGCTTCATCCCAATGCCGCAGGCCGCGTGTATGCGGCCTACGGGGGCGTTTATATCGGCGTTGCCCTGGGATGGCTTTGGGTAGTGGATGGCATCCGCCCGTCGGCCTGGGACATCGTCGGCGTGCTTGTGTGCCTGGCCGGGGTCGCAATCATCCTGTTGGCTCCCCGGTAACTCGAAATCTCTCGCAAAGTCATCTCCGGAACAGGATCTCCATTTCGCGCCGCACCTTCACCACCTCGCTGGTTTCGTCGATGATCACGTCGCTCCAGCAGACCGGCGTCCCGGCCCTGACCGGATTGCGAAGTTTGATCTTGTGCGCGAGCGCAATCGGCAGGCCGCCCATGCGCAAGCTGTCGGAGGCGCGCATCAGCTTGCCCCATACCGTGAACCCGCCTTCTCCGTCCAGCATCTCGCCTGCTACCAGGTCACGCTTGGCGGTCGCCACCACATCGCCAATAAAATCCACCGGTGCGCCGGTTGCTTCGTTACGCAAACCGGCGCTCGCTACCGATATGCCGAGTTCAAGTCCGATCAGGTGGTACGGCTTGTACATCGCACTGTAGCGGCCCGTGGAATCGGTCACGAGTCCATATTCGGAAAAGCAGCGCCGCACGTAGTCAGAAGGCGCTTCGAACACCACATAGACGCCCCAGCGCAGGTCGCGAAACACCGGTCGTCCGTCGCGTTCCAACGAAGAGACGACTTCGACCTGGCCCTTGTGATGAAGGTGTCCACCGTCTTCCTTCGGGCGCATCGCGAACGGCAACTGGTCGACGCCGCAGGCCGGGAACTGCAGTCCGTATGGTGCAGGCGCAAGGCCGGTTGCATTCGCGACCGCTGCCATCTCGATAGCCGACTTGGTGCCGTCGAGGAATGAATTGAACATCTGTGGATTCATCCCGCCGGCCTTTGCCTGTTCCGGCGTGAGTCCATAGTGGTGCCATACCGTGTCCGGCGTCGATTGATGATAAGCCGGCATGTATTTGGTGCCTTTGCCTGCCGCGATCACCTCGAAGCCGCTGGCGCGGGCCCAGTCCACCTGCTCGGCAATCAGCGCGGGCTGATCGCCGTATGCGAGGCTGTAGACCACGCCCGCTGCTTGCGCTTTCCTCGCAAGCAGCGGGCCGGCGAGCGCGTCGGCTTCCACATTCACCATGATGATGTGCTTGCCATTGGCGATCGCCGCAAGCGCATGTGAAACCCCGGCCGCGGGATGTCCGGTGGCGTCAATCACGACGTCAAGCGCGGGGTGCGCGATCAGTTTGTGTGCGTCGTCGCCGACCCAGGTCTTGCCGGTGTCGAGCGCCTCTCCGAGCGATTTGGCGGAAATTTTTTCTGGCGACCAGCCGACGTGCAGCATGCTTTCGCGTGCGCGGTCGGGAGCAAGGTCGGCGAGGCCTAGCAGATGAAGGCCCGGTGTGCGATGTGCCTGGGAGAGGAACATGGAGCCGAACTTGCCGGCGCCGATCAGGCCGACACGCAGCGGTTTGCCGGCCGCTGAGCGGGCCTGCAGAAGTTTGTGCAAATTCATTTTTGTCTCCGGCGTTTTAGTTTTTGTACGCTCGCATTTCTTTCCACCGGAAAGAAATGCGGCAGAGCTTATTTTGCTTTGATCTGCAAATTAAATCAAACCGTGGTCGACAGCGGCTTATTCAAATCCAGCCCAAGCTTTTCGGCGCATGCAGCCATCATCGCACGATCGCCGCCATGCAGTGTATCAAGCGCGGCAAACGCAATCCATCGCGCATCGACCTCGAAGAAATCGCGTAAAGCGGCTCGGGTATCGCTGCGCCCGAAGCCATCCGTGCCGAGCGTAACGTAATGCGCAGGAACATAGGCTCGGATGCTTTCGGCTAGCAGCCTGACGTAGTCGCTGATCGCGATCACCGGTGCGTCGCTCGAGTCAAGCTTCTGCGTGACATACGGTTTCGCAGTTTGCGAGGACAACCGATTCTGGCGTTCAACGGCGATACCGTCCCGGGCGAGTTCCGTAAAGCTGGTCACGCTCCAGACTTCCGCAGTAACCGAGAACTGTTCCTGCAATAGGCGCGCGGCGGCTACCGCTTCCTTCAGTATCGGGCCTGCTCCAAGCAGGCGGACCTGCGCGTTCTCCGCCGGCTGCAGGCAATACATGCCGCGCAAGATGCCCTCCTCCACCCCGTCGGGCATACTGGGTTGCGCTTCGTTTTCGTTCGTGACCGTCACGTAGTAGAACACGTCTTCATTACGCTCCAGCATGCGGCGCATGCCGTCCTGTACGATCACCGCCAGCTCGTACGCATAGGCCGGATCGTAAGAGACGCAATTGGGCACGGTGGAAGCGGTCAGAAGGCTGGAGCCGTCCTGGTGTTGCAGTCCCTCGCCACCGAGCGTGGTGCGACCGGACGTCGCGCCGATCAGGAATCCGCGCGCACGTTGGTCGGCAGCCGCCCAGATCAGGTCGCCGATACGCTGGAAGCCGAACATCGAGTAATAAATGTAAAACGGCAGCATAGGCAATCCATGCACCGAGTAACTGGTGGCGGCCGCGGTCCACGATGAAATGGCGCCGGCTTCGGTAATACCCTCCTCCAGGATCTGGCCATCTTTCGCTTCGCGGTAAGACAGGATCGAGCCGATGTCTTCCGGTTCGTACAACTGCCCTTGTGAGGAATAAATGCCGACCTGGCGGAACAGGTTGGCCATACCGAACGTGCGTGCTTCATCGGCCACGATCGGCACCACATGCTTTCCGAGTCCCGGGTCTTTCAGCAAATTGCCGAGCATCCTGACCACCGCCATCGTGGTCGACATTTCCTTGCCTGCTGCGTCCAGCGCGAACCTGGAATGCGCTTCGATGGCAGGCACCGGCAATGTTTTCGGGCCTGCGATGCGGCGCGGCATGTAACCGCCGAGAGCTGTCCGGCGTTCCTGCAGGTGCTTCATTTCGGCGCTGTCAGGCGCCGGTTTATGGAAGGAGAGGTTGGTGCATTGTTCGTCGGTGAGCGGCAGTTGGAAGCGATTGCGGAATTCAATCAACGCTTCCGCATCAAGTTTCTTCTGCTGGTGGGTGGTCATCTTCCCCTGCCCGGCCGCGCCCATGCCGAAACCCTTCTTGGTCTGGGCAAGGATCACCGTCGGCTGGCCGCGGTGCTTCGCGGCCGCATGGTAGGCCGCATGGATTTTTCTCATGTCGTGTCCGCCACGATGCAGGCGGTCGATCTCTTCATCGGTCAGCGTCGCGCCGATCGCGCGCATCGCCGGGTTCTGTCCGAAGAAATGTTCACGGTTGAAGGGGCCGTCGTTGGCCGCAAACGTCTGCAACTGTCCGTCGACAGTCTGGTTCAGCGCGCGTACCAGATCGCCCTCTTTGTCACGCGCGAAGAGCGGATCCCAATCCGAGCCCCACAACAGTTTGATGACATTCCATCCGGCGCCGGCAAACAGGGTTTCCAGCTCATCGACGATATGGCCGTTGCCGCGGACCGGACCATCCAGCCGTTGCAAATTACAGTTGACGACAAAGATCAGGTTGTCGAGGTTTTCGCGCGAGGCCAGGGTGAGCGCGGCCAGCGATTCCGGTTCGTCCATTTCGCCGTCGCCGAACACGCCCCATACCTTGCGGTCCTGTGGCTGCAGCAGATCGCGATGTTCGAGGTAGCGCAGGAAGCGCGCCTGATAGATCGCACTGATCGGACCAAGGCCCATCGAACCCGTCGGGAATTGCCAGAAGTTCGGCATCAGCCAGGGGTGCGGATAGGAAGACAACCCTTGGGCGCCCTGCTTGCGCGCTGCGATTTCCTGTCTGTAAAAAGTGAGATCGCGCTCCGTCAGCGCGCCTTCGAGAAACGCACGCGCATAGATGCCGGGCGCCGAGTGCGGCTGGAAGTAAACGATATCGCCGGCGTGAGAGTCGCTGCGCGCCCTGAAAAAATGATTGAAGCCGACTTCAAACAGGTCGGCCGCCGACGCATAACTCGCGATGTGGCCGCCTAACTCACCAGAAGCGCGGTTCGCCCGCACGACCATCGCCAACGCATTCCACCGCATGATGCCGGCCAGGCGCTGTTCGATCGCCAGCGCATCCGATCCGCCCGGGAACGGGAGTTCATGCTCGACGCGTATCGTATTGACGTAAGGTGTGTTCCGCGCGTCGCGCCAGTTCACGCCCCAATCTTGCGCGGCTGCGGAAAGACGGGACAGCAGGAAACGCGCGCGCTCCGGACCCACTGACTGCATCACTGCCTGCAACGCGTCTATCCATTCGCCGGTTTCCTGCGCATCGGTGTCGATATCGTTCCGAAAATGGTCCGCCGAAGACATGTCCATCTTGTACTCCTGTTTTAATAATGTCTGAAAGCGTAGCCCGAAGCGCGCAGCATGGGTAACCGAAATAGCCTTTCCTATTCGTAGTTTGCGGCATAAAATACTGACACAATCAATTTTCCGGTGATTTATTCTTTTTATGGGCCTCGACTCAACCGATTTGCGTATTCTCAAGGTTCTACAGGAAAACTCCAGTCTCACCAATGTCGAGCTGGCTGGCATGATCAACCTGTCGCCTTCCCCTACCCTGGTGCGTGTGAAGAACCTGGAAGCCCACGGTGTGATCTCGCGTTACGTGGCACTTGCCGATCCGCATGCCTTGGGGCTGAAGGTGAACGTGTTCATCAGGGTCAGCCTCGAAAAGCAGGAAGCCGGCGCGCTGGCCCGCTTCGAGCAGGCGGTGAGCCATTTCGAAGAAGTGATGGAGGTGTACCTGATGACGGGGGACGAGGATTACCTGCTGCGGATCGTGGTGCCGGATATTCAGGCGCTCGAGAAATTCATCCTCGAACACCTGACCAATATTCCGGGCATCAAGAACATCAAGTCCAGCTTTGCGCTGAAGCAGGTGAAATACAAGACGGCGTTGCCGGTCTCGGGTTAAACGTAGGTTGGGATCTGCGGCGCGCCCGCCAATCCCAACCCACGATCTCAGTCGATCGTGACTTTCGCGTCTTTGACCACCTTCGCCCAACGCACGGCTTCATCACGGATAAAGCGAGCAGCCTGATCCGGCGTGCTGCCTACAGCGTCAAGCCCGAGTTCGGCGAAGCGCTGCTGCACAGCAGGCTGGCGAATCGCATCGACGATCGCAGTGTTTAAAGTCTGAACCACGACAGCCGGTGTCCCGGGCGGAGCAACAACCGCATACCACGTCACTGCCTGCATTTGCGGCAGGCCGAGTTCAGCGAACGTAGGCAATGTCGGAAGACTCGCTGCGCGCTTCGAATCGGCCACCGCAAGAATGCGTATCTTTCCGGCTTTATGCAAAGGCAGCGTCGCGCCGAGGTTTGCAAAAAACACGTCGACCTGACTACCGGCCAGATCTGTCAGCGCCGGTGTGTCGCCCCGGTACGGCACGTGCACCATCTCCGTTCCGGCGACCGTCTCGAACAGCTTCGCTGTCAGATGGGATGTAGTGCCGTTGCCCTGTGACGCGAACGACAGTTTGCCGGGATTGGCTTTCGCATGCGTCAGGAATTCCTGTGCAGTCCTGACTGGCAGCTTCGGGCTGACAACCAGCGCGTTCGGAACCGCGGCGATGACCGTGACTGCGACCCACTTGGCAGGATCGAAACTCAGCTTCGGATATAAAGCCTGATTGATAGCGATCGGTCCCGGGGACGACAGCAGCACGGTATGACCGTCTGCCTCCGACTTGAATACCGCGTCCGCTCCGATATTGCCGCCGGCGCCGGTGCGGTTTTCGACGATCATCCCCTGCGGGAATCGCGGGCGCATCTTTTCTGCGAGGACGCGAGCCAGGACATCGGCAGTGCCGCCTGCGGCGAACGGGACGATGATGCGTCCTTGTTTGCTCGGGAATTCGGCAGCCGAGGCGGTGTTAATTTGGGCCGACAGGAAAAGCGCGGCGGCAAAAGTCAGTAACTGTTTCATGATCTGATTATTCTTGGTTGGTGGATTGTGAGCATGGCAGCGCTCGGTTTAACATAGGTTGGGATCTGCGGCGCGCGCCAATCCCAACATTCACACCCGAATAAAAGCCAGCCGTTATGCGAAGGGTGAACGTTGGGATTGCATCCCAACCTACGATTCGTCGCGCTGTTTATTTCTCCGACGATTTCTCTTGCATCTCATCTTCACCCAGATGGCTAATGGTGAGAGGCTTCATTTCGCGGTCGTCGAAATACAGGCGGAACTGCTTCGGCCAATAATGGCCGGCGTTCTCGTGGATGAAATACTTCGGCACACCCTTGTTGAGGTCGATCTCGCCGTAGACGATCCCTTCTTCATCCAGGCCAATCGGTCCGGCGATCACTTTGCCCGAGCCGCCTTCGATGATGGCGCTCCATGCCTGCACCGGCTGTTGCGACTTGTCGATGCCGAGCTTGGTGAACACGTCTTCACCGACCAACAGCTGGCTGCACACGACGAAGGTGTTATAGGCGATCGCGTGGTAGCGCGATGCGATTTCCGCCAGCGATACATCGGCCAGCGTGAACCCGAGCCACGCAGCGATGTGCACCTGCTCACCCATCGCGGACAGGGTATAGCCGGGAAGAGCCATTGCATGTTCGCCACAGATCAGGCCGCCGATCTTGCCGATTTCGGTGTCGTACACTTTGTGGGTGCTGCCGTCGCCGTCGCCCCACACCAGCTTTTCAGGACCGGTGGGTTTGAATTTGCGATGCTTGCCGATAATGCGACCGTCCGGACCGAAATACAGCAGCGTGTTGTAAAGGGACTTGCCGTCACGCTCGTTGATGCCGATGACGACAAACGCGTTCGCCTTGCGCGCCGCTTCGCCGAGGCGATCAGTGGACTGGCTCGGAATATCGACTGCATTCTGGAACAGCTCGGCCGAGAACTTGGCTGCGTCGCGCATCGGCAAATGCCATGCCCAGTAGGGTCCGCCGGGGATGAAGGTTTCCGGCAGCACGATCAGGCGTGCGCCGTTTTTGCCGGCCTCATCGATCAGTGCGCAGGCCTTTTCCACGCTGGCTTCACGGTTCAGGAATACAGGCGCCGCCTGGACTGACGCCGCTTTGAATACGGGTAATCTGTCGCTCATTTGTGTCTCTTTCTTGTCGCTTGTTGAATGTATTGCTTCGCTTCTCCCCCTCTTCCGCTTGGGGGAGTGGGGAGTGACAGTGGAAGATTCAGTGATGCAGGGTGCGCCATGCGCACCCTGCATTCCCACAGCGGACTGAAATCCGCTCCAGGTCATCAGCGCGGCGGTGTGTCTTTCACATTCTGGAAGGTGTCGATGATCACGGGGACCAGGCGGCCGCCCTGCTTCTCGATCTTGGCGATGTGCACGTGCTGCACCACATCGCGCGTTTCCGCGTCTATGGTGAACTCACCGCGTGGGCTCTTGAGCTTCATGCCTTTCAGGGCTTCCATCACTGCGGCGCCGTCATCGACCTTGCCATTCAGTTTCCTGGTGACTTCGTAGATGGTGGCCATGCCGTCATAGCCGCCGAGAGCGATCGCACCTGGATACTTGCCGTTCGATATCTTGCGATAGGCATTCAGGAAGCGGGTGTTCTCTTCGTTCTTCATCGACTCGTAGTAGTTCACGGAGTTGACGATGTTCAATGCAGCGTCGCCCATCGGCTGGATGAATTCTTCTGCGATGTCCATGGTGGTCATCACGCGCATGCCTGCCTTGTGCAGACCGCGTTCCACATAGCTCTTCATGAACTGGGTGGTCGGCTCGCCCGGAGGCATGAACAGAAATACGGAATCCGGATTCGCATCCTTGATGCGCTGTACGAAGGCCGAGTAATCGGTGTTTGCCAGCGGTGCGCGCACGCTGCCGATGATTTCCCCACCGCCGGCCGTGAACGCCTTCTTGAACGCCTCTTCCGAGTCGATGCCCGGTGCGAAGTCCGACACCACGGTGTAGACCTTCTTGATCTTGTTCTTCAGGGCCCACTGCGCCATCGGTACGGTGACCTGGGTCAGCGTGAACGAGATACGCGCCATGTACGGCGATTTCAGTGTCAGGCCGTAGGTACCGGCGAGCATGATGATGGTCGGCACTTTGCCCTGGGTGGAGATGGGAACCACTGCCAGAGCATCAGGCGTCAGGCCAAAACCGGTGAGGAAGTCGACCTTCTCACGGCCCACCAGTTCAGTAGCAAGACGCTTCGCATTTTCCGGTGTGTTGGTAGTGTTGTCGCGAACGATGATTTCGATTTTCTTGCCGGCGACAGTGTCACCATGGTTCTGAATGTAAGCCTGCATCGCATTGTGGAACGACTGGCCATAGGTGGCAAACACACCTGACATCGGGGCGATGAAACCGATCCTGATCCTTTCCTGTGCGCTCGCCTGCAGGCTCAGCAACATCGCAAATGTGGCTATCAGATAGCCGAGCACCAACTTCAACGGGTTCCGCATTAAGGTCTCTCCTTGTTGTAAATTATTGCAATTCGAATTCAGTCGATCAGGCTACCGCCACCAACCGGCTGAGGGTTCCCTTGTCTTCCATCAGGCTCTTACTGTCCGACTCATGCACGATGCGGCCGCGGTCGAGCACGATCGCGCGTTGCGTCAGGGACAATGCGAGCCGCGCGTGCTGTTCGACCACGATGACTGACATGCCCGTGGAGGTGACAAGTTGGCCGATGACGCGCATCAGTTCCTGCACGATGATCGGCGCCAGGCCCTCCATCGGCTCGTCGAGCAAAAGCAATTTCGGGTTCACCATCAGCGCACGCGCGATTGCGAGCATCTGCTGTTCGCCGCCGGAGAGTTGGTTGCCCATGTTGGCGCGACGCTCTTGCAGGCGCGGGAATACTTCATAAACGCGTTGCAGATTCCATTCGCCGGGGCGTGCCACCACCGTCAGATGCTCTTCAACCGTCAGTGACGGGAACATGAAGCGTTCCTGCGGCACCCATCCAAGACCCGCTTGCGCGCGTCCATGGGTCGGTACGCGGGCGATGTCATTGCCGCGCCAGCGGATCGTCCCGCCGTGCATTTGCGTCAAACCCATCAACGTCACCAGCAGCGTGGATTTGCCGACGCCGTTACGGCCGAGCAGTGCAATGCTTTCGCCTTCCTTCATCGAAAGCGAAACGCCTTCCAGCACCACGGACTCACCATAGCCGGCGGTTACGTTATCGAGTGCAAGCAGCTCACTCATGTTCGGCCTCTCCCAGATAAACTTCCTTGACGCGCTGATCCGCCGCGATTTCCGCGGGCGTGCCTTCGGTGAGCACTTTGCCGCCGACCATCACCGTGATGCGCTCGGCAAAACGGAATACCAGGCCCATGTCGTGCTCGATGAACAGGATCGTCACGTCGCGCGGCAGGCGGGCAATGACTTCAAACAGCTCGGCGCTTTCCGCCGACGGAATGCCCGCGGCAGGCTCATCGAGCAGCAGGACTTTGGGCTTGGTGGCGAGCGCCAGCGCGATTTCAACCAGGCGCTGCTTGCCGTACGGCAGGCTGCGCGTGATCGTGTTAGCGTCGCGGTCGAGCTTGAGCAAGCTGAGCAACTCCATCGCTTCTTCAATCTCTTCCGTCTGTTGCGCGACGGTCTTGTACCAGACGTACTGCTTGCCCTTGCGTTCTGCGATCGCGAGCATCACCGATGCCAGTACCGTCAGCCCGCCAAACAGCGTATTGATCTGGAACGTACGGGTCATGCCGCGCTTGACGCGCGCATGTTGCGGCAGCGCGGTGATGTCTTCGTCACCGAAGTAAACCCGCCCCGAGGTCGGCGCGAGAGCGCCTGTCAGCAAGTTGATGAAAGTGGTCTTGCCGGCCCCGTTAGGTCCGATCAACGCATGCCTTGCACCGGGCGTGAAGGTCAGCGAGATATCGCTGTTGGCCTTGAACGCGCCCCACTGCTTCGACAGGCCTTCGGTACGTAATGTTGTCGAACTCATGCCGATTTCCCTTCTGCAGCGCCACGCCGGAAGAACCGGTTGTACAGCCTTTCCAGTCCGCCCAACACGCCACCGCGCGCGAACAGCACGATTACGATCAGCAGCATGCCGAGCCAGAACTGCCAGTAGGCGGGGTGTAGCGCCGCAATATAATCTTGCGCCAGCATGAACACGATCGCACCGATTATTCCGCCGTACAAACGGCCCGCGCCACCGAGCACCAGGATGATCATCAGTTCAGCCGAGCGGGCAAAGCTGAGCGATTCCAGTCCGACAAACTGGGTAGTCTGCGCCAGCAACGCGCCTGCGATACCAGCGACGACGGCGCCGACGGTATAGATCACTGTCAGCCGCTGATAGACGTTGGCGCCGATGGCCGGCATGCGGCGGCTGCCTTCGCGAATACCGACCAGGCTGAGCCCGAACGGCGATTTCACGAGACGGCGCAACACCACGAATATCAGGAACAGTACCCCAAGGCTGTAGAAGAATGCCGTCTTGCCGAACAGGTCGAACTCGAACACGCCGAACAGCTTGCCCATCTGCATGCCCTGCAAGCCGTCGGCGCCGCCGGTGATGAATGCCGCCTTGTTGGCTGCTTCAAACATCATCAGGCCGATGCCGAGTGTCACCATCAGGCGCGTGAGTTCCTGGCCGCGTACGATCAGGAAGCTGGTCACGAAGCCGAGTATGCCGGCGAGGACGCCGCCCGCGAGCAATCCGGAGATAGGCTCACCCCAGCCATTCGCTGCCATGATGCCGGCGGTGTAAGCGCCGAGCCCGAAGAACGCCGCATGGCCAAGCGAAACGATGCCCGCATAACCCAGGATCAGGTCGAGCGAGATCGCGAACAACCCAATGATCATGATCTGGCTGATCAGGACCAGATAACCGGGGAACAGGAAATAGGCCGCGAACGGCATCAGCCAGAACGCGATCTCCAGCAGGTGCCAGCGATCGTCAGGCAATTTCAGCAGGCGCTGCGCGGGCTGCATAGCCGGCGCAGCGGAGGTTAGTGTTGTTGGTTTCATGTACGCCTCCCGAGTAGTCCTGCCGGGAACAGGAGCAACAGCACCACCATCAACGCATAGATCACGAATGCGCCGATCGAAGGTACATAGTATTTACCCGCCACATCGAATACACCGAGGATCACCGCCGCAAACAGCGCGCCCTTGATGGAGCCGGCGCCGCCGACTGCGACCACCAGCAGGAAGTACACCATGTACTTGATCGGGAAGGTCGGGTCGAGGCCGAGCACATCGATGCCGAGCCCGCCGCCCAGACCTGCGAGGCCGGAGCCGAGCGCAAAGGTAAGGCTGAACACACGGTTGACGTTGATACCGAGGCCGGCTGAAGCCTGCTGGTTATCCACCGACGCGCGGATCTGCGCGCCGAAGCGGGTGCGTTCAATCAGGTAACCGAGTGCCAGGGTAATGACGACTACGACGGCGATCAGGAACAAGCGGTAAGTACCGAGGTCGAGGCCAAACACGGAGGTCTGTCCACGCAGCCAATCCGGCAATTGCACCGGCTGCTGCTGCGGTCCCCACACATACGTGGCGGAGGCCACCGCCATAAAGGCCAGGCCGATCGAGAATAGCACCTGGTCGAGCGGGCTCGCCTTGTACAAGCGGCGGTAAAGCAGGCGCTCGAGAATCAGGCCGACCACTGCGCTCGCGATGAATGCAATCGGCAAGCTCGCCAGGAACGGTACGCCCATGCGACTCATGACAGTGACGCAGACATAACCGCCAAGCATGGCGAAGGCGCCGTGCGCGAGATTAACGAAATTCATCAGTCCCATCGTTACCGAGAGGCCGACGCTGATCAGGAAAAGCAGGCTGCCGTAAGCAACGCCATCGAACAATACGCCAACGATGTTGCTCAGCATAGCCGGCCCCTTTTAATGATGGAAAGCCCCATGAGCGGTCCCCTCTCAATGCTTATTGTTTCTTATATTGGTCGTCCCGGCGGGGAGCCGGAACGACGATCCCCTTCGGGAGCCTTTTTACTTGTTACTTGTTGGCCGCAGCCTCGTCCATCTGCTTGAAAACCTCCGTCGCCATGTGAAAGGCGGAATTCGCTGCCGGCACACCGCAATAAATCGCGGCCTGCATCAACACTTCCTTGATTTCGTCACGGGTCACGCCGTTATTCGCAGCGGCACGCAGATGCAATTTGAGTTCTTCTTCTCGATTGGTCGCAACCATCATCGCAATCGTCAGCAGGCTGCGGGTATGGCGCGGCAAGCCCGGACGGGTCCAGATTTCGCCCCACGCGTAACGGGTGATGAAATCCTGGAATTCTGTGGTCAGCTCGTTCCGGTTGGCCTGTGCGCGGTCGACGTGGGCACTGCCCAGCACCGCGCGGCGCACTTCCATGCCCTTGGCATGACGTTCCTGGTCGTCCATCTCATACTCCTCTGGTTAACGGGTCAAAAAGCCGACCAGGTGACCGGTGAATTCATCCACCTTTTCCCAGTTCGACAGGTGGGCGGCATCCAGTTCAACGTAGCGCGCGCCCGGGATTCTTTCCGCCACCAGCTTGCTATCTTGCGGCGGCGTCGCGAGATCCTGCGTACCGCCGATGACAAGCGTCGGCACAGTGATGCCGCCAAGGCCTTCGCGTTGGTCCATGTCGCGCACTGCGGCGCAATTGGCTGTATAGCCTGCCGGCGCTGTGTCGAGCAGCATCTGGCGCACCGTTTCGATTTCTTTCGGGGCCTTTTGCAGGAAGGCCGGAGTGAACCAGCGGTCCAGCACTGCCTGGACGATAGATGCCATGCCTTCGCTGTCGACCTTGGCGATGCGCGCGTTCCAGAGTTCCGGCGCCCCGATCTTGGCTGCGGTATTGCACAGCACCAGGCTGTTGAAGCGTTCCGGATGGTTCGCGCCCAACCACATGCCGATCATTCCACCCATCGACAGGCCGCAGAAATGCGCGCGGTCGATTTTCAGGTGGTCCATCAGGGCGATCACATCCGCGCCCAACTGGGCCATGGTGTATGGTCCGGGCGTTACGCTCGACTGGCCGTGGCCGCGGGTGTCATACCTGATCACGCGGAAATGCTTCAGTAGTGCCGGCATCTGCGGCGCCCACATTTCGAGCGTGGTTCCGAGCGAATTGGACAGGATCAGCGTGGGCGCACCTTCGGCGCCCTCCACCTGATAATTCAGACGAAGGTTGTCTTTTTCAAAATTAGGCATGAGACTCAGTTTCCGGTTTGGACATCCGCCTTGCGGCGGTGGGTTTCAAGGACGCGGTCGACGAACGCGGCCGCCTGACCAAGATAATTAGAGGGATCGACCAAGCGATCAAGTTCGTCGGAGCACAGTTCGGCCGTGATGGCCGGATTGAGCGCCAGCATCTCGCGCAGGTGTATGCCCGACTTTGAGGCACTGTGGCACGCTGCTTCGACCATCTGGTGAGCAGCCAATCGGCCGATCTTTCCGCCGAGCGCAAGCGTTACCGCTTCGGCCATGATCTGGCCGTGTGTAATGTCGAGGTTGGCGCGCATGCGTGCGGTATCGACTGTGAGGCCGGATGCAACCTGCCTCATCTGTTGCAATGCACCGGCGGCCAGTTGCGCGATTTCCGGCAAGGTGTCCCATTCAGCCTGCCAGCCGCCGAGCGCGCGTTCATGCTCCTGCACCATGCCCGACAACATCGTCGACACCAGCGCGGGCAACCGCATCGCGGCGGTCAATGTCGCCGCGCAACCGACGGGATTACGCTTGTGCGGCATCGTCGATGAGCCGCCGCGACCTTCCGCAACCGGCTCTGCTACTTCGGCGACATCGGTCTGCATGTGCAGCGAAATGTCCCGCGCCATTTTGCCAAGCGTACCGGTCAGCATGCCGAGTACCGTGGCGACTTCAACCATCCGATCGCGTTGCGTGTGCCACGGCGTGTCGGGCAGTGTCAGATTCAATTCTTCCGCGAGCGCGATCGATACTTTCACGCCCTGCTCGCCAAGGCTTGCCAGCGTGCCGGCAGCGCCGCCAAACTGGACGACGAGCACGCGCGCGCGCAAAGCCTGCATGCGTTCCTGGTGGCGCATTACCGCGTCGAGCCAACTCGCGACCTTCAGGCCGAAGGTAACGGGCAATGCATGCTGCATCCAGGTACGTCCGACCACGGGGGTATTTCGATGCTGTTCCGCCTGCCTCGCCAATGCATCGGCAAGCTGCGCCAGATCGGCGTCGATCAAATCGAGTGCGACGCGCAGTTGCAGCACCATTCCGGTGTCGATCGCATCCTGGCTGGTCGCGCCCCAATGCACGAATTTGGCGGCTTCCTTGTCCTCTGCGGCGACTGCTGCGGTCAATTGCTTAACGAGGGGGATCGCCAGATTGCCGGCTGATCCGGCGGCAGTTGCGAGGGATGCCAGATCGATGCGCGCAGCAGTGCAGCAAGCTGCTATCGGCGCTGCTGCAGCAACTGGAATGACGCCAGTGCGCGCCTCCGCACGCGCCAGGGCTGCTTCGAAATCAAGCATGCCCTGTACGCAGGCGGCTGCGGAAAACGCCTCTTGCATCGCTGCGGTTGAAAACATGGCGCCGGTCAGGCTTGCAAGGGGCGAAGAGGTCATTTGTACGCGGAATCGCTCAGATGTCGAAGAAAACCGTCTCGGACTCACCGCCCTGGATCACGACATTCCATTCCAGCACGCCTTCACGCACGCGACGTGCGACTAGCGTGGAGCGGCGCTCGGCGGGTACCTGGTTCAGCACCGCATCTTCCGCATTGGACGCTTCGTCCGGGAAGTAAATGCGCGTTGCGAGGCGTTTGATCACGCCGCGGGCGAATACAGATACGACGATGTGCGGTGCCTGCAGTTTGCCGTCCGCGCCGGGTACACGACCGGGCTTGATGGTGGTGAAGCGGAACATGCCGTTGGCATCAGTAGGAATACGGCCGAAACCGCGGAAGCCGGCCTCCAGCGGCAGGTCGCGCTTGTCTTCCGGATGCGCGTACTTGCCGTGGGAATTGGCTTGCCACACTTCGAACACGCCGTCGGAAACGGTCGCGCCGTTGCCGTCGATCAGGCGGCCTTCAATTACCACACGCTCTCCGGCCACACCTTCGCCGGCGAGGTTATCCGTATTCAGCCAGTCAAAGCCGATATGGAGGTATGGGCCGACGGTTTGCGATGCTGTCATTTGCAGGCTCATGTTATTTCTCCATAGGCGTAGCGTCGCGGCCGCGCAGAACGATGTCAAAACGGTAGCCGAGCGCATATTCCGGGCTGGTGGTTTCCCAGTCGAAGCTGGAAACCAGGCGATTGCGCGCCTTCTCATCCGCGGTGGTATTGAAGATCGGATCGAATGCGAGCAACGGGTCGCCGGGGAAATACATCTGCGTCACGAGACGCTGCGTGAACGCCTGACCAAACAGCGAGAGGTGGATGTGCGCGGGACGCCATGCGTTGTGATGATTGCGCCATGGGTAAGCGCCCGGCTTGATCGTCAGGAACTGATAGCGCCCTTCGGAATCTGTCAGCGCGCGGCCGGCGCCGGTGAAATTCGGGTCCAATGGCGCATCGTGGTTGTCATTCTTGTGCGGATAACGACCGGAGGCATTGCATTGCCATAGCTCGACCAACGTGTTGGGAACCGGCCTGCCGTTGTCATCCAGTACGCGTCCGCTGAGATACATGCGCTCACCGATAGGTTCTCCTGCAGGCTGGTGTATCAGATCGTTGTCACCCGGCTTGACGTCGTCATAGCCGAATACCGGACCGGTCACTTCGGACAGGGTCTGCGGCAGGATGATCAGGGGTTTGGACGGTGAACGCTTGTGGGTCGACATGTAAGTGTCACACAAATAATCCGGCTGCGTGTGCAGGAGCGGACGGCGGTACTGCGCTATCTCGGACATAAGGTCTCCTTTTTGTATTTCATTTTTTACCGCGACAATGCAAGGACGTAGGGTGCGCCGTGCGCACCCTACTTCTTTAAACGCGTTCGATCACCATGGCGATACCCTGGCCGACGCCAATGCACATTGTGCACAGCGCATAGCGTCCACCGGTACGATGCAACTGGTACATAGCGGTGGTCGCGAGACGCGCACCACTCATGCCGAGCGGATGGCCGAGGGCAATCGCGCCGCCATTCGGATTGACACGCGGATCATTGTCTTGCACGCCCAGCATGCGAAGCACGGCCAGGCCTTGCGACGCGAATGCTTCGTTCAGTTCGATCACATCCATCTGGTCGATGGTCAGGCCGAGCTGCTTCAGCAGCTTCTGGCTTGCAGGGCCTGGGCCGATACCCATTACGCGCGGCGCGACGCCGGCGGTTGCCATGCCGACGATGCGTGCACGCGGTGTAAGGCCGAAGCGCTTAGCAGAAACTTCGTCTGCCACCAACAATGCGCATGCGCCGTCATTGACGCCGGATGCGTTACCTGCGGTGACTGTACCGTCAGGACGTACGACGCCCTTCAGTTTCGCCAATGCTTCGACGCTGGTTGCGCGTGGATGCTCGTCCAGCAAGACGGTGATCGGGTCGCCCTTCTTCTGCTGGATCACGACCGGCGTGATTTCCTGCGCGAGTATGCCGTTTTTCTGGGCGGCGGCAGCCTTGTTCTGGCTGGCTACCGCGAACAGATCCTGGTCTTCACGGCTGATCTTGTAGTCGGTTGCAACGTTCTCGGCTGTCTCGGGCATGGAATCCACGCCGTGCAACGCCTTCATTTGGGCATTGACAAAACGCCAGCCGATGGTCGTGTCATAGATCGCCGCATTGCGTGAGAACGCGCTGTCGGCCTTGCCCATCACGAACGGCGCGCGGGTCATCGACTCGACGCCGCCGGCAATCATCAGCCCGGTTTCGCCGGACTTGATTGCGCGTGCAGCTGTACCGAGCGCATCCATGCCGGAACCGCACAGGCGGTTGATTGTCGAGCCCGGCACTTCCACCGGCAGGCCGGCCAGCAGCGACGACATGCGCGCCACGTTGCGGTTGTCTTCGCCGGCCTGGTTGGCGCAGCCAAAGATCACGTCCTGCACCGCTGCCCAGTCAACGTGCTTGTTACGCTCCATCAGGGCACGCAGTGGAATGGCGCCCAGGTCGTCGGCACGTACATCCTTGAGCGCACCGCCGAAACGGCCGATGGGGGTGCGGATCGCATCACAAATAAAGGCTTGAGTCATTGTTTACTCTATGGCGAAAATATTTCAGGAAGATCGCCTGAAAGGCGATCACGGCTAGCTAGTCGATGGCGCGGCGCATCGGCACACCGGTAATGCGCTCCAACTCTTCAAACGTCATTTCCGGAACCATTTCGCGCACCACCAGGCCTTCGGGTGTCACATCGATCACCGCCAGATCCGTGTAGATCCGGCTCACACAGCCTACACCTGTGAGCGGATAGCTGCATTGCGCTACAACTTTGCTCTCGCCGCTCTTGGTCTGGTGCTCCATCATCACGAACACCTGCTTGGCGCCGACAGCGAGATCCATCGCACCGCCGACCGCGGGAATCGCGTCAGGCGCGCCGGTATGCCAATTGGCCAGGTCACCCGTCGCCGACACCTGGAACGCACCGAGGACGCAGATATCCAGATGGCCGCCGCGCATCATCGCGAACGAATCCGCATGATGGAAGTAGGCGCCGCCATTCAGCAGCGTCACCGGCTGTTTGCCGGCGTTGATCAGGTCTTCGTCTTCCTCGCCGGGAGCCGGGGCCGGTCCCATGCCGAGCAAACCGTTTTCGCTGTGCAGGAAAATTTCGCGTTCCTGCGGAAGATAGTTCGCCACCAGGGTCGGCAGGCCGATGCCGAGGTTGACGTATGCGCCTTCGGGGATGTCGCGCGCCACGCGTGCAGCGATTTCATTGCGGGTCATACGCTTCATTACTTGCTCCCTTCCAGCACGACACGCTGGACAAAAATGCCAGGCGTGACGATGGTTTCCGGATCGAGTTCGCCCAACTGGACGACCTCGTGGACTTGTGCGATCGCGCATTTTGCCGCCATCGCCATGATGGGGCCGAAATTGCGCGCGGTTTTGCGATACACCAGGTTGCCCCAGCGGTCGCCGCGGTGCGCCTTGATGAGAGCGAAGTCCGCATGGATCGGCGTTTCGAACACATACTGCTTGCCGTTGATCAGGCGAGTTTCCTTGCCTTCCGCAAGCAGGGTGCCATAGCCGGTCGGCGAAAAGAAGCCGCCTATGCCGGCGCCTGCGGCGCGAATACGCTCCGCCAGGTTGCCCTGCGGGGTGAGTTCGAGCTCGATTTCACCGGCGCGGTAGAGTGCATCGAAGTGATGCGAATCCGCCTGGCGCGGGAATGAGCAAATGATTTTGCGCACGCGCTTGGCCTTCAGCAGCGCGGCGAGGCCGGTGTCGCCGTTCCCGGCATTGTTATTGACGATGGTGAGGTTGCGCGCACCATGTGCAAGAAGCGCATCGATCAGCGCGGACGGCATGCCCGCATTGCCGAAGCCGCCAATCATCACGGTCGCGCCATCCTGCACATCCGCGACTGCCGCTTCCAGGGACTCTGAAATTTTATCGATCACGTTCGCTATTCTTTCGTGAACATACCCGGCAGGCCACGGCGTGGCCCGCGAGCATGTTGAAATATGGGATTGCCCCTCTGGTGCCCTATCAGGACACGCGCTTGCCCCGTTCGGTTTTATCCGTCGGAGTCTTGTCGACACTGCGGTACTTACAGTGACTGCTCTAAATTGACTTTGTGCGATAAACGCACTAATGTTTGGTTATAGAACAAATTGCAGTGTAGCGACACTGCAAAGCCAGCGTCAAGAAGCGTCTTGCGAAATGATGTTCGATGGGCGAACAAATACATAAAAATAAAGGTGACAGGGTGAGAGCCGCCGCCGTGAGGCCGATATTCGTCTTCTCGCCAGTCATGCGACAGGACAAAATTATGATCAAGCCAGGCAGTACAACAGCCTCGGAGACGAAAACCCGGGCGAGGCCGGCCAAAATACCGGTCGCAGCCACCGAGCCTGAGCCGCAGCAGGATGTGCTTACCATCGCCGAGGAAATCGAAGCCCTGACCGACCCCAGCTTCATGACTTCGCTCGCGCGCGGGCTGGCGGTGATCAGGGCATTCAGCGACCAGCGCCGCAGCCTGACCATTGCGCAGATCAGTCATCGCACAGGCATTCCGCGCGCAGCGGTACGGCGCTGCCTCTACACGCTCAAGCAATTGGGTTATGCCGAGTCGGACGCGAACAACTTTACGCTCAAGCCCAAGATCCTGACGCTTGGCTATTCCTATTTGTCCTCCACCCCGCTTACCGTCTCCGCGCAGCCTTGCCTGAACCAGATCAGCCGGACCCTGAACGAATCCTGTTCGCTCGCGGTAATGGATGACAATGAGGTGTTGTATGTCGCGCGCTCCGCTACGTCGCGCATCATGTCGGTCGCCCTGAATACCGGCAGCCGGTTGCCTGCATATTGCACTTCGTTGGGACGGATCATGCTGGCGCACATGCCGGAGGAACAGCTCGATGCCTACCTCGCCAAGGTCAAACTGAAAGCCTACACGCAATGCACGGTGGTCTCCGTCAAACGCCTCAAGGAAATCCTCGATGAAACGCGGCGCGCCGGTTATGTCGTGGTTGAAGAAGAGCTTGAAGTAGGCCTTCGTTCGATTGCGGTTCCTGTCCGGGGTGCAACCGGGAATGTGCTTGCGTCGCTGAATATTGGTGCGCAAGCGACCCGGGTGACGAAAAAGCAGATGGAAGAGGAGTTTTTACCGATATTGCTGCGGGGAGCGCAGGAGTTGTCGGTGCTGTTGCCCTGATTCCGAGTGCCACATCCGGCGAGTCACGACCCGCCCTACAGGCCTGAACATTGGCATGCGGGCATTCAGTAAGCCGACGCAGAATTCCATGCAACGAGGCTGGACGTCGACAGCCACGGCAGGTGCGGTGCGGCGACGCAGATAGCGATGAGAGGCGCAAACGCCTGTTACAAGCTCTCGCCTGAACG
>JBBWZW010000474.1:0-21241 GCA_039649305.1 Burkholderiales bacterium
TCGCGATACTCAGCGCGGACGGCAAGCCGGCGCAGGCAGTCCGCATGGCAATGGAAGTGATGCCGGGGGTGACGATCAAGGAAGTGCATCGTGACTATGTGCTGCTGTCGGAGGGCGGTGTGACCAAGCGCGTTGAATTGCCCGAAAGTTCAAAGGAGCAGGTCGACATCGCAACCGTTTCACCGGTACGCACGGCACCAGCACGCCCGTCGGCGCCCGGAACCCCGCCTACGACTTCGAGTCCGCAGCATCCAGCAATGACGCGCCCGCCACCAGTGGTCGCGCCACCGCCGCCTCCGGCAGTGGTAAATCCGTCGCCGCAGACGGGACAGCCCGCCATGCCGCAAATGGGGCAACCGGGGGGAATGGGAGGTGGGATGCCGCAGATGGGCGTGAGCCCCGGGGGCATGGTAAATCCGAACATGCTGCCGCCAAGTGCCGGCGTGGGGGCCAACCCGCCTGCGAGTCCCGAACCTCCGCCGCCGGCGGCAGTGATACCGGGCGCGCCGCCCATGATCGAAAACAGCTCAGGCAGGTAACGCTCGCCGTCTACCCAGATCAGCTTTCCCCGGGCTCGGACAAAATCTTCTTCAGCGCACGATTCTGCAACTGCCGCACAGCGGACACGCTTTTTTCATGCGACCCCGCCACCCGCTGCTTCGCCGCAATGGCGATAGGGTTACGCGGCTTCAAAGCCTTCTGCGAAGGTTCGACGCGGATGACCAGTTTCTGTCGTTTGCTCAGTGCCTTGTTAGCCATGGTTTAAATCTGCAGGCATTGCTGCCTGCAGCACACACTTTACGATTAACTACAAAACGTAACGCGACAAGTCCTCGTTGATCGCCAGTGCGCCGAGTTTTTCGTCGACATAGGCTGCATCGATCGAGATGGTCTTGCCGGTGATTTCGCTGGCGTTGAACGATGTCTCTTCCAGCAGTTTTTCCATCACTGTATACAAGCGGCGCGCGCCAATGTTCTCGGTTTTTTCATTGACCGAGTAAGCGATTTCCGCGATCCGCTTTATTCCTTCCGTCGTGAAGTCGATCTTCACTTCCTCGGTCGACAACAACGCCTCGTACTGCTTGGTCAGGCAGGCGTCGGTACTGGTCAGGATGCATTCGAAGTCGGCGATCGAGAGCGACTCCAGCTCGACCCGAATCGGCAAACGCCCCTGCAATTCCGGAATGAGATCGGAAGGCTTGGCGAGGTGAAACGCGCCGGACGCAATGAACAGAATGTGGTCGGTCTTGATCATGCCGTACTTGGTATTGACGGTCGTGCCTTCCACCAATGGCAACAGATCGCGCTGCACGCCAGCACGTGACACGTCGGCGCCGCCCACTTCCGAGCGGCTGGCGATCTTGTCGATCTCGTCGAGGAACACAATGCCGTTCTGCTCGACATTGTTGATCGCCTTCTGCTTCAGTTCATCCTCATTGATCAGCTTGCCGGCTTCTTCCTCGACCAGTAGCTTCATCGCTTCCTTGATCTTCAGCTTGCGCTTCTTCTTGCGGCTGCCTCCGATGCCGGAAAACATCGATTTAATCTGTTCGGTCATCTCTTCCATGCCCGGCGGCGCCATGATTTCCATGTGCGGACCTGCATCGGCGACCTCGATCTCGACCTCGCGGTCATCGAGCTGGCCTTCTCGCAAGCGCTTGCGGAAAGTCTGGCGGGTGGAGTTTCCTGCGTTCGCTTCGCTGTCGGCCGGCGCGCTCGGCCCGGCGCTGAAGCCGAAGTCCCGCGCAGGCGGCAAGAGGATATCGAGCACGCGGTCTTCCGCCGCATCCTCCGCGTGGCTGCGTACCTTGCGCATTTCCGATTCGCGCGTTTGCTTGATGCCGATATCGATCAGGTCGCGAATGATGGTATCGACGTCGCGCCCGACGTAACCGACCTCGGTAAATTTGGTCGCTTCAATCTTGATGAAGGGCGCATCTGCCAGCTTGGCGAGACGGCGCGCGATTTCGGTTTTGCCGACGCCGGTCGGACCGATCATCAGGATGTTTTTCGGCGTAATCTCATGCCGCAGCGGTTCGCTGACTTGCTGCCGGCGCCAGCGATTGCGCAAAGCGATCGCAACCGCGCGCTTGGCACGCGCCTGGCCAACCACATGCTTGTCGAGTTCGGAGACGATCTCCTGGGGAGTCATGTTCATGATGTCTTTTCTCGTTATTCGTCGAGTGTTTCAACGATGTGCGTCAGGTTGGTGTAGATGCACAATTCGCCGGCGATATGCAGCGATTTCTTCACGATTTCGGCCGGCGCCATCTCGGTGTTTTCCTTCAGCGCCTTGGCAGCCGATTGCGCAAACGCACCACCCGAACCAATCGCGCCGACACCGTCTTCCGGTTCGAGCACATCGCCATTACCGGTAATGACCAGCGTAGATTCGCGGTCCGCCACCAGCAGCATAGCTTCGAGCCGTCGCAGCATGCGGTCGGTACGCCAGTCCTTCGCGAGTTCGACCGATGCGCGCATCAGGTTGCCCTGGTGTTTTTCGAGCTTGGCTTCGAACCGTTCGAGCAAAGTGAATGCGTCGGCCGTGCCGCCCGCAAAACCGGCGAGGACCTTGCCATGATAGAGCTTGCGCACCTTGCGCGCGCTGGCTTTCATCACGATATTGCCGAGCGTCACCTGGCCGTCGCCGCCCAAGGCGACGTGGCTGCCGCGCCGAACGGAAAGGATGGTGGTGCCGTGAAATTGTTCCATGCTTGCCTCTAAAAAATGACCGACTGTTGTAGCCGGTTAATTCTGGAAATGGGGGCACGCGGCATGAATACAAGTATATTTGTTTCGCCAACGTCAGCACGGCGCGGCCTTTGCAAAATACATTATTGCAAGGCGCAGAGGAACACGGTAGTACTGGTGAGGGAGAATCAGCTCTTGCGGGGCAGTATGCGAACGATGTCTTTCAGTCCCATGACGCTGAACAGCGCGGCGACCAGGTAATTGACGTTGTGGAATTCGATGGTCTTGCCGGTATGGCAGAACGGCGCCAGGCCCGTCATCAGCCTCCCGGCGGCATTGAAGTCGACCTTGGCCAGGCGCGAGCAATCGATGATCGCCGGATCATGCTCGTCTGAATACGCTGCAATAGCCAGGATCAGCTCGTCGATGCGGCCCTCGATGACTGTCGGCATCATGTACGCCTCACGCGCTTCACCGTCGGCAGCTTGCGCGGGGTCCTGTTCTGCTACCGCGGTGGTGACCTTGTTTACCGGCGGCGCGAAGGCCGGCGGGGATACTTCGAAGGTGACGCAATAATCGATGCTGACCTCTTCGAACTCTTTTTCGCGATTCAGCAGGCGAAGGATTTCCAGCAGCAATAGCCAGGGGACTTCCGTCTCGTCGCGGCGACCGACCAACAGGATCAACCGGATCTTCGTGGCCAGTTCCGGCGCGCCGACGAGGATCAGTTCATGACCCGATTTCTGCAGCAGTTTCAGTACGCCCAGCAACAGCCCGCAACCGACCGGCGCAACCTCGGTGATCTTGCCGAATTCCAGGCGCAGCGCGCGGTGCGTCTCCGCCAGCTTCTTTACACGTTCCAGATGCTTGATGCTGGTGCTGTCGAGCTTGCCGGTGAACGGCACGGTTGGCGTTGCTGACGCTTTTACCGGCGCGGGCCGCTCTGCCGGTTGTTCGGTCGAGGCCCAGGTAGGCGGCGACCTTTCGAATTTGTTCGCATACTCGATCGACAGGCTCTCGAATTCCTGTTGCTTGCGGGTGACCTGGTACAAGTCGAACAGCATGCCCCAAACGTCGAGCGTGGCGCCGCCAAGGTCGTCTTCGTCGATCGCGGCCTTCAGCACAAGTTCGACCATGTCGGTCTGCCCGTTGGCAAACAGGATCGCCGCCTCCTCGATGACTGCGGCGTTTGCCGATGCGGGGACCGCGACGTTTCCGTCCAGCGTTTCATCGCCCAGCAGGAACTGCGTGGTTGTTCCCATCCCCAGCGGCAAGGTGTCGGCGGGCCCTGCATTCGCCTTCGCAGGCGCTGGCATGCCGATCACGCTATTGGGGCCAGGCAGTGTATTGAGGGGCTGGCTGTTCGGCTTGACGAATTCCGACGACATTTCCGATTCGATCGCGTCGATCTTCATCGCTGTCGCACGCGCTGCGTGGGTGTCTCTTTTGGCGGTTGCCGAACTGCCAGCCGAAGAGGAGCCGGAGCGCGCTTTGCTGGCGTCCGTACGTGAGGACGTGCTGCGTTTTGCGCGTGAATCCTTCTCAGCAGGTTCATCCTGCTGGCGGTCTTTCTTGCCAAAAAGCGAAAATATCCCCACGTTTTCCTTTGTCGAATATGTTGGCACCACTCGCTCGCGGTGAGGGCCGGAAGAAATTATAGCTGCATAAAGGTAACACAAAAACTTTGCGTAAATTGCGTTTACACCCGCATCACGTGGGAGTGTTGCGGGTGTGTCTAGCTTAAAAGCTAACTAAAACCGAGTACGGACGCCGACAATCAGATTCCTGCCCGGTAAAGGCGCAGCATCCTTGAGCACGGAGGTGGAAAGCCGGATGTCTTCATCCAACGCATTCCTCAGCATCGCGAACCAGGTAGACTGCATGCCGCCGAGACGTTGCGTATAAGACAAGTTCAGGTCGAGTTGGGTGTAAGCCGGGGTCGCCGTCGTCTCAAACGCAGCCAATCGATCCTGCTTCACTGCGCGCAACACGGCCAGGCCGCCGCGCCATGGGCCCTCTTTATATGCCGCGTCGATACCGAAGCGGGTCGCCGGTTGCAGCGGGAGGTTGCCCGCATTGTTAAGGCGGCCCCGGGAAGTGTCGGCGAAACCGCGCAGCGACATCCCTTCACCGCGCAAGTTGTAGCTCACCTCCGCTTCAGCGCCGCGTATCGTTGCGTCCGCCTGCGACCACAAACGCTGCCGGAATTCGCCCGCCGGATCCGCCGTGCCGTCGTCGTCGACCGTCGTGCCGTCAACGCGACCGAAGACGAAATTTTTCACCTTGTTGTGAAACAGGTTGGTTTTCCAGCGCACCATGCCGTCCGTCTTTTGCAGTGTCAGCTCTATATTGCGCGAGGTTTCCTTGCGCAGCGCAGGATCGCCGATATCGAAAGTCGCGCTCGATTCATGCGGGCCGCTGGAATAAAGCTCCTCGGTTGCAGGAGCGCGTTGCGCGACTGAAATCGTCGTGCCTGCTCCATAGCCCGGCATGAAGGTCCATAGTCCGCCTACGGAATACGAGGCGAGGCTGAAACTGCGTTCCGGCGCCACGGCTGACTGCGGACTGCGCCTGACTGACTCGAGACGCAAGCCGGCGCTGGTCCGCACCAGTCCGAAATCGCGCTCCTCCACCAGGAAGCCGGCCACCGAGGAAGACGTTGTGGTTGGCACGGCATCGGGGCTTCCGCTGTCGGCCGACAGTGCCGAGAACTTGCTGTTCTCGGTCTGCACGCCAAAGGTGCCGCGCCAGCCGGCAATCGGCTTGTGCGTCAACTCCCAGCGCGTCTCCATCGCGTCATTGTTGAAGTCGATGTGCGGTGTGCCGTCCGGGCCTTTTTCAGTGTGCTTGTAATCGGTGGAACCGATTTTGAACTTGAAGGTTTCCAACGCCGCAGATGGCAGCCTGACCAGTCCATCGACATCGTAACGGTTCTGTCGCATGTCGATGAACGACCTCTCCTCAGTGGGAATCCCGTAGCGATCTTCGAGGACGCCGACCGAGGCGCCGATATGGCCCCAGTCCGCGATATGCGAGGCGCCGAAGCCGACGCCGCGCGAGCGCGTGAACGACGAAGGCAGCCTGGCGGATGCGGAGTTCGGGTCATTCAATACCGCAAAGCCCGGAATCCCGTAATCGTCAGTGTTACGCGCATTGCCGTCGAGATGCAATCCGATCGACCCCGTCGCGCCGTCCGCCGAAAACGACGTGCTCCGTTCCTTGTTCACTGAGCCCAGGCGTAGCTCCGCCTCTCCGCCCGGCCGTTCCGCCAATTCGATCGGGATCCGGTCATTGACCACATTCACCAGGCCGCCGATTGCGCCGGAACCATACAACAGCGATGCCGGACCGCGCAGAATTTCGATCTGGCGCGCCGTCGACGATTCGACCGCAACCGCATGATCGTTGGACAGGCTGGAAACGTCGGAGACCGACATGCCGTTCTGCAGGATTTTTACACGCGGCCCCTCGAGCCCGCGGATGATCGGGCGTGACGCGCCGGCGCCAAAGGACGAAGCCGATACGCCGGGTTCGCGGGACAGCGTGTCGCCGAGTGACGTTCCGAGCTTGTCGCGCAATTCATTCCCGGACAGCACGCGCGCCGGGGTCATGATTTGCGCGGACTCTCCGACCTGGAATGGCGTTGCTTTGACTACGACCGCTGGTAGCGTCTTCTCTTCGGTTTGGGAAAGGGCAGTGGTTGCGTAAGTAGCGAGCGCAGACAGCACCGCGCTCGCCAATAGCGTACGTTGGGTGAACATATGATTCCTGGACAGACAGATTGAATGGCGAAACAAGCCGGCCTGCATCAGGCAAGCGGCTGTATCAAGGGCGGAGATGGATGCGCTTCACGCGCATTGATAATCAGCAGGCGGGCGGTGGCGCCCGGGAGCAGAAATGCGTGATGACGGGCGCATCCCACGAGATGAATGCAGCCCATAACGCCAGCACATGCGCGCTGGTGACCAGCGGCGTAACGAAAGGGAGGAGATGGATGCTGTCGCCGACGGTTGCGGCATCGAATGCCGCGCATGAATGGCTCACATGCTGCTGCTGGTCGTCGTCCGCGATGCCGGTAGCCGAAGAGAGCTGCATGAGTTGATACTGCAGGTCCCCGTGGTCGATGCGATGGCTCAGGCCTGCCCACTGTGCAAAGAGCAAAGCCACCGCCAGCAAAATGGCAATGGCTCGCGGTGCGCGGCAGGGCGGGTAAGATATTTGCAACATGGTTGCATTATAGCTTGCGAAAGATGCATGCCGCCAGCCGGCGCATTTGCAAGCGGAGTAGGGACTGCGTAGCATCAATGTCCAAAAAGATAAGCGCACGACGCTCATCGCGTCGCACGCTTATCTTTCGTCTGTTGATGTTGCCCGAGCCGAGGCCCGGAGGGCGCTCAATCGCCGTACAGCTTTTGCTTGAGTTCGCGGCGCTGCTGCGCTTCCAATGACAGCGTCGCTGTCGGGCGGGCAAGCAGGCGCGGGATGCCGATAGGTTCTCCGGTCTCTTCGCACCAGCCGTATTCGCCGGAATCAATGCTGGCGATGGACTGCTGCACTTTCTTCAGCAGCTTGCGTTCGCGATCGCGGGTGCGCAGTTCCAGCGCATGTTCCTCTTCGATCGTGGCGCGATCGGCCGGATCGGGTACCAGGACAGTTTCACGCAGGTGCTCAGTGGTCTCGCCGGCGTTCTTGAGCAAATCTTTTTCAAGCTGCTGCAAACGCGCCTTGAAGAATGCCAGTTGCGCCTCGTTCATGTAGTCCTTTTCGCCCATCTTCAGGATTTGCGCTTCGGTCAACAGAGTGCCGTCGTCTTGGGCGGCAGGGGTCGGTTTAGTTGTTTTCGTGGCCACTTCTCTTACTTTCGAAACTACGGTTTGTTCAATTTTATCTGTTAATCCGGCGCTCGCATTGTTACTGCTCACATACGTACCGGGTGCACCGGTTGTTGCTGCGCCGGCCTTCGGCGTTTGCTCCGATGTTTTATCTGTTTTCCCAGCCTTCTTTGCTGAATTCCTGACTGTGCCGGATTTTGCCGCCAATGTCACCTTTTTCGCAGGATCGGTTTTCAGGGAGGTCTTCGAAGCCGGCTTTGTTGCCGCTTTTTTAACTGGTTTTGCAGCGCTCTTGGTGGCGGGTTTGGCCGCAGGTTTCGCGGTGGCTTTGACGGTTGACCTGCCAGGTTTTGCAACCGCTTTTCCCGCGGATCCGGCTGTCTTTGTTTTGGATGGAATGACGGCTGACTTCGCTGCCACCTTGCCGGGGCTTTTGGCTGCGGCGCTCTTGGTGGCGGATCTTGTAACGGTTGCCTTCATGGTACCCTCATTTCCAATGAACTGCCCGGTATCCAGAGACTTTGCTTGAAAGGCCGTGCCGCTGGTTGCCGATCGGGCAACCGCCGCGTTTCAAGGAAACCCGGAATCTATCGGGTGCCAGGCGTGACCTCAGGACCCGCGCGGGCCTTATTCACGCATATTGCCAAATGACTACCTCCGCTGCTTGAACCTACATCAAAACGAGCATAGTTTATACCAAACACTGTTCCAAACCGCGAATAAAAGTTTCTTTGGGGAGATTCTTGCCGATAAACACCAGCTTGCTGCCGCGAGCCTCGCCGTCCGCCCATTTCGCGCCCAGATCGCTACCCATGGTCTGGTGTACCCCCTGGAAAACCACCTTGCGGTCGGCGCCGGCCATCCATAACACGCCTTTATAGCGGAGCATGCGCGGTCCATAAACCTGGACGAACCCGCCTAGCATCTCGTCCAGTTTCGCGCTGTCGAACGCGCGCTCACTTTTGAACACGAAAGCGGCGATGTCGTCCGAATGATGCGCGTGGTGATGATCATGATGCGCATGGCCGCAAGGCTCATGATCGTCGCAATCGTGATGCTCATGCTCCTCGGCTGCGAGGAAATCCGGATCTATTTCCAGTTTGTCATTGAGATTGAAGCCGCGCAGGTCCAGCACTTCTGAAATCGGCGTCTTGCCGAAATCGACGTTGCCTATCGGTGCGCGTGGATTGATACGCTTCAGACGGGCGGTCAGGGCGCCCAGCTGTTGCGCGCCGACCAGATCGGTTTTCGAAATCAGCATCTTGTCGGCAAACCCCGCCTGGCGTTGCGCTTCTTCATGTTGGTCCAGCTGCTGCATTGCGTGTTTGGCATCAACCACGGTGACGATCGCATCCAGCAGATAGTTCGTGGCGACCTCATCGTCGATAAAGAAGGTTTGCGCAACCGGTCCGGGATTGGCCAGCCCGGTGGTTTCAATCACGACACGGTCGAAAGCGAGTTCGCCGGCACGGCGTTTTTGCGCCAGCGAGCTCAGCGCAACGATCAGGTCGCCGCGGACGGTGCAGCAGATGCAGCCGTTGTTCATCTCGACGATTTGTTCGGTGCTGTCCTGCACCAGGATTTCGTTGTCGATATTTTCCTGGCCGAATTCATTTTCAATGACGGCAATTTTGTAGCCGTGCGGCTCGCGCAGGATGCGATTGAGCAGCGTGGTTTTTCCGGCGCCGAGGAAGCCGGTGAGTATGGTGACGGGTATCAGTGCCATGGGAGACCTAAGCTATCAGTGCGCGCAGTCGGCGCACCATCCTTTAATGGTGAATTCAATGTCGTGGCTCTGGAAGCCCTTGCCCAGGGTCTCCCGCAACGCGTTTCGCAAGAGATCCGCTTCGCCGATGCTGTCGAGGCAAAACACCCTGGCGCAACGGGTGCATTTGAAATGGCCGTGCTGATGCTGCGGCTGTGCCGTCTGATGCCGGCGTGGTGCAGCATGTTCCGCGCCCGCGCTGTAACGGAACACGCGGTCGTCGCCGGAAATCTTGTGCGCCAGGCCGGCGTCTGTCAGGCAGTCGAGCGCGCGGTACAACGTGACGCGGTCCATGTCGGCCAGCGTGTCCTGTACATCCTGATGGGAAAAGGCCCGCCCGGCGCCAAGCAGCGCCGCCAATACTTTCACACGGGCGGCGGTGACGCGCACCGACGCATTCTGCAATTGCGTCTCGGCGAGCACAGCAAGCGCTTGCGCGGTGGGCCTGCTACCACGCTGCACACCGGAAGCGGCTGGCTTGGCTTTCATGATGAATGACAGTTCGGCGTAACGAAGGTGCTGAAATTATGCCGCAATTTTGCAATCGAGTTGCACAAAACGTGACGGCCTACGGTTTGCAGAGCATCAGGCCTTTCAGGTACTCGCCTTCCGGGAAACTGGTGGTCATCGGATGGTCGACGCCCGCCGACAAGCGCTTCAGGATACGCGCGTCGACTTTCGCGTCGTTGGCGGCGCCGGCGACGATCTTCTGGAACAGGTCGGCGCTGATGGCGCCCGAGCAAGAATAAGTAAACAGCAATCCGCCTTCGCGCAGCAACTGCAAACCGAGCAGGTTGATATCCTTGTACGCACGGGCCGCACGGTCGACGTGGTCGGGCGATGATGCGAACTTCGGCGGATCGAGCACGATCAGGTCGAACGACTTGCCCTGTTCGCGCAATGTGCGCAGCGTTTTGAACACATCCGCATCCCACCATTCGGCCTTCGCGGGATCGAAGCCGTTGAGCGCCATATTGCGCTGGCCGACCGCCAGCGCTTCGCCCGACGAGTCGATCGAGATCACGCTTTTTGCGCCGCCTTTCAGCGCAGCAAGCGAAAAGCCGCCGGTGTAGCAGAAACAATTCAGCACATCGCGCCCGGCCGCCTGTTCCATGACCAGTTTACGATTTTCGCGCTGATCGATATAGAAACCGGTCTTGTGCCCGTGCTTGATGTCGACCGCATAACGCACGCCGTTTTCCGTCACCGGCGTTTCGTCCTGCGGTTCCTCGCCGGCTAGCACGCCCGTCACCAGCGGCAAGCCCTCGCGTTCGCGCACCGACGCATCGGAACGTTCGTATACATTCGGGCAGCCGGTCTCGGCGATCAGCGCCTGCACAATGGCGCCCTTCCACGCTTCCACGCCGGCGGACTGGAACTGGCACACCAGGTGGCCGGTCTTGCCGCCGTACCAGTCGGCCACCAGTCCGGGAAAGCCGTCGGCCTCTCCGAAAACCAGCCGTATCGCATCGGTATCCTTCACCGTGGCCAGGCGCCAGGCGAGTGCATTTTTGATGCGCCTCTTGATCAGTGCATGATCGACCGGCTCGTTTTCATTGAAGCTCCACACCCGCGCACGGATCTGCGACTTGGGGCTGAATGCGGCACGCGCCAAAAATTGCCCTGCCGAGGATTGCACCAGCGCAGTGGCGCCGGACTTTGTTTTTTCTTCCGGCTTGCCGTCGACGTGTTCGATAGCACTCGAAAAGATCCACGGATGACGGCGCAGCAGGCTTTTTTCCTTGCCTGGCTTGAGGGTGATGGTAAGCATGGGTACTCGATAAACAAAAAGGGGGGCGGCCGCAGGTCAACGGTCTATTTTTCGGATTTGACCTTCTTCGCGCGTGGATGTGCGGCGTCATACACCTGGGTCAGCCGCTGGAAATCGAGCGACGTGTAGATCTGCGTGGCCGTGATCGAGGCGTGGCCGAGCATTTCCTGAACCGCGCGCAAATCGCCGGAGGATTGCAACACATGCGACGCGAACGAGTGGCGAAGTACATGCGGATGCACATCCACCGGGATGCCGAGCGATTGCGCATGCGCTTTCAGGCGCCGTTGCAAGACGCGGGGCGAGATGCGCGTACCGCGCTCGGTGAGGAACAGGGGATTCGGGTCGCCCTTTACCAATACGCCGCGCGCCGCGAGCCATTTCGCAAGTGCCTGCATCGCGGGCGCGCCGACGGGTACGTTGCGCTTTTTGTCGCCTTTGCCGGTCACGTTCACTTCATGCTCATCGAAGTCGATCCAGCCTGCGGAGCTATAGGCGCCGTCCTTGATAAAACGAACGTCGAGCGAGGACAGTTCCGATACGCGCAGGCCGCTCGAATACAGCAGCTCAAACATTGCGCGATTGCAGAGTTGGGTCGGGGATTCCGCGTCCCGGCCGGGGCGGCTTTCGGAGACCACGCGTATCGCGTCATCGGCCGACAGTGCTTTTGGAAGCGGTTTGTTGCGCTTGGGCGCTTTTACGCCATTTACCGGGTTCGAGGCTAGTGTGACCTGGTCGGCCAGCCATTCGAAAAAACCGCGCCAGGCAGACAACTTGCGTGCGATGGAGCGGGCGTTCAGGCCTTTTGCATGCAACTGCGAAGCGAACTTGCGTATGTCGAAATGGGTGATCGCGTCTAAGGTGGTATCCCCGGGAAGAGCCTCGCTGAAAGCCGCCAGTTCAGCCAGGTCGCGCGCGTAGTTGCTGACGGTATGCGGCGACAGCTTGCGCTGCGTCCTGAGACTTTCGAGATAACGGTCAAGAAAAGCCCGGTTTGATGCTGCGCTCACATTTTCCAATGACTCAGTCCAGCAGGCAGGTCAGCGCGGCGCTGGCCGTTTCGCCGATCTTCGCGAGGAAGTCGGTTGCCATGTCGGACGTGAAACGGCTCGGATCAGGCGAGCCGAGGACCAGCAGTCCGAATGCTTCGGGCGCGGCGCCGACGCGCAGGGGCAGCATGGCGATTGACTTGATCGACTCGCCGTCTTCGAGCCAGGATGCGGCTTCGAAGTCATGGTTCGCTCCGCAAAATGGCGCAGCCAATCCGTTACAGAAGATTTTCGCGTCGGTCGAGACTTCCTCGGCAAACCACGCATGCGAAAATTCCTCGGCCACGCCCCAGATCCGCAGGGTTGCGAAAGGTACCGAAAATACCGTTTGCATGCTGTTGACCAGTGTATGAGGCAAGTCCACATCATTGCGCGCCAACAGCAGCGCGCGCGTCCAGGCCTGGAACTTCTCCGTGATTGAGTCGTTTTCCTGCGCGATCCGCACCAGTTCATTCAGGCGCAGTTCAAACAGCTTGATTTTCTCGCGCAGGACTTCCATCTGCCTTTCCTGCAAAGAGACGGTGCGTCCGGCGAGCGGGCTGGTCAGTTTGACTTTTGCCAGCAGGTCGGCGTGCTCTTCGAAGAAGTGTGGGTTGAGCGAAAGGAAATCGGCGACGGCAGCGGAGTCCAGTTGATAAGTCATCGTTATGTGCAGGGTCGGTAGTGGTAACGGCACGGAAGGCGTGTCGTTATCCGGCTGAGCAATCAGATGCCAGCCGGTAATGAGGGATGATTTTAACCGACAACGGGAGCGGAGACTCAGGCAGGGGAGGATTTTGCGTGGCAGCGAGGCGCGTGGGATTGCGGTCGGCCCGGGAAAAGAGCCGTGCCGACCGATAGTGGCATGACCGGTTGGTTGTCAGCCTGGTGTCGTGCGATCAGAACACATGCCGGACACCCACATTGAATTGCTTGTCGCCCGTCCCACGGTCGCTCGCATTCCCTACCGTATAACTGAAGTCCCTGTCGTTGTTGATCCGCGCATAGGATGTATAGAGATTGGTGCGCTTCGAGAGTGCGTAGGTAAGGCCCAGAGCCCACTGGTTTGAATCGGCGTTGAAATCCGACCTGTCGTCTTTACGCATGTAGGAGGCCAGGAAGGTGGCCGGGCCGAATGGAGCGCTGACGCCGATCAACCAGTCGCGGGTGTCCTCGGCGAGCGTCCGTTCTGCCTTGGTGCTGTTATAAGCGAGGTGTGCTGCCGCAACGCCGAAATCCCATTTGCCGCCAACAAACCACGTTTTCGATTTTTCATTCAGGGGAATGCCCGCCTGGCCGCCGGTGGTCAGGCTGGGAAATGCGCCCTCGGGGAAATCCCCATCGATGTGGTGGTAGGCCAGTTTGGCGAGCAGGGGACCATTTGCATAGCCGACAGATACGCCGTACTGGCGACGGGCCGTATTATCGTCCGGAACTTCGCCGAAGCCGTAGGCAACGTCTGCCGTGAAGCCGCTCCATGAGGGCGTGGTGTATTTGATCGTGTTGTCCATCCGCAGTACCGTCGGAATGAAATTGGCCGCGTCGCCCGCAAGGCCGGCGCCGAACGGGTCCACCTCGGCAACTGCCAGATAGTGAGGCGTGTATTGGCGTCCGAGTGTGACGTTGCCCCAGTTGCCGCCCAATCCGACATACGCCTGGCGCCCGAATATTCGATTGGTTGCAGGCCGGGCATTGAACCCGGGTGTGCCGGCCGGAACCGCTGCGGTACCTTGCCCCGACGTTCCGTCATCGATATTGATGCCTGCCTCGAGAACGAATTTCGCGGCCAGGCCGCCACCCAGGTCTTCGGTACCTTTGAATCCGAGGCGCGAACCGTTCTGTATGCCGCTGCCCAGTTTCCACAAATTACCATTCGGTCCTCCGTTCTCTCTCACGATGCCGGCATCAGCGAGTCCATAAATGGTAAGTGATGTCTGGGCGGAGGCTGTGCCCGCCAAGGCCGCGAGCCCGGCGAATGCGAGGTGTAATTTTTTCATCGTTCTGTCCTTCTCTGAAAAAAGGTTGGTGGAGATCCGCGCAAGTCGGATACGCCAACATTAAGTGCTGGACGGAGCGATGCCGGAGGATTGGTTGCCAACCGGGCAGCGGTTTGACCGAAACGGATGAAGTCGCGTCGCAGTGTGGCGTTTTTGTCACGTGAGCGCGGTCCGAATATGTAATTAGATGTCGCCATCTGTATCCATGTATCATTAAATTCGTTTAACTTTCGCAATTCGCTGGATATGACAGGCTGCTTTGACCTGTGTCAGCCTGGGCTCCCGGTGTATGCGAAATACTGGTCATTCTGATTGACAAAATGATTATTCAAGATGGCCAGACGAGAGGAACTGCTCATTATTCGCGCTGCGCGCGCGGGACAGTCGGCAGCCCAGTTAAGTCTCGGCAGGCACTACCTGTTCGGCGGCTCAGGACTGCCAAAGAGCCTGCCGACCGCGCTCTATTGGCTTGACCGCGCGGCGAACCAGGATGAAAAGGATGCCTGGCTCCTGATCGGAAGCCATGTTCCATTCGAAACAGCGCAGCAGTCGCCGCAGCCGTCGAGGTTATGCGTATGGTACGAACGCGCGTACGACGCGGGCGTGGTCCAGGCCGGGCTGGTATTGGCCAAGCTGGTATTGGCGCAGGTGCCGGGCGCGGTCAGTGAGGGCATGCACACCAAAGCCGTCAGGGCCTTGCAGGCGGCTGCGCACGCCGGCATTGCCGAGGCACAATGGCTGTTGGCGCAGCACATCAGGCAACCTCCGGACGACACCGTGCGCAGCGCACGAGAGGAAAGGAAAGTCGATGTGGTGATGGAAGCCGTGGCATCGCCGCGCATCGATAACGAAGTGATGCTGGAGTGGGCCACCCGCGCCGCCCACAGCGGAGTGACCGAGGCGCGTCATGCGCTCGCCGATCATGCCTGGGCCGTCTCGGACTATCGGGCCTTCGTGCATTGGGCGCTGCCGCTGGCCCGGCATTTGGCGGCGCGATGCGCGGACACGGCCGACATGACGGCGCCGCGCCCTGGCGTGGGAGAAGTCAGCCTTCTGTCCCGTTGCGCGCATGCGCTGTTCATGACCGGCGATTTCGATGCCGCCGAAGTAGTGCGATTCTGGGAATGCGCGGCGCGCGCCGGCGACCGCGACGCCCAATTCTCGCTTGGACTGTGGTTCGCGAGAATGGATGTCAATGGCAGGCGCGTCGCACACATACCCGGAACGGCGAACTACAAGAAATCCATCCGCTGGCTATCGCTCGCCGCCGAACAGGGTGTGGCGGATGCGTGGTACGCACTGTCGCGCATCTACCTGAAACCGGAATGCTCGCAGCGCAGCCTGGCGGACGCGCAGCGTTATCTGGAAAGGGCGGCCGAAACCGGGCACGGACCAGCGCAGCTCGAGCTGGGCGTCAGCGCCTGGCGTACCCGCCGCGATGAGGAGTCGAGGGACGTGCGCGCCGTGTACTGGCTGCAGAAAGCGGCGGCCCAGGCAATCGCCGAAGCGCGTGCGCTGCTGGAGAAGATTGCGAGCCGCGCGACGCCCGCACGCTGGGCGCAAGAGGCAATACACCGATTGACGCGCGAGTCCGCATCCATGTACCCCTTGCTGGTTGCGCGCCTCGAACTGGCCGCCACGTTTGGCCTGTCGCGGCCGGAATCGCTGCTGCTCGATCCGAAAACGGCCGATTGCGGCCATTGCCTGCTGATCGACATTCGTGCGCGGCACCGGCATAGCAAGCGCCGCCTTATCCTGCTGCAAACCGGGGAGGAGCGGCAGGCGCTGGATCGCATCGTGCGTTTGTTTGAGTACGTGAACTGCGGCCCGGATGGGCCGGAAGGAAATTACCGGCAACGTTTGTATCGGCTCAGGACGCTGACTGCGAAGTCCTGAATCGACCACGTCAAATTTCTATCTCGCCTTCGAACACGCTGACCGCGGGTCCCGTCATCATGACCGGCGATCCGTCACCGCCCCAGGCGATCGACAATTCGCCGCCGCGGGTGTTGACCCTTACCGGCGAGTCGAGCAAGCCGCGGCGTATGCCCGCCACTACCGCAGCGCAGGCACCGGTGCCGCAGGCAAGCGTCTCTCCGGCGCCGCGTTCGAATACCCGCAGGTTGACCTGATGGCGGTCGACGATCTGCATGAAGCCCGCATTCACGCGCTTCGGAAAACGCGGATGATGCTCGATCACCGGACCGTCGAGATGTACCGGAGCGTCCTGCGAATTCTCTACCACCTGCACCGCGTGCGGATTGCCCATCGACACCGCGGACATCCATAACGTCCTGCCGTTGATATCGAGCGGCCACAGCATATCCCTGCCTTCCGCTTTTCCCGGCAGGCCGGCGGCATCGAACGGCACCCGTTCCGGTTCGAGGATCGGCGCGCCCATGTCGACCGTAATGCGGCCGTCGGCTTCCAGCTTAGGTTCGATTACGCCCGACATGGTTTCGACCCTGATCGCCCGTTTGGTGGTGAGCTTTTTGTCGGTCACAAATTTGACGAATGCGCGCGCGCCGTTGCCGCACTGTTCCACTTCGCCGCCGTCCGCGTTATAGATGCGATAACGGAAGTCGACGCCGGCTGACTGCGGCTTTTCAACCACAAGCATCTGGTCGGCGCCAACCCCGAAGCGGCGGTCCGCCAGGAACTGCCATTGCGCAGGCGTGAAATCGATTTGCTGGCTGATTGCGTCGATGACGACGAAATCATTGCCCGCACCGTGCATTTTCGTGAATTTGAGTTTCATGAAAGGATTATCTCAGGATTGCATCGGCATCGTGTCGGGCCCGCTCGGGTCGTACACGCTCGGCACGCCGGGCGGACGCGTCTTGAAGCGCTTGTGCGCCCAGAAATATTCGGAGGGCGCCTCCAGTACCCGTGCCTCGATGAATTCATTCATCTGCCGGGTGGCCGCCAGTGTGTCGCCATTCGGATAGTTTTCCCATGCGGGATGGAAGGTTACCTTCCAGCCCCGGTAATTCGGCAGGAAGGTGGCGACCACCGGAATCACCTTGGCGCCGGTGGCGGCGGCGATACGGGCCGGTGCCGTCAGCGTGGCGGCGGGCATCCCGAAAAAGGAAACGAATTCAGCATCCTTGGCGCCGAAGTCCATATCCGGCAGCATGAAGAATGGCAAGCCTTCGCGCATTGCGCGAATGATCGGCTTCACGCCCTCGGCGCGTGAGAACAACCTGACAGGGCGGAAGCGTGAGCGACCTTTGCGCAGCGCTTCATCGAACACGCCGTTCTGCTGGCGGGTGTAAATGGAACACAAGGCCGACTCGAGCATGACCGCCACGCCGGCGACATCGAGGCAAACGAAATGCGGACAGAGCAGGATGGTCGGGCCAGATCCGATCACGCTCAGCGGCACACCTGGTTCGACCTGGATCAAGCGTTTCAGCCTTGCTTTCGAGCCCCACCACAGAACGCCACGCTCCAATATGCTGCGCGCATATGCCTGGAAATGCTTCTTCGCGATGGCGAGCCGTTCCTTTTCCGACAACTCCGGCAGGCACAGTCGCAGGTTGGTAAGCGTAATCGCGCGACGCGAACGGACCAGTGCAAACAGCAGCGTGCCGACAGCTTCACCCAAGCGCCCGAGTACGGGCAGCGGCAGCCAATGCAGCAGCCACATCAGGCACAACAATAACCTCATGAATTTTCTTTCTCGTGTGATGCAGGCGCGGCAGGGTAGGCAACCCCGGCCGGCGTTTTATAGCGGTTGTAGCTCCAGAAGTACTGGGCCGGGCAGCGGGCAATCAATTTTTCCATCGCGGCATTGATGGCGCGGGCCTGCTGTTCGGGCGTGGTGCCGAGCTCTTCTTCGAACGGTACGAAGCGCAGCACATAACCGCGGCCGCGCGGCAATCGCTCCGCATACGCAAGGATGATCGGCGCGCCGCTCATCTGATGCAATTTGGCCGACAGCGTCATGGTATAGGCCGGCTTGCCAAAAAAATCAGCCCACACGCCTTCGCCGTTCTGCGGCACCTGGTCCGGCAGCAAGCCGATCTGGCGACCCTGTTTCAGGGTCTTGAGCAAGGTGCGCACGCCGGACAGATTGGCTGGCGCAAGGAACAGGTTCGTACGCGCGCGCGCGCCTTCGACCAGGGGCTTCAAGGCCGCCTTGCGTGGGGGACGGTAGAGCACCGTCAGGGGCACCTTGGCGGCGACCGCTTGCGCCGAAATTTCAAAGCAACCGAGATGTGGTGTAAGAAAAATAATCCCCTTGCCGGCATCCAGCGATCGTTGCACGAGGTCCCAATTTTCGATAGTGGCAGACTTCAGTACGCGCTCCGGAGCGGCGAACCAGATGAACGGCAATTCGAGCACGCTCTTGCCGGCTTCGGCGACGGCGGACGATGAATAACTGGCAAATCCCGCGCGTGCAATATTGTCTTTCAAGCGATTTCGATAGGACGGCGATACCAGGTAAACCAGCCAGCCGAGTACCGCGCCGAGCAGATGGAGTGCGGGTAATGGCAACCTTGAAAGCAGGCGAAACAGGGTGACAAGCATCAAAGAGGCGATGAAATGTTTTGTGATTTTTTACCAGACGCGTAAAATATCATAGAAGCAGTACCCGCCGAGTTAACAGACAACTTGCGAGGCGGAATAAAAATCTCGCTAAAGCGTCGCAGGCTCATTGAGTTGGCCGCGACATGTGGTCAATAACAATCGTATAAGGAGCCTGCGATGGCAAATGAATATCTCTTTACTTCGGAATCCGTCTCCGAAGGACACCCAGACAAAGTCGCCGATCAGATTTCTGACGCCATTCTTGACGCGATCCTCGCGCAAGACCCGAAGGCGCGTGTCGCCGCTGAAACCCTTTGCAACACTGGGCTGGTAGTACTGGCGGGTGAGATCACAACGCACGCCAACGTGAATTACATCGACGTGGCGCGTGAAACGATCAAGCGCATCGGCTACGACAATGCCGACTTCGGCATCGATTACAAGAGCTGCGCCGTCATGGTCTGCTACGACAAGCAGTCTCCCGACATCGCGCAAGGCGTGGATGAAGGCAAAGGCATCGACCTCGACCAGGGCGCTGGTGACCAGGGCCTGATGTTCGGCTATGCGTGCGATGAGACTTCGGAGCTGATGCCGGCGGCGATTTACTATGCACACCGCATCGTCGAGCGTCAGTCGCAGTTGCGCAAGGACGGCCGCCTCCCATGGCTGCGTCCGGATGCGAAGTCGCAGGTCACACTGCGTTATGTCGATGGTCGTCCGGTGGCGATCGACACCGTGGTGCTCTCGACGCAGCACAGCCCCGACATGCAGCACAAGGCGATTGAAGAAGCGGCGATCGAAGAAATCATCAAGCCGGTGGTGCCGAAAGAGTGGCTGAAGAATACGCGCTATCTGGTCAACCCGACCGGCCGTTTCGTCATCGGCGGCCCGCAGGGTGATTGCGGTCTCACCGGCCGCAAAATCATCGTCGACACATACGGCGGCGCAGCCCCGCACGGTGGTGGCGCATTCTCCGGCAAGGATCCGTCCAAGGTTGACCGTTCCGCTGCTTACGCCGGCCGCTATGTCGCCAAGAACATCGTGGCCGCAGGCCTGGCATCGCGCTGCCAGATCCAGGTTTCGTACGCTATCGGCATCGCCAAACCGACATCCGTCATGGTGACCACCTTCGGCACCGGCAAGATCAGCGATGAGAAGCTGTCTGAGCTGGTGCTGGAACTGTTCGACCTGCGTCCGAAGGGCATTGTGCAGATGCTGGACCTGCTGCGCCCTATCTACGGCAAGACCGCAGCCTACGGACATTTCGGTCGCGAAGAGCCGGAATTTTCGTGGGAGCGTACCGATAAAGCGACAGCTTTGCGCGCTGCCGCCGGGCTATAATTCCTCTAGTCCCGGCTTGCGATTTTGCAAGCCGGTTTCACCAGAGGTCGATTCAATTGCGACGCATCGTACACTATGCTGTAGCGGTTATGGGGACGATGCTGTGTGCCTCCGCTCTTGCCAATTCGTTAAGCACAAATGTCAACGACCGGGATGGGTGGTGCAAACGCCTGACCACCCGGTTGCCCGCTATTTCCGTCGCAGATTGCCAGGGAAGCGGGTTAACTCCCACAGGCGCTGCCTCCCACAACGGTTTTCCTATCCTCGCGCGCGAGATACCAGCCGTCAAAGGCAAGCAGAAGGATCCGTTGCGCATCCTGTTGTTAGGCGGTATGCACGGTGACGAGCTGACCTCGTCCTCCATCGTATTCCAGTGGTTGCAATTGTTGCCAGAGGCGCCCGCCCAGAATTTCCATTGGTACATTGCGCCAGTCGTCAATCCGGACGGGCTGTTGGCGAAAAAGCCGCAGCGGGTCAATGCCAACGGCGTCGACCTCAACCGCAATTTCCCGACGCCCGGCTGGCAACACGATGCCCCGCATTACTGGGTAAAAAAGACCAATAGCGATCCACGCCGCTATCCGGGGCCGACTCCTGTATCCGAACCCGAAAGCAAATGGTTGATGGGGGAGATGGAGCGTTTCCGGCCGCACGTTATCGTTTCAGTACATGCGCCTTACGGCGTGCTCGACTTTGATGGTCCGGCAACACCCCCCAAACGTTTCGGCCGCTTGTGGTTCAATCGCGTCGGCGTCTTTCCTGGATCGCTCGGCAACTATAGCGGCATGCACAAGAATGTTCCGGTTGTGACGATCGAACTTGCCAATGCGCAGACCATGCCATCGAAAGAGGAAGTCAGGCGCATCTGGCAGGATATGCTCGGCTGGATTGAGAACAACGTGTCGACCCAAACCATGGCACAGGCACCGGACAAGCCGCAGGCGCCCTTCGGGCTGATAGAACGTGCTTCTGCAATGCCGGCTGCACCTGCAACGGAAAAAAAGACCGATAAGGCCAAGAAACCGGCGCCGAAGAAACCGGTTGTCGCAAGCAAGCCCGCGCCCAAAAAATCCGATGGCGCAAAGAAGCCCACCGCAAAGAAGCCGGACACCACGAAGGCGTAAGCCGAGGTTTCGGGGCAAGCGCGAACTACTGTATAATTTCGGCTCCAAGGAGCGTTGCAGCACGAGGTGTTTTTAACAGCATCGTGTCAGGCTTGGATATCACCCGCAACTGCGCTCACGTTACCTTTTTCTAATTTTCCAGAAAAGGAGGGCGTGATG
>JBBWZW010000485.1:0-3571 GCA_039649305.1 Burkholderiales bacterium
TCTTCGAGGGTCTTGATTCCGCCATTAATGATGATTTCAAGATGCGGAAAGTCGCGTTTGAGCTGGTATGCGAACTCAGGTTTCAGCGGCGGAATCTCCCGGTTCTCCTTGGGACTGAGACCTTTCAGGATCGCATTGCGGGCATGTACGATAAAAGTTGTACTTCCTGCGTCCGCGACCGTGCCGACAAAATCACGAACGAAATCGTACGATTCAGTTTGGTCGATGCCAATTCGGTGTTTGACCGTCACGTCGATCGATACAGCGTCGCGCATCGCCTTCACGCAATCTGCCACCAGTGCCGGTTCCGCCATAAGGCATGCGCCGAACGCGCCCTTTTGCACACGCTCCGATGGGCAACCGCAATTGAGGTTGATCTCGTCATATCCCCATTGCTCGCCCAGCCGTGCGCTCTTTGCAAGATCACACGGTTCACTTCCGCCCAGCTGCAATGCGACGGGATGCTCTTCGCTATTGAAATCGAGATGCCGCGCAACATCACCGTACAGCAGCGCGCCGGTCGTCACCATCTCTGTATAAAGCCAGGTATGGCTCGTGATCTGCCGGTGGAACGTACGGCAGTGACGATCTGTCCAGTCCATCATGGGGGCGACGGAAATGCGGCGGGCGGGAAGTTTGGCGGAATTCAAAAAGGACCTCGGTAAAAACGATATTGTACCGGGAGAGGCCAGCCCGGATATTTTATCGGAACGCGGAGTGATGGCGTTCGAATCGCGAGACAGTTTGCGTCCGCGCTTTGCGCCAATAGCCGGACTATTTGCGCGAAGCGGGGACGCAAAATGGCAGCAAATCAGACGCCAGCACTCGCGCAGGCCGGCCGACCAAACCGGATTTGCCCGCGCACGCAGCCAACCCGGTAAACATGCTCTTTTTCCAACCTGCGGGCCGGTACGGTGAAATATCCGGGCTCCCAATGGGCAGGCCGGAACCCAGCAAAACTAAGGCAAAAGGACTACTATGTTTGTCCTGACAAGAAAACCGAGGGGACACCATGACGAATTCGATCAATACCGAACACTTCTGGATGCCGTTTACTGCCAACCGTCAGTTCAAGGCGAAGCCACGCATGCTGGCGTCCGCCTCGGGCATGTACTACACCAGTGACGACGGACGCAAGATCCTGGACGGCACAGCCGGCCTGTGGTGCGTAAACGCGGGGCACGGCCATCCGAAGATCGTCGAGGCGATCCAGAAGCAGGCTGCGACGATGGATTACGCGCCGCCCTTCCAGATGGCCCATCCGAAGGCATTCGAGGCGGCCAGCGCGCTGGTATCGATCGCCCCGGAAGGCTTGAACCGGGTTTTCTTTTGCAATGACGGATCGGAATCGGTTGATACCGCACTGAAGATCGCACTGGCGTACCACCGTGTGCGGGGAGATTCGCTCCGGACGCGCCTGATCGGCCGCGAGCGCGGCTATCACGGCGTCGGCTTCGGCGGCATAGCGGTGGGCGGCATTGCCGGCAACCGTAAGCACTTCGGACCGACGCTGGCTGGCGTCGACCACTTGCGCCATCCTCTCGACATCGCCCGTAACGCGTTCTCGCGCGGCCTGCCTGAGCATGGCGCCGAGCTGGCGGACGAACTGGAGCAGCGCCTGATCACGCTGCATGATCCGGCCACTGTCGCCGCCGTCATCGTCGAACCGATACAAGGCTCCGCCGGCGTGATCCTGCCGCCCAAGGGTTACCTGCAAAAGCTGCGCGCGATCTGCGACAAGTATGGCATTCTGCTCATATTCGATGAAGTCATCACCGGCTTTGGCCGCCTCGGCACATCGTTCGCAGCCGATTATTTCGGCGTGGTGCCGGACATGATCACCTGCGCCAAGGGCCTGACCAATGCCGCCGTGCCGATGGGTGCGGTGATCGTGCGCCAGGAAATTCATGACGCCTTCATGTCCGCCGCGCCGGAGAACACGATCGAGTTCTTCCACGGCTATACGTACAGCGCCCATCCGCTGGCATCCGCCGCCGCCGTCGCCACCATTGACGTCTACAAGACTGAAGGACTGTTCGACCGTGCGGCCAGCATGGCGCCCTACTTCGAGCAAGCGGCGCACAGCCTCAAAGGGCTGCCGTATGTGAAAGACGTACGCAACCTCGGACTCGTCTGCGGCATCGAGCTGGAGAGCCTGCCCGGCAAACCAAGCGCGCGCGCGTTCGACATCTTCCAGAAATGCTTCTGGGAGAAGAATGTGCTGATCCGGACCACCGGCGACATCATCGCGCTCTCGCCACCGCTGATCATTGAAAAGCAGCAGATCGACCAGTTGTTCGGAACGCTCGCGGAGCTGTTGAAGAGCCAGCAAGCGGTGCCCAATACGAAGACCGTGGCGGCGTAAAGCATCGTGAACTGTAGGTTGGGATCTGCGACGCGCGTGTTAATCCCAACATTCACACCCGACTAAACGCCAGCCGTTGTGCGAAGGGTGAAATGTCGGGATTGAATCCCAACCTACGTCTCTCCTGGTGATCAGTTCAATCGGCGGCGCTCTGCGCCGCCTTTCTTTTCTGATCCCTGACGCCTGTCCCCTGTCCCCTGAAACCCGCCACCTCGTTGAACACCAGCGCCCCCAACACCAGCGCACCGCCGATCAACGTCTCGCGCGCCGGCACCTCGCCTGCACCCAGCCAGGCCCACAGCGGCCCGAGCAACACCTCGAGCAAGCCTAACAATGCGATCTCAGGCGCCGACAAACCCCTGGTCGCGCGGACCATCATCATGCACGGCAAGCCAAGCTGAAAAAAACCGAGGGTCGCGAGGATCGTCACATCATGCAGCGACGCCCGCAGCGGCCAGGCCAGCGGCAGCATCAACGCGACCGAAAAGACGCTGCCCAGCAGGATCGCGGGAATCAGGTCGACGCCATGTCCGGCCTTCTTGATCGCAATCACATTGATCGCCGCAGCAACCGGCACGGCACTCGCGATCGCCATGCCAATCAGGTGCTGTCGGCTGACATCGCCGATGCCGCTCATGAACATCCATACGATACCAACCAGGGCCGCAACGATCGCGAACCAGGTCCGTTGCGGAATCGATTGTTTCAGGAAGAGCCAGGCCAGGAATGCGGTCAGCAAGGGCGACACGCTCATCACCACCAGCGTATTGGCCACCGTGGTCTTGGTCAGCGCGATCATGAAGCAGTTGAACATCACGCACCACATCAACCCTGACAACACCCCGAGCCGGCCGAGGCCGCGCACCGTTGCGACCGCCTTGCCGAAACCCATCTGCCACATCAATGCACCGGCGACAAAGATCGCCGAAAACAGGCTGCGCCAGAGCGTCACCTCGAAGTCGCGGGCGGCATCGAGATGACGGGTAAATACGCCGGCAATGCTCCACAGGCCCGCGGCGCAAACCATGGTAAAGACAGCTCGTTGATGCGCATTGAGAGCGGATTTCATATCAGTGTAGGGGCCGCGCAGCCCCGGAAACCGGTTGAATGCCGAGCACGGAAACGCGTCGTAGCGCTGTCACGGCAAGCGGCTGTAACAGCGCAGGCGGCCGGTTCCCGGGACTGCCCGAAGGGTTCGTCCAGAAG
>JBBWZW010000487.1:0-4572 GCA_039649305.1 Burkholderiales bacterium
CCGGAGTCGGCAGCCCCGATGTGAAAGTGTTTGTGCCGATCAACATCAACCAGACCAACAACCTGGTTCAGAACGTTGCCGTGGCCAACAACAGCATCATCGGCGGCGGCGCGGATATCAAGGTCGCTCCCACCCAGTTCGGAGTGAATATGCTTACGTTGCCTTCGATGTCCGGTTTTTTTGGACAGCGCGCTTAGTACTACGCGTGCTAGCCTCTGATCCAAAGGAACGGGACCCCATTACTTTGGATCAGACGCTTAGTGATCGTCGCTTCCGATATCGGACCCTGCACTTACAACCAATTCAGCCGACACCTGCGCGCTCGTGCGGTATCGGAGCGTAGAGGACCGACATCAACCGACTACAATCGTCCCCGTAAGATTCACCAAACTGCGAATAAGACTATACGGCGCCAGCATCGAAGTCTTAGGATTATCCGGCAGCGTCTTGCCCAGTATCGACACATCTATCTCGCCGAAAGCCCCATGCGCCTGGATCCGATGCCGGTTCCCGGTTGCTGCCGGATTGGCGATCAGGTTCACCACCGTCTTTTCAAATCCTATCCCGGCCAACGCGACCGCCGCGGCGACGTTGGCATTTTGCGGAAAGCGCAACGCGGCTTCACGTGCGTCGCCGGTGAAAAAGGCCTGCGCTTCAGTGAGCTTGTCCAGGTCGATCATCTCTTCCGCAGGTGTGCCTTTCCATGCGCGCGGCGCCTTGTTGGAAGTATAGGTAACCGCGGCCAGGCCGGCCAGCCTGGCCGCCCCCAGTACATCGAGTCCACCCAACGCGCCCGACGGAATACGAATCTTCGCTGAGCCTGCCTGTGCCGCGCTACGCAGCGCCAATTCGATCGACGTATCCGCCAGCGCGCCTACCGACGCAACCAGCAGATCGCATCCGGCCGCAAGTACTTCCGCGCCGGCAGCCTTCAGCGCGGCATGGCCTGCGCACTCGATCACCAGTGCCGGCTTTGCAGCAAGCATTTCCTGCACCGACGCCACCAGCCGGGTCCCCGGCAACAACTGGCCTCGCACCGCATCGTGCCGTTCCTGGCGCTCGACGACCGCGTCGACGCGAATATCGCTCGCATGCTCCGCGATCAGTTTATAAAGTGTTTGTCCGATTGCGCCGAAACCGACGATTCCGATATTCATATCGTTTTTCTAATAATGGAATGAAGAGGGGATGGATTTCAGTGTCTCCGCTGAAATCCATCCCCAACTGCTTATGCCCCGAGATACGCGTTGAGCAGCTCCGGATCGCCGAGCAGGCTCGCCGAGTCGTTGTGAGCAGTGATACGCCCGGTCTCAAACACATAGGCACGCGACGCTACAGACAGCGCGTTGTGAATGTTCTGCTCAACCACCAGAACAGTCACGCCGTGTCCGTTGATCTCGCGAATCACGTCGAACACTTCATCAGCCATCTTCGGGCTCAGGCCGAGGCTGGGCTCATCGAGCAACAGCAAACGCGGCTCCGACATCAACGCGCGGCCGATTGCCAGCATTTGCTGTTCGCCGCCCGAAAGTGTGCCGGCCAGTTGCTTCTCGCGCTCACGCAGGCGCGGGAAGCGGTGAAACGCCATGCCTACGCGCTCTTCCACTTCCGGCTTCGATTTGCACAGGTAGGCGCCCAGCATCAGGTTTTCGCGTACTGTCATCTCCGGCCATACGTGTCGCTCTTCCGGGCAGTGTGCGATTCCCGACGCCACGACCCGATCCGCGGCAAGTCCGCCGATGGATGCACCGTCCCAGACGATCTTGCCGGACGTCGGTTTCAACAATCCGGAAATTGCGCGCAGCGTGGTGCTCTTGCCGGCGCCATTGGCGCCGATCAACGCGATGATCTCGCCGCGAGCAACATTCAGCGATATGCCATGCAAAGCCTGCGCCTTGCCATAGCTGACATGGATGTCCTCGATGCTGAGGAGCGGTTTTAATTGTTCTGACATCAGGATTTTGCCTTCCCCAGATAAGCTTCGATCACCTGCTGGTTGCCCTGGATTTCTGCGGGCGTGCCTTCTGCCAGTTTCTCGCCGAAGTTCATCACGACCACCCGGTCGGACACGCCCATCACGAGGCTCATATTGTGTTCAACGATAAGAATCGCTTCGACTTTCTTTGCGCGAACCGCCTTCAGCGTCTTGCCGAGTTCCTGCGCTTCCTGGCTGTTCAGCCCGGCCGCAGGCTCATCGAGCATCAGCACCTTCGGTTTTGCGGCCAGTGCGACGGCCACTTCGAGCAGGCGCAATTCGCCGCAGGAGAGCAGGCTTGCCGGCGCATTCATCCGCTCTTTCAGACCGATCATTTCGATGATCTCGGCAGAGCTGTCGCGCACTTTCTTCTCCATCGCCTTGACATGCGAGCGCGGGAAGAAGGTATCGAACAGCGATTGGCGCGCTTCCAGATAATGACCGGCGAGCACGTTCTCGAACACCGACAGTTTTTTCAGGATGTTGGTCTTCTGAAAACTGCGCACGATGCCGCGCTGTGCAACCGAAAACGGTTTGGCGCCGGTGATGTCCTCGCCGCGGAAGGACACCTTGCCCGAGGTCGGCGTGTAGAAGCCGGTGATCAGGTTGAAGCAGGTCGTCTTGCCTGCGCCATTGGGTCCAATCAGGCCGAGGATCTCTCCGGGCATCAGCCTGAAGCTGATGTCCTTGACTGCCTTGATGCCGCCGAACGATTTGGACAGCCCATCGACCGTCAGCAGTGGATTAGTGTTCATAGCTGGCTACTCCGGGTACAGGTGTTGTTACTTTCTTCTCTGTTGCGGCATATTGCTCGCGACGGCGCGTCAGGAAGCCCATCAAGCCATTCGGCAGGAAGATCACGATGGCCATCACGATCAGGCCGAAGATCGACAGGCGCAGTTCTTTCGCTTCGCGCAGGTATTCTTCCAGCAAGGTAATCAGCAATGCGCCGACCAGCGGACCGACCAGCGTGCCCTTGCCGCCAACCAGCACCACGATGATCATTGTCGCGATGAAGGAGAAGCCGAAGACTTCAGGTCCGACGAACGAGATGTAATGCGCATAGAAACCGCCTGCCAGGCCTGCAAGCAGCGAACCGAGTACGAACGCCAGCATCGCGTACGAGAACGGCCTGATGCCCACCGACTGCGCAACGTACCGGTTTTCGCGCACCGTGATGGCCGCGCGTCCTCTGCTGGAGTACACGAACCGGTAGGACAGGTAGAGCGAGAGGGCGGTGAGTCCGAGGCCAACATAAAAATACAGTTGCTTGCCCGCCAGCGTCGATGCGTTGGCAAGCACCTGGGGCTGTGCAATGCCGGCGATGCCCATCGGGCCATTGGTCAGGCCAACCCAATTGTTGGCAATCAGGCGCAGCACCTCCGAGAACGCCAGCGTCACGATCACGAAGAACGGCCCTTGCAGCCGGAGCGTCACCGCGCCGATCGCCATGCCAAAGACAGCCGAGATGAGGCCGGCCAGCGGGATCGTGATCCAGATCGGGAAGCCGAACTTGGACGAGAGGATCGCCGCGGTGTAAGCACCGATACCGAGGAACGCGGTCTGGCCGAGCGAAAGTTCGCCGACATAACCGAGCACCAGGTTCAGGCTGGTTGCGAGGATCGCATAAAACAGCACCAGGATGCCGATATGCAGCAGGTACTGGTCGGTCGCGACCAGCGGGAACAATGCCGCTAGCGCGAGCATTGCAAATATAACGTTACGTTCGAATTTCATGGATTACGCCCTTTCCGCGCGAGTCGAGAACAAGCCGTATGGACGGAACAGCAGAATGAGAATGACAAGGATGAAGCCGATGATGTCCACCAGGCCGGTCGAGATATAACCGCCCCACATCGCTTCGGCCACGCCGAGCACCAGTCCGCCCACAATCGCGCCGGCGAAACTGCCCATGCCGCCGAGAATGACCACGACAAATGCTTTCAGGCTGACCAGTCCGCCCACCGTTACCTGGGCTACGTAGATCGAACCGAGCAGCATGCCGGAAATGGCCGCCAGTGTTGCGCCGAGTGCGAACGTCGACGCATAGACATGGGAGATCCTGATGCCGGCCAGTTGGGCAGCCATCGGATCCTGGAACGTTGCGCGCATCGCGCGTCCCAACTTGGTTTTCTTGATCAGCAAGTGCGCGCCGATGATGGCGACTGCACAGGTGGCCACTGCAAGCAGCCGCAGCGTGGTCAAAACAATCGGACCAATGATCAGCGGCGCATTGCTGGCCGGTGCGACAACCTTCAAGGGCGCCGTACCGACGATCAGCAGGGCGGTATTCGCGAGGAATATCGACAAGCCGATCGTCAACAGGATGCCGGGTTCTTCCCCCTGGTCCCGCACACGTTCGATGAGAATGCGATCGACCAGCCAGCCGAATGCCGCCATCACGACAGCCACCAACACCAGGCCTGAAAAGAAATCGAGGCCCAGGTTCGCCGTGACAAACCAGCCCAGGAGGCCGCCTATCATGTAAAACTCGCCGTGCGCAAAATTGACGACCCGCATGAGGCCGAAAATGAGGGTCAGTCCCAGCGCCGACAGCGCATAAAAGACGCCGGAGACCAGCCCGTTAGCAAGGAATT
>JBBWZW010000490.1:0-3007 GCA_039649305.1 Burkholderiales bacterium
GTTAGTTGGATAAAGATTTTGTGATGACTTCGAGCACGTCTCTGGACAAGCCGCGCGTGTCGGCAACCTTGTGCAGCGCTGCGCGCATTTTCGCCTGCAGCGCAGGTGCGTATTTGCGCCAGCGGTCGAGGCTGCGTGCCAGGCGCGCAGCGACTTGCGGGTTGATGGCGTTCAGTGCGATCACCTGCTCTGCCCAGTACTGGTAACCGCTGCCATCGGCCGCATGGAATTGCGACGGATTGCCGTTGCAGAAACTGAAGATCAGGCTGCGCGCGCGGTTCGGGTTCTTCATGCTGAATGCCGGATGCCTCATCAACTCACGCACCGCAGCCACGTCGGTGGTGCGTGCCATCGCCTGTAGCGAAAACCACTTGTCGATCACCAGTGCTTCGTTCTCGAACTCTTTATAGAAGCTGGCAAGCGCGGCGTCTTTGGCGGACGCTTTGCTGTTGACCAGGGCCGACAAGGCGGCAAGGCGGTCGGTCATGTTGTTGGCATGGTCGTACTGGGTTTGCGCCAACTGGTGCGCGTCGGCGTCGTCGATCTCGCCCAGGTAAGACAATGCCAGGTTCTTCAGCCCGCGCTTGCCTGCGGAGATCGCGTCCGGACTGTAGGTGCCCGGCGTACGATTCGATTGATAGGCAACCATCCAGTCGGTGCGCAGCGCTTGCGCCAGTGAGCGACGCAGGAACTGCCGCACCCGGTGGATCGCTTGCGGGTCGATCACTTCCATCTGTTCCGCAATCACGCTCTCCGAAGGGAGCGTCAAGGCGAGTTCGCGGAAGGACGGGTCGAGCGCCGTGTCGTTCAGCGTGGCGCGGAAGCTTTCGGCGAGTATCGACGCGTCCAGTTCGGATTCATTCAGCGCTTCATCGCTCTGCGCCGAGCCGGTCAATGCCAGCATGCGGCGTGTCGCTAAGCGTTGTCCCGCTTCCCAGCGGTTGAACGGGTCGCTGTCGTTGGCCATCAGGAATGCGAGCTCGTCGTCGGTGTATTCGACGTCCAGGATGACCGGCGCGGAGAAGTTGCGCAGTATCGATGGCACCGGCTTTTCGGGCACATTGGTGAAGCGGAATGTCTGCTTCTCTTCTGTCAGTTCCAGCACCATGGTGGTCGGTGCGTTCTCGTCATTTGGCTGTCCGTCGAGTTGCAGCGGGATGTCCTTGCCGCTGCTGTCAAGCAAGCCGACTGCGACCGGAATATGGTACGGGAGTTTTGTCTCCTGGCCCGGCGTGGACGGACAGTCTTGCGACAGGATCAGGTCAAAATTGCGGCCGATCGAATCGTAATGCGTCTGCGTTGTAACGCGCGGCGTGCCGGCCTGGCTGTACCAGCGTTCAAACTGGGACAGGTCGCGCTCGCCTGCGTCCGCCATCGCGGCGCGGAAGTCGTCGCACTCGACCGCCTGGCCGTCATGCCGTTCGAAGTACAAGTCCATGCCCTTGCGGAAGCCTTCGCGGCCGAGCAGGGTCTGGTACATGCGTACCACTTCCGAACCTTTTTCGTAAATGGTGACGGTATAGAAATTGTTGATCTCGACATAGGAGTCGGGGCGAACCGGATGCGCCATCGGGCCGGCGTCGTCCGGGAACTGCGCCTGGCGCAGCACGCGCACGTCTTCTATGCGCTTGACCGCGCGGCCGCTCGCGCTGCCGATCATGTCTGCGGAAAATTCCTGGTCGCGGAAAACGGTCAGGCCTTCCTTCAGCGACAGCTGGAACCAATCGCGGCAGGTGACGCGGTTCCCGGTCCAGTTGTGGAAGTATTCGTGGCCGACCACCGATTCGATATTGGCGTAGTCGACATCGGTGGCGATGCGGGGGTTGGCCAACACATACTTGGTGTTGAAGATGTTGAGGCCCTTGTTTTCCATCGCCCCCATGTTGAAGTCGCCGACAGCCACGATCATGAAGCGGTCGAGGTCGAGTTCAAGGCCGAAGCGTTCTTCGTCCCAGCGAATGCTGTTCTTCAGCGATTCCATCGCGTGCTGGGTCTTGTCGAGATTGCCTTCTTCCACCCATACCTGCAGCAGCACTTCGCGGCCGGACTGCAGCGTGTAAGTCTCTTCCTGACATACGAGATCGCCGGCGACCAATGCAAACAGATACGAGGGCTTCTTGAACGGGTCTTCCCACAGCGCGTAGTGGCGTCCGTCGCCGAGGTCGCCCTGCTCGATCAGATTCCCATTGGACAACAGCACCGGATATTTTTCTTTGTCGGCGCGCAACATGACGGTGTACTTGGCCATCACGTCCGGGCGGTCCGGGAAGTAGGTGACCTTGCGGAAGCCTTCGGCTTCGCACTGGGTGAAGAAATTGCCGTTGGAGACGTACAGTCCCATCAGCGAGGTATTCTGGCTCGGGTTGATGGCGGTTTCGATTTCAAGCGTCACGTTGTCCGGCGCATTCGGGATCTCCAGCACGCCGTTCACAAGTGAGTAAGCACGCTTGGTGAGCTCCTTGCCATTCATGCGCAGATGGACCAGGTCAACCGCTTCGCCGTACAGCGTCAGGCTCTTGCCGTGGCTGTCGGGGTTGCGCGTCATGGTCAGGCGCGTGGCAATGCGTGTGAGTTCGGGGTCGAGGTCGAAACCCATTTCGACCGTGTCCACCCAATAGCTGGGCGGCGTGTAGTCCTTACGATAAATCGCCTGGGGAGTGTCGGTACGCATAGGGGTGTGTTGAATCGGAAGATTTGGCGCAAAATGGCATTTTACAACCAACGCGACCACAGACTAACCCCATGAAACTTTCCTTTGCGTTTTTCGTAATCGCCGCGTCGCTGACGCTTGCCTCGTGTACACAGGAGCAACAGAACCAGATCAGCCGCTCGGTGCAGAACTGGACCGGCACCAATGGCGTGCTCGAATTTTATGCGGGTGACAAACTGATGCGCCGCTTCCTGCAGATCGACAAGCTGACGACGGCAACCGGGACCGACGACGGCAGGCCGCGCTCTTACCGCTTCGGATACGGGGTCCTCGATGAGAACCTGAACATGACGGTGG
>JBBWZW010000542.1:0-15903 GCA_039649305.1 Burkholderiales bacterium
TAGCGGCGTGTGCCACCAGCTTCGCCACCATCGGATCATAGTATGGGGGAACCTCGCCACCACTAGCGATGCCGGCTTCGACCCGCACATCATTCGGCCACACCGCCTGCGCCACGATGCCTGGCGCGGGGCGGAATCCGTTGGACGGATCTTCCGCATAAATTCGGCACTCGATAGCGCAACCGGTGGCGGTAATCTGGTGCTGTGCCAGCGGCAGCGCTTCACCTGCGGCGACCCGCAGTTGCCACTCGACCAGGTCAAGGCCGGTGATCTCTTCAGTCACCGGGTGCTCGACCTGAAGCCGGGTGTTCACTTCAAGAAAGTAAAAACTGTGATCTTCGCCGACGATGAATTCGAAAGTACCGGCATTGCGATAGCCGATGCTCTGTGCTCCCCGCACAGCCGACTGCAGCAACCGCTGCCGCACGTCCTCCGGCAAATTGATGGCGGGGGCTTCCTCGACTACCTTTTGGTGGCGGCGCTGCAGCGAGCACTCGCGCTCGAACAGGTGCACCACGTTGCCGTGGCAGTCGCCGAATACCTGCACTTCGATGTGCCGCGGCCGCTCCACGAGGCGCTCGACGAGCAGTCGTCCGTCGCCGAAGCTGTTACGCGCGACCCGGATTGCCGCCTGCGCGGTCTCGCGCAATCTTTCGAGCGTGGTTACCACCTGCATGCCCTTGCCGCCGCCACCGGCGCTGGGCTTGAGCAGCACGGGCAATCCCACTATGCGGATCATCTCTTCGACGCGTGCCGGATCGTCGCTGGCTTCGATAAGGCCCGGCACCGTCGGCACGCCCGCGTCGCTCATTAGCTGTTTCGCCCGCGACTTGTCGCCCAGTGCAGCAATGGTGTCAGCACGCGGCCCGATGAAAACCAGGCCGGCGGCTTCAACCGCTACCGCAAAATCGGCGTTTTCGGACAGGAAGCCGTAGCCGGGGTGGATCGCGTCGCAGTCGTGCTGCAGCGCCGCCTCGATAATGGCTGCGCCATTCAGATAGCTATCCGCAGCCGGTCCTGCGCCCAGGCACACCGCCGCGACAGCTCCCTGCAGGTGCAGGGCACCGGCATCGGCGGTGGAGTACACGGCGACGAAGTCGACTCCGAGTTTGCTGCAGGTGCGGGCAACCCGGCGCGCGATTTCCCCGCGGTTCGCAATTAATACACGCTTGAACATGTCACATCCTGAATACGCCGAAGCGGGTTTGTTCGGCCGGGCCGTCGTACGCCAGCGCCAGGCCCAGCACCAGCCATTGGCGCGTGTCAATCGGATCGACCACGGCGTCGATCCACAAGCGCGAAGCAGCGTAGGCCGGCGTGCTATGGGCGGCGTAATGGTCGCGAATCGGTTGTTTAAAGGCCTCGGCCTCTTGTGCGGGAAATTGCTTCCCCTGTCGCGCAAGCTGCTCCTGACGTACCAGCGCAAGGACGGTGGCGGCTTGCTCGCCTCCCATCACGGACGTGCGCGCATTCGGCCACATGGCCATCAGTCGCGGGCCGAATGCCCGGCCGCACATCGCGTAATTGCCGGCGCCATAGCTACCGCCAATGACGACGCTGAATTTCGGCACGCGCGAGGTGGATACCGCATTGACCATCTTGGCGCCATCCTTGGCGATGCCGCCGTGTTCGTAATCGACGCCGACCATGAAGCCGCTGATGTTGTGCAGGAATACCAGCGGGATCTCGCTCTGCGTACACAGCTCAATGAAGTTTGCCGCTTTCTGCGCGCTTTCGCTGAACAGCACGCCGTCATTGATGAGTACGCCTACGGGATACCCGCCGATCGCGCCGGTGCCGCAAATCAGCGTGGGGCCATAGCGCTCGCGGTATTCGTTGATTTCGCTGCCATCCATCAGGCGCGCCAGAATCTCACGCGCAGGAATCGGCTGCTTCGGGTTTTCCGGTATCAGCCCGGGCAACTCGGCGGCATCATAAAGCGGCGGCACCGCCTTCAGCGGGGGCGGTGAGATGGCTTTCGGGCCCGGGCGTGCGACGATGTCGCGCACGATACTCAGCGCGTGATGGTCGTTTTCCGCGTAGTGGTCTGCCACCCCGGACAGCCGGGTATGTACATCGGCGCCGCCCAGCGTTTCGGCATCGACCACATCACCGGTGGCGGCCTGCACCAATTGGGGACCGCCGAGAAAGATCGTGCCGTTCTCCCTGACGATGACCGTTTCGTCGCACATGGCCGGGATGTAGGCGCCGCCGGCGGTGCAGGAACCCATGACGGCCGCAATCTGCTTGAGACCGAGCGACGACATCTCCGCGATGTTGCGAAAAATCCGCCCGAAATGATGCTCGTCCGGAAAAATTTCTTCCTGCAGCGGCAAGAAGGCGCCGCCCGAATCTACCAGGTAAATGCACGGCAAGCCGTTCTCGCGCGCGACCGCTTGCGCGCGGATCTGCTTCTTGATGGTGATTGGATAGTAGGTGCCGCCTTTGACCGTGGCGTCGTTCGCCATCACCATGCACGCCCGCCCGGCTACAATGCCGATCCCCGTGATGATTCCCCCGGACGGGACGCTGCTCTCATACATCTCGAGGCCGGCCAGTTGGCCGACCTCGAGGAATGGGGTTCCGGGGTCAAGCAGACTGTTGACGCGTTCGCGCGCCACCAGTTTACTGCGCGCAGCGTGGAGCTCAGTGGCGCGCTGGCCCCCGCCAGCGATAACCGCGGCCTGGGCGGTCGCCAGCTGCGCGCGCAAAGTTTCATAGGCGGCACGATTGCGCGCAAACGATGGATCGGACGGGCGCACCGCCGAATGCAGGATGGTCATCGCTATTCAGCCACGGGCAGGCGCAGCAACGCATAGCCGAGTGACTTGCCGGTCTGGTCGAGCCTCAGTGTTCGCGTCGCACCGCCGCCGAGCGCGCCCTGCATGACGACGACCACTGCCTCGATGTTATCCATCGGGTAGCAATTTACCGTGCCCTGCACCCAGTCACCGTACAGGGCCTTCACACTGTCCGGCGTCACGCTGGCCAGCAGCAGCGGGTAATCCTCCGGCGTCTTTGCCACCAGACCCGCGGTGCAGACATCGCCCTTGTCGCCGGAGCGAACGTATGCAATTTCTTGAAGTTGACGTGTCATTTCGGGTTCCTTATGCGACCAGAATTTCTGTACGTTGCTGCACGAATTCGCGCGGTATTAGCGTCGGCCATAGCGACACCACCGGCCGCGGCTTCATCGGCGTGCCGAACGAGGTGCCGCCCGGTCCCATGATCCAAAGGTGTGCGCCCGCGCGCCTGACCTTGTCGGCCTCCTCGATGGTCCGGGTACGTACCGCGCAACGCAGGCCAACTTCGTTGAGTTCGTTCGCCGCCTTCGTATCCGGCATGGGAGCGCCGGGGCCGTGCAGCGTGTTGAGGCCGACAAAGTCGAAATGCACCTGATCAGCGGCCAGCCCCATCCGCTCGAACCGTTCGAGCATGGTTTCCTTCGCCTTGCACGCGCGATCAAAGGCGTTCGGCCAAGGAAAGAAAGCCATGCTTTCACCGATCCAGCCATCCTGGTAGCCGACAACCAGCTTGAGCAGGTCCGGGGCCGGTTTGCCTTTGACGCCGCTCACGCGTACGCGGTCGGCGCCTGCCTGCTGCAGCCGCAGTGAAGTGAAGTCTGCGACGGCGTCCGGCATCAGGTAGTTCGACGGGTCGCCAATTTCGTAGACCAGATGTTCCTTGACGGTGAACAGGTCTATGCGGCCGCCGCTGCCTTCGACCTTGGTAATGTCCGCACTGCCATCGCGATGGAATTCCACGATCGGAAAGCCGACCTGGCCCATGCGCGGCATCTGCGCGAAACGCGACGACATGCCGCCGGTGCAGGCCGCCGCACATTCGACGATATGTCCTACTGTTACCGCGGCTGCCAGCCGGTCGATGTGCGCGGCGTCACGCCGCCAGCCGAATTCATGCACGAGCGGCCCCACATAGACCGCGTTATCCGAAACCCGGCCGGCGATGACGACGTCGGCGCCCCCTTGCAGCCCTTCGACAATGCCGGTGCTGTCGGTATAGACATTCGCCGATACCACCCGGCTACGGATCGCGGCGAAATCGGCGTCGCCGGTATCCATATTGACCAGCGGTACACCTTGCGACTGCATCAGGTCGAGCTTGTCGAGCAGGTCGTCGCCTTCGACCAGGGCTATTTTTGCGCCCGTCAGTCCCGCGGCGCGCGCACCTTCGACGATACGCTGCGCCGCCGCGCGCGGATTAACGCCACCGCCATTTGAAATCAGGCGCGTGCCGCGCTCGCGTGCGAGCGGCATCATGGTGTTCATGTACTGCACCGCATCCGGAATGTAGCCCGCCGACGGGTTTTTGAGTTTCTGTCGCTGCAGCAGGGCCATCGTCAACTCCGCCAGAAAATCGAAACACAGATAGTCGAGCTGACCCTTCTCGAGCAACTCCACCGCCGGATCCATGGCGTCACCCCAAAAGCCAGAACCTGCACCTAACCGAACTATGTCTTTCATCCCGCTCTCCTCGACTCCAAATTATTCACCGCAATGGTCGGACCCACGGCGCATTGCCCGAACCTGAGCGCGGCCGGGACAATCCGACGCGGCACTTCTAATTCCGTTCTAATGATTGTTATTTCATTTTAAAGCGAGGGATGGTTTGGTGTCAACAGCTGCTGTCTCGCCATACAATGCAGAGAACGATTTGGAACAGATGATGATCATTTGAAGCAAAAGGGGATCAAACCGCCCGCGCGACTCCGATATGTGTACTCGAATTTTGTTTCGGTATTAAAGTGGAAAACGGCACCTTGGCAAACGCGGGCCGTTGGCGCGGGGGCAGGGACTCGCCCGCTCGGCTACGAGATCAGACCTTCACGCCTGGCAGGTTCAACGAAGCAGTATTGCCGCCGTCGCCCGGTAGCGCCTGACCAGTAACATAGCTGGCATCATCGCTCGCGAGGAAGGCAATCACCGCGGCGACCCAGACTCTCAATTGATCGGGCAATGCGGCGGCCGCAGCTGCGAGGGCTTCTTCGTTGCGGTCGATCAGGGCGACGGATGCCCTTCGTTATAGAGACGTTGCGCTGTTGCCCGCCCTATTCCGCTGGCGGTGCCGGTGATGATCGCTACCTTGTGTTGAAATCGCATAGCCCCTCCGAGTTTAGCGTTGCGCGTTTTCGCGTTCCTGTAATTCCCGCCATTGCACTTTGCCTGAACCTGACTTCGGAAGAGCGTCGACGAATTGCACGATACGCGGGCTCTTGTAGACGGCCATGTTCTGGTGTGCCCAGTCGATGATGTCCTGCTCGGTGACCTTGCCACGGAAATCGTCCTTCAATACCACGACGGCCTTGACGGTCTCGCCGCGCTTCGGATCCGAGGCGGCTATGATGCATGCCTCCCTGATGGCGGGATGCCGGTACATCATGGCTTCCACCTCGGCCGGCCATACCTTGAAGCCGGAGGCGTTGATCATTCGCTTCAGTCGGTCGACCATGAAGAAATAACCGTCTTCGTCCACTTGGGCCAGGTCGCCGGTGCGCAGGAAGCGTTTGCCGTCGCGTTCAATGAAGCTCTCGGCGCTCGCTTGCGGATTGTTCCAGTAACCCTGCATCACCTGCGGCCCGCTCACGATCACTTCGCCCGCGTCACCGGGCGGCAGTTCGAGCAGGGTTTCGGGATCGATTACGCGGGCATCCATGTCATAGATGGGTATGCCGAGACACTGCTTCTTCGGCCGCTGCGGTGGATTGATGTGGGTTGCGGCCATCGTCTCCGACATGCCGTAACCCTCTACGTATGGAATGCCGATCAGGTCATTGAGTTTTTGCGCGACCGCTTCCGGCATGGCTGCGCCGCCGCCCCTGAGATGCGTCAGGCTGGAAAAATTGTATTGGGCAATGTTCGGATTCGCCAGAAAATCCACCACCATCGTCGCGATCAACTGGGCGCCGCTCACTCCGTATTGATGTATGCACTGTGCGGCCGCTTCGCGGTCCCAACGGGGCAACTGGACTATGGTGGTGCCTGCATAAAGAGGGCCGTTCATGCCGCCTTGCATGCCGGTGACGTGGAAGTATGGAAGGACTGATAGAAGCACCGAGTCTGGCCGCGTGTTGAACCACTGTACGCCTGCGACGGCGCCATACATGACACTACGGTGGGTGTGCATGCATCCCTTGGGATGGCCGGTCGTGCCGGAGGTATAGGGCATCGCGCACAGGTCGTCGGCGCCGGCGGTCAGTGGGCCGGGGCGCAGATTGCGCTCCAGCATGTCGGTCCACAATGTGGCGTCGGCAATTGGCTGGCGTGGGGCGGTGACGAATTCGGGGACCTTGAGGTCGGTGGGCCGCTTCAGGTAGTCGGCGTATGTTGCTACGATGATGTTATCCAGGCCCTGCCCTAGCAACGGCTGCATTTGCGGATACAGGTCCTGTGCAACGATGGCCGTGGTCGCGCCGGTGTCATGCACGTAATGCCGTAGCTCGTCGGTCAGGTTCATCGGGTTGACCGGCACTACGACCGCGTTGGCGCGCAGGATGCCGTAATAGGCGAGCGCGAATTGCGGACTGTTTTGCATGTACAGCAGCACGCGGTCGCCTTTCTTTACCTTGCATACCTGTTCGAGGTAGCCGGCGATACGCTCGGTTTCGTCCTTGAATTCCGCGAAGGTGATCGGGGTGTCGTAGAAGATGATGTACGGCTTGTCGGGGAAACGGGCGGCGGATACTTCTACGTTGTAATAGAGGTTGGTTTCGGGGACCGTGAGGTGATGCGGCTGGTGGCTGGGCCAGTAGGTGAAGTGGCGAGTGGACATGCTGGGTCTCTGGTTCTGGTTTGGTTAGCCCTGGCGCACCTCTCCCGCAAGCGGGAGAGATGAGGTTTTTAGCGCTCGATATACCGCGCCAACTCCAGCTTCGCGATCGCATTGCGGTGTACCTCATCCGGGCCGTCCGCAAGCCGCAAGGTACGCGAGCTCGCATAAGCATGCGCCAAACCGAAATCCTCGCTTACGCCCCCTCCTCCGTGCGCCTGGATCGCCCAGTCGATCACCTGGCATGCCATGTTCGGTGCGACAACCTTGATCATCGCAATTTCCTTGGCGGCTGCCTTGTTGCCGACGGTGTCCATCATGTGCGCGGCATTGAGCACGAGCAGGCGCGCCTGGTCGATCAGGATGCGCGAATTCGCGATGCGTTCGCGGGTGACACCCTGATCTGCAATTTTCTTGCCGAAGGCGGTGCGCTCCAAAGTGCGCCGGCACATTTTTTCCAGTGCACGTTCGGCGCGGCCGATCAGGCGCATGCAATGGTGAATGCGGCCAGGGCCTAGGCGACCCTGCGCGATTTCAAAGCCGCGGCCGGCGCCCAGCAGCATGTTGGTCGCGGGGACACGGACGTTTTCGAAGCGCACTTCCGCATGGCCGTGCGGCGCATCGTCGTACCCGAACACTGGCAGATGGCGCAGTATTGTCACGCCCGGCGCATCCAGGGGCACCAGGATCATCGACTGCTGGCGATGACGGTTGCTGTTGTCCGGGTCGGTCTTGCCCATGAAAATCAGAATTTTGCAGCGCGGGTCATTGGCGCCGGAGGTCCACCATTTCTGGCCGTTGATCACATACTCGTCGCCGTCGCGTTCGATGCGCGCCTGGATATTGGTCGCGTCCGAGGATGCGACGTCCGGCTCGGTCATCGCAAAGCCGGAGCGGATTTCGCCATCCAGCAAAGGCAGCAACCATTGCTGCTGTTGCTCGGCCGATCCGTAGCGCACCAGCGTTTCCATGTTGCCGGTGTCGGGCGCGGAGCAGTTGAAGGCTTCCGGTCCGATCGGCGAGCGGCCCATGATTTCGCATAGCGGCGCGTATTCGAGGTTGGTGAGGCCGGCGCCGTATTTCGACTCGGGCAGGAACAGGTTCCACAATCCCTCGGCGCGTGCTTTCTGCTTCAGCTCTTCGACGATTTTGGTCGGCACCCAGGGATTGCCGTTGCGGCGCGCGGCATCCATTTCCGCTTCGAACACGTGTTCGGCGGGATAGACATGCTGGTCCATGAATGCGCTCACGCGCTGTTGCAGGTCTTTGACCTTGTCGGAAAATGTGAATGTCATCTGGTGTCTCTCGGTTAGTTATTCGTTTGTATGCGCTCGGCGAGTTGCCATGCGAGTTCCGCAAGTGGACGCGTTCGCTTGCCGGTCTCGACCGCATGGGTGCTCGCTGCGTTGCCCTGCAATGCGCGCTTCGTAATGCCCTGCAGAATTCCGACGAGACGGAACATGTTGAACACCATGTAGTATTCCCAGTCGCTCTTTGAAACGTCGCTGCGGCCGGTGCGGCGCAGGTAGGCTTCGAGGTATTCTTCTTCGGTCGGAATGCCGAGTTCCTGCAACGGCAGTCCGGCCATTCCGCGTGCCGGGCCGGGCTGCATGCGCCAGGTCATGCAGTGATATGCGAAGTCGGCCAGCGGGTGGCCGAGCGTAGACAGTTCCCAGTCGAGTACTGCCAGAATGCGCGGCTCGGTCGGATGAAAAATTACGTTATCGATGCGGAAGTCGCCATGCACGATGCGGGTTTCATCTGACGCGGGAATGTGTTGCGGAAGCCATGCGATCAGGTTCTCCACCGCCTCGATGCGCTCCGTCTCGGAGGCACGGTACTGCCCGGTCCAGCGCGTCACCTGCCGTTGGAGGTAGTTACCCGGTTTGCCGTAGCCGCCGAGGCCGACCGCTTCGTAATCGACCTGATGCAAGGCGGCGATGACGCGATTCATTTCATCGAACAACGCCGCGCGTTCGCGTGGCTCGAATCCTGGCAATGCGGAATTCCACAGGATGCGGCCCTGCACGTAGTCCATGATGTAGAACATGCTGCCGATGACGGATTCGTCTTCGCACAAAGCGTAGGTCTTTGCGACCGGCACATCGGTGGCTGCAAGTGCGCTGATGACTTTGTATTCGCGATCGACGGCATGGGCGGAAGGCAGCAAGACGCCGGGTGGTTTGCGGCGCATGACGTATTGTTTGCCGCCTGCGGTCAGCATAAAGGTCGGGTTGGATTGTCCGCCCTTGAATTGTTCGACTTGCAGGTCGCCGCGAAAACCGTCGACATGCTGGCGCATGAAAGCGGAAAGGCGGTCGATGTCAAAAGCGTGCTGTGGAGTGACGGGACGGGTGCCGGCGAAACGTTCTTGTGGATCCTGGCTCATGATGTGACTTTAAGTCCTACACTGCATTAAGTCCTACACTGCATTAAGCACTACACTGCACTGATGCCGCCGTCGACCGCGATGCTCTGGCCGGTGATATGCCGAGACGCCTCGGAGGCGAGGAACACCACCACGCCCTTCAGGTCCTCTTCGCCACCGATGCGGTGCAATGGCGCCCTCGCGACGACTGTTTCCGCTACTTTTTCCAGAAGTCCCGCGGACATCTTCGATGGAAAGAAACCGGGGCAGATCGCGTTGACGTTGATGTTGTACTTGCCCCATTCGGAAGCGAGCGCGCGGGTGAAGTTGACTGCCGCGCCTTTGGACGTGTGATACGCAAGTGTGGTGACGTTGGTCGCGCTGCCGCGCAATCCGGCGACGGACGCAATGTTGATAATCTTGCCGGACTTTTTCGGGATCATGCAGCGGCGCGCTACTTCACGCGAAAGGAAGAAGACGGAATCGACGTTGAGGTTGAGCACCTTGTGCCATGCTTCGTCCGGGTACTCTTCCGCCGGTGCGCTCCAGGTGGCGCCGGCATTGTTCACGAGGATGTCAATGGTGCCGTAGTGCTGCAGGACCTGGTCTACCAAGGATGGTATCTGGTCGGTCCTGGACAGATCGTTGACGACGGTGAGGACCTCGAAGCCCATCGTCTGAAGATGCGCCTTTGCTTCGGTCAGCTCATCTGCCTTGCGTGCGGTGATCGCGAGCTTGCAGCCCATCTCGCCCAGCGCTTCGGCCATCTGCAGGCCTAGCCCGCGTGAGCCGCCGGTAATCAGCGCGACCCTGCCGTCGAGCTTGAAAAGTTCTTTGACGCTCATGGCGTTGTCTCCTATCGTTCGGGATGTGGTACTGCAGTGCAGAACCCTATTCCATTATTTTGGTTATTATGCACGAATCCTTTGTTCGCGTTTTTGATCGGTACTTATCCAATGACTCAAGCACTACATGTTGATGCCCTGCCCGTCCCCGATGGTTTTGAGCCCGTACTTCGCGGGAGCGCTTTCGTGCAACTGATTGGGCCGTTTTACCACAAGCGCACCGAAGACGGCCGGCACCTGGTTGGCGTACGCATCGATGAGAGGCACACCAATATCAAGGGCATGGCGCACGGCGGGCTGCTGGCGACGCTGGCCGACAGCGCCCTGGGTGTTGCGATCGCGATGGAGAATGAAGATCAGAAGCCGATGGTGACGGTGAATCTGTCGACGGATTTTGTGGAGGCGGCGTGGCCTGGTGATTGGGTTGAGGCGCGTGTAGATCTTCAGCGTGTTGGTGGGCGGCTGGCGTTTGCAAATTGTTTTTTGATGGTGGGGGAGCGGCGGATTCTTCGCGCGAGTGGGGTGTTTGCGGCGGCGGGTAAGGTGGGGTGAGATTTCGGCGCTGTCGCAGGTAAGAAAGCCGCACCGCCCGCGTGGTGCGGTGTTTGGGATTAACGCGCGCGCCGCAGATTCCAACCTTCTCAACCCGCCGCCAGAGCCGGGCGACCACGCCGATCCCGCCGGTGAACTTCACTGAGCGCACGAGGTTGTTCATCGTCAGGTTGGGGATTTCGTTGCCCGACGTTGGATCTTGGGCCCGGCATGTTCTTCACGTTAACATCGCGCGGGCCCTGGCAAACAACGGCTTTCATCTTGTTACTCCTTGTGTCGTGCATGCAAACTTGCGTTCTAACGTCGGGATCCTTAACAAGCTTACCGCGACCCGCGAGTACCGGAACCGTACAAGCGCCCTGCACTCTATTGAACAATGTCCTGTCGTCGCGCGATTCGCGCCCGCATCATCAAGGAGATGTCGCCATGAACATACAAGGCCAGGAGCTTCCGGCCGATGAGCCCTTGGGCGCGCTCGAGGCCGTTGCCTTCTTCCATGGCGCGATGCCGACCGGCGTCACCGTATCGCACCAGGGGCGCATCTTCGTCAATTTCCCGAAGTGGGGTGACGATGTGCCGTTCTCGGTGGCCGAAATCAAGGATGGCCAGTGCGTGGCTTATCCCAACGAACAAATCAACCGGACCGATCCGGACAATCTTGGCGCGACGCTTGTATCGGTACAGAGCGTCGTCGTCGATCCGATCGATCGCCTGTGGATACTCGATACCGGAAGTCCGCTGTTTCAGTTGAGCGAGTACGGCGGACCGAAGCTGGTGTGCGTGGACCTCGCGACCAACACCGTCGTCAAGAAAATACTTTTCCCGCAGGAAGTCGCTTATCCCAAGAGCTACCTCAACGATATCCGCTTCGACTTGCGGCGCGGCAAGGAAGGCATGGCCTTCATCACCGATTCATCCGACAAGGGGCCCAACGGCATCGTCGTGGTGGATCTTGAGAAGGGTGACAGCTGGCGCCGGCTGAACAACCATGTGACCACCAGGCCCGAAGAACTGCAGCACTTCCTGCCGGTGGTGGAAGGACGTCCCTTCGTCGTGCACCAGGCCGACGGCACAATCAAGCTCGGACCGAGCATGGGCTCGGACGGCATTGCCATCAGTGCCGACGGCGCGCGCCTTTTTTACTGTCCGCTCGGAGGTCGGCGGCTATACAGCGTTTCGGTGCAGGCGCTGATCGATCGCAGTCTGCTCGACGATGTGGTTGAGGCAACCGTTGCCGACGAAGGAAACAAGGGCGGCGCCTCCGACGGGCTGGAATCGGATGCGGCGGGGAATGTCTACGCGACCAACTATGAGCACAACGCGATTCTGCGGCGCAATCAGGATGGGGAATGGGATGCTGTTGCGCATGATCCCCGGCTTTTGTGGCCGGATACGCTTTCGTTGGCGACGGACGGGTATTTGTACGTTACTGCAAATCAGCTGCATCGGCAGGCGCGTTTTCATCAGGGGCAGGATTTGCGGCGTAAGCCTTATGCGCTGTTTCGGGTGCGGGTGGATGAGAAGCCGGTAATGTTGCATTAGTGCGGGTTGAATACTCCTTCCCCCTTGCAGGGGGAATGAGTAAAGGCGCAACGCCCCCTGCTCACTCCTCCATCCCCGTCAGCATCTCAATATCCGCAATCGCCATCTTTAACATCAATTCCTTCTTCGCTTCACCAGGCACGATGCCGATCATGAGCGGGTCGGGCACGGCCTTCTTGAGTTGCCCGTCGCGTTCGATAAAATACTCTCCATCATCGTATTCAATCCGGTAAGTAAGGCGCTTGCCGGACGACCGTGTGTGTTCATAAACTGGCACTGTTTCCTCCATGCTTTTCCGTTGTTGTGATCCATCACATCTCTACAGGGAGGCGGCTATGAAAACCGAGCTCATCGGCGACTATGAAATCGAATATGCCGGAGTACAACTGCCGGACGGTGATGACTGGGCCGCCTACCTGACGATCTACGGCCCCTCTTCCAATCCCATGCACATGAACACTGTCGTTCCCCACCAGCGCGTCTCCATTGATTCCGTTTTCCCGACCGAACAGGAGGCGGAAGCGGAGGCGCGCAAGCAAGCGTTGTCGATGATCGGGCAGGATCGCGGCGGCCGAAGTGAAAGCTAATCTGCTAAGCGGGAATGACGATGACCTAAATCAAACGCGCAAGAAGTAGGTCCACAATATTTGGGATTCTGGACATACTGACATTTGCCGTGCGTGTTTGGGTGCACGGACAGAGGTCGTTATGAAAAGACGTGATTTCTTGCTGACGGCGGTGTCGCTCGCAGCCGCAGGCGTAACGCTCGCAGGCTGCACGACGACGGCCACTACCACCGCCACAAAAGGTGAAGACGCGGCATCGGGCCCGGATAAACGGCGGCATGAAATCGACGCCGGTGTCGACGCGGCCCTGCCGCGGCTTTATTCAGCAGCGCAAGGGTCCCGCGAACTCGTGGCAAAAGCGAGTGGAGTATTGGTGTTCCCGAGAGTCATCTCTGCCGGACTGGTGGTTGGCGGTCAGTATGGCGAAGGTGCATTGCGCATCAAGGCCGAAACCAAGGGTTACTATAGCCTCACCTCGGTTTCAGTCGGGTTGCAGGCCGGCGCGCAATCGAAGTCCATCATCTTCCTGTTCATTGCACAGGAGGCCCTGGACCAATTCCGCATCAAGGAAGGCTGGGCGGTCGGAGTCGATGCGTCGGTTGCAGTGTTGAAGGTGGGCGCGAACGGTGTGTTGGAAGCCGTTCCGGTTGGGACGCCCGTGGTGGCGTTCGTGCTGACCAACGCCGGCCTGATGGCGAACCTGACGCTGGAAGGCACGAAGATTTCCCGCCTCAGGATTTAGCGATTGAAGTCCGCCTTCACGCATGCCACGCGTCCGGTGCCCGCGGCCGCATCCGCCTCCTCTCTTGACGCGTGCTGAGTCACGACGTACCTGTCCTTGCTGTGCCGATCGTGGTTCGGATAAATGTTCAGGTACAGTTCATTTTCATCCGGCACGTTCTCGAGAAACCTGGCGCCGCCGTCCGATAGCTGGCCATCCAGCGTGAACACCGTCGCGATGTCGGCGTCTTCGATATATCCATGCACCTTGTAAATCGGATGACGCGCCCTGGTGGTGATGATTTCCACGCGTTGCCTGGTGGTGACGGTGCGTACCGGCTTGCTCAGGTCGAGCGGCCTGGGGTCGCCGGAGGGCACCGGCGCGCGCTCCACTTCCGGCTTATCGGTTTGCTCCGGAGGTGGTGTATCAGTGGTGGCCCCGTTGATGACGGTATCCTGTTCTTCATTTGCCGCTGATGCGGCGGATGCATCCACGGCATGGTCGTTCGCGTGCCATCCAGGCTCCTGTCTTGTCCCGGCAGCAACTGGCGGTGCGTCAAAAGCAGTGCCGCCCTCATGCCTCATCAGCGGTTCAAGTTCCGGCTCAACGCGGGTTTGATGCCTTGCCGCGCGGGGTGGCACCGGCGGCTTGTCGAAAGTCTTCCTCGGCACATCAAAGGCAATTTCGTAGTTATATAACTGTTCGTCCGTCATATCGGGGTACGGCGCGGGATGCCCGCCGTCTACGGTCCGATATACGGCAACAGATTCACGCCTGCGTAAAACACTGTCAAGAATACCCACTTCCTTCTCCTTCTGGTTGCTCCTAAATTCCGCGCGCGCCCGGCATCGATGCCGAACTGCACGCCTCCCTCTGATCCATGCTTACTTCCACATACGCATTTCCACCTCTCCAACTATTTTGCACACAAGCATTATTTGCGCCCAGCAGTCATCCTGCGATCGGCGCATACCGGCAGTTCGACTGACCGAAGGCCAGCCGGTTCGCCGCTGGTACGTTTTGTAACGATTCAGCTGGAAGAGTTCTTGCTAAAGGCAGGCATACGCACCGCCTTTGGACCGCCCGGACGAGCCATGAACACATTTTGCCAAAATGCGCTTTAATGTCGAAGCTCGCAACTTTTACATAACCAGAAAAAGGGAGACGAAGCATGAGTGTGGTAGAACGATTTTTCCATCTGAAAGAGCACGGGACGGATGTAAGGACCGAGCTGCTCGCCGGGTTGACCACCTTCCTCACGATGGCGTACATCATTTTTGTCAATCCCCAGATCCTGGGCGATGCCGGCATGCCCAAGGATGCGGTGTTCGTCGCCACCTGTCTTGCCGCGGCCATCGGTACGCTGGTTATGGGCCTGTATGCGAACTGGCCGATCGCCATGGCGCCGGGCATGGGATTGAATGCCTACTTTGCCTACGGCGTTGTGAAAGGGATGGGCTACACTTGGGAAGCGGCGCTAGGCGCAGTGTTCATTTCCGGTTGCCTTTTTCTCATCGTCAGCCTCACCCGCATCCGCGAGCTGATCATCAAGGGCATCCCGCATTCGATACGTACCGCCATCACCGCCGGTATCGGTCTGTTCCTCGGCATCATCGCGCTGAAGAATGCCGGCATCGTTGTCGCGCACCCGGCCACCTTAATCGGCCTCGGCGACCTGCACAAGACGCCGGTGATACTGGCGATCATCGGCTTCTTCGCGATTGTTGCGCTCGATCAGCTGCGGGTAAAGGGCGCGATCCTGATCGGCATCATCGCGGTCACCGTGCTCAGCTTCATCGTCGCCGACAATAAGTTCGGGGGTATTGTTTCCGCGCCGCCGTCTATTGCCCCGACCTTGCTCAAGCTCGACATCTCCGCCGCCTTGTCGGTTGGCATCCTGAACGTGGTCCTGGCCTTCTTCCTGGTGGAACTGTTCGACGCGACCGGTACGCTGATGGGCGTCGCCAATCGCGCCGGCCTGCTCAAAAACGGCAAGACCGATCGACTGAACAAGGCGTTGCTGGCCGACAGTACCGCGATCGTCGCAGGTTCCATGCTCGGTACATCGAGCACCACCGCTTATATCGAGAGCGCTTCCGGCGTGCAGGCTGGCGGACGCACGGGCCTGACCGCGGTGACCGTGGCTGTTCTTTTTCTTGCCTGCCTGTTCATCGCTCCGCTGGCAGGCGCTGTGCCTGCGTACGCGACCGCGCCCGCCTTGTTCTATGTGTCGTGCCTGATGATGCGTGAACTGGTGGACGTGAAGTGGGACGACCATACCGAAAGCGTGCCTGCGGTGGTTACAGCGTTGATGATGCCGTTCACTTACTCCATTGCGAACGGCATTGCGTTTGGGTTTATCTCGTATGCGGGGTTGAAGCTATTGACCGGGCGCGCGAGGGAGGTGGCGCCGATTGTTTGGGTTATTGCGGCGGTGTTTATTTTTATGTTTGTGTATCTCGGCGCGCATTGATGCTTCGTGAAGGAATTGTTGGCCGGCCATTTGCGCGACCGGGCATAACC
>JBBWZW010000545.1:0-2842 GCA_039649305.1 Burkholderiales bacterium
GTGCCTGCTCCATACACGCACCAGCCGGCCGGATGGTTATCGAAGCAGGCGCCCGGTGTCAGCGGCATGATCAGGTCGATCTCGCCATTAGGGTGCGCATGATGCGGGCCGGCGAGATTGTCCATGTCGACCACATCGACACTGAACCCGTGCGTCGCGTCCGACGGCTTCACCACGCGCCCATAGCGCAAGCCATTCGCTTCCCGGTCGCACATCCATCCGTCCTTCACTCCCTCTTTGCACGCATCGAAGATCAGGTCGTAAGTCGCGCTGCCCGGCCCATGTTCCGTGTTGAGATAGGCCGCGAGCGACGTGTCCAGCGGCATCTTCGAAATCTCATTGGTCAGGTTGCCTATCAGGCTCTGGAAATCCGCTGCGTTCATGTTTACGTCTCCTGGGCGATGCCCTTATAGTGCACGAGGAGGGCTGTCGCTACTAAGATTTATATTGCTTGTGCGGCCCAGTGTAAATGTAATATCTTGCAGATGTCAAGACGATGAAGCATACTATATTTCACTGCCAAGTGATCCAGACTATCTGCCGGAAAGTTAATACAAGATGAATACCATGGATAAGAATTTGGCCTCTGCCGCCGAAGGCGCGGGAGAGGTGAGGGACCCGTTTTTAATTGTGCTCGGGGAAAAGGTGCGCGCTTTGCGTTCACGCCGGGGCCTGACGCGTAAAGCGCTGGCGCGACTGGCCGAAGTGTCGGAGCGCCATCTCGCGAATGTCGAGTCCGGTGTCGGCAACGCATCGATCCAGTTCCTGCGGCAGCTTGCGGCCGTGCTCAACTGCAGCCTGGCGGAGATGATCGGCGACGAGACTGCGACGTCGCCCGAGTGGCTCATGATCCGCGAGATTTTGCGCGGCCGCTCCGACGACGAGTTGGCGAAAGCGCGCGCGACACTGGCGGGAATATTTGATGCGCCCACCAGTGAGACTGCGCGGCGTCAGCGGGTCGCCCTGATCGGCTTACGCGGCGCCGGCAAGTCGAGCCTCGGACGCATGCTCGCCGACCAGTGGATGGTGCCATTCATCGAACTCAGCCGGCATATAGAAACGCTGGCTGGCTGCAGCGTCCCGGAAATCCACGCGCTCTATGGCCCGAGTGCCTACCGACGCTATGAATACCGGGCGCTGGAAGACGCGATTCAGCGTTTTCCACGCGCGGTCATCGCTACGCCGGGCGGTATTGTTTCCGACCCGGCCACGTTCAACCTGCTGCTGTCGCATTGCTATACGGTGTGGCTGAAAGCTGCTCCGGAAGACCACATGGGGCGGGTCGTCGCTCAGGGCGATACGCGGCCGATGCATGGCAATAAGGAAGCGATGGAGGACCTCAAAAGCATTCTGGAAAGCCGCAGTCCGTTCTACGCCAAGGCGGACGAGATTTTCGATACCAGCGACATGACGCAGGAGACGGCGTATGTCGGATTGATGGATCGATTGAGAAGTAATGTCCAGGTGAGCGGGTAGCATCGGACAGACGCAAGGCGGGTCGTGACCCGCCGGCTGTTCGGCATTCGTACCGTCTCGCGCCCGTTGTTACCCATCCCGGCGGGTCACGACCCGCCTTACGACCTGATGCATTTTCTTGCTTGACTCGCCCATAAAGATGCAATATAGTGCTTCTCATGCCTATCTAATGCATCATAATTCCTTCAAGGAGCGAATAGCCATGGTTTCCCCCATCATTTACGAGACTTCACCGGATCGTTACAAGCACTGGTCGCTCGAGGTAGACGGCCAGATCGCTACCCTCACCATGAACGTTTCCGAGGATGGAGGCCTGAAGGAGGGCTACAAACTAAAGCTGAATTCCTATGACCTGGGCGTCGACATTGAATTGCATGATGCGGTCCAGCGCATCCGCTTTGAACATCCGACCGTGCGCACCGTCGTCATCACCGGCGGCAAGGACCGTATATTCTGCTCCGGCGCGAACATCTTCATGCTCGGCAAATCTTCCCATTCATGGAAGGTCAACTTCTGCAAATTTACGAACGAGACGCGCAATGGCCTCGAAGATTCGAGCCGCAACAACGGCCTCAGGTTCATCGCGGCAGTCAATGGTGCTTGCGCCGGCGGCGGTTATGAACTGGCGGCCGCATGCGACGAGATCGTCCTGGTCGACGACCGTTCATCCGCGGTGAGCCTGCCCGAAGTACCGCTGCTCGGTGTGCTTCCCGGCACCGGCGGCCTGACTCGCCTCACCGACAAGCGCAAGGTGCGGCACGATCACGCGGATATTTTCTGCACCATGTCGGAAGGCGTGCGCGGCCAGCGCGCAAAGGACTGGAGACTGGTCGATCACATTGCCAAGCCCGCACAGTTCCAGGAAAAAGTGCGCGAGCGTGCATTGGCACTCGCCGCGGACAGCAGTCGTCCGGCCCAGGGGAAGGGCGTGAAACTCACGCCGCTCAACCGCAAGGAATCGGAAGACACCATCGATTACGAAAATGTCAGCATCGTGATTGATCGCACCGCGCGCACAGCAACCCTGACGGTTAAGGCGCCATCGGTGTCACAGCCAACAGACATTGCAAGCATCGAGGAAGTCGGCGTGCAATGGTGGCCGCTGCAAATGGCGCGCGAGCTGGATAACGCAATCCTGCATATGCGTACCAATGAACTCGACATCGGCACCTGGGTGTTGAAGACCTCCGGCGACCCACAAGCGGTACTCGCAGTGGACGCGGTGCTTCAGGCAAACAAAACCCACTGGCTGGTGAATGAAACAATCGGACTGATTCGCCGCACCTTCTCGCGGCTGGATGTGTCTTCGCGCTCGCTCTTCGCATTGGTCGAGGAGGGCTCCTGCTTCGCCGGTACTCTGCTCGAA